>NZ_CP113061.1:2905833-3250000 GCF_026625745.1 Asticcacaulis sp. SL142 | reverse complement strand
GCTACCAGACGCAATTCATGCAAACCGAAATTGGCCATAACGCGCGCGACCGCCCCGATATTGTCGGCCAGTTGCGGTCGATCGAGGATCACACACGGCGGGGTCAGGTTAGGGTCGCGCTCAGGCGCCGGACGTTTGTCTTTCATGAGGGGGCTTCCAAAAGGCGATCGCAGTCTTGGTGACAAGACGCGACGAACAAGGCGCGCTTATAGGGCAAGCGTTTATTGTAAAAAAGCCCCAACCGTTCTGGCTAACATCTATAAGTCTCCTGCGGTGCGAACGAACTTAATCGCATCCAGTCCTGAATAGAGGCCGCCAGAGCATCATCACCGGACAACGTACATCTCGCCCCGCTTGATAGACTCTGACATGGGCGCAAAGCCCATGTATATGCGGGTCAAGGTTTTCAATTCGCTCTCGACAAACAGATCGACCTCAAACCCCGGATCCGTGACACACAGATCAACCTCACAGCCCGGTCTGGCGATCAGCCAGTAATTGCGGTGTTCAGGCTTTTGTTCGGGAAAGATAAACTGCACCACAGAGCGGCGATCCGGAAAGCGACGCAAATCGATCTTGCGCCGGACGTTCCACATCAAAAGCCGACTATCGAGTTTTTGCAGAGTAACGGCGGAATCTATATTTTCATGGGCCCACTGCCCAAGGGCATGGACGATCGGCTCAAGTTTACGCGCCATGTCCGTAGGTATGTAATTGACCTGCCCGGTCGTGACATCGTGATGACGCGCGATAAGCCCGCTGCCCTGCATGTCCTTCAGTCTTCGCGACAACAGTGTCGGCACATACCGGGCACGCCGCGCCCGATATCGTTAAAGCGCGTAGACCCCGACCACATTTCACACAGGATAAGCAAGGTCCAGCGCGGCTCAAGCAACTCGCAGGCCTTAGCTACGGGACAGAACTGGTTGTAACCCGCCTCAGACATGGCGCGCCCTCTTGCTGTGAATTCACTAAGCTTAGCACGAAACCCTGATCGCCTTCGCTATAGTTTCTACACTGGCCCGCATCGCGCGGTTGTCTCCATCTGTGTGCGCGTCACTAATCCTGACGCTCTGAACACAACGCATGCAACACAAAGGAAACTGCCATGCCCCTCGTTACTATAGACGTCATCAAGGACGTTTTTACCCCGGCACAAAAGCAGGCCATGATTACTGAGGTTACCAACGCCATGATCCGCGTCGAAGGCGAAGCCCTGCGCGGCGTTACCTGGGTCAAGATTAATGAAATCAATAGCGGCGACTGGGCCATCGGCGGCCAGCCCCTGACGGCCAGAGATGTGCAAAAGCTGGCCGAGGCCTAGGACTTCCCGGCGGGCGGTCGTTAGACGGATATCACTCAAGCGGCGACCGCCCCAACGTGCTTCGCCTTCCGATAGTGAAGTCAAAACTTGATTATTGGCCCACCGCATGATACTCAAGCTTAAACTTCACTTTTAGAAAGAGAGATCACCATGCCCGTAACTCATGCGTCTTTCGCTATCGACAAGACCTACCCTCACCCTTTGGCGAAAGTTTTTGCGGCCTTTGCCGAACCGTCCTTGCGGGCGAAGTGGCAGAGCCCCGAGGGCGTGGCACGTCCTGGCGACCATATCGCGTTTGAGTTTAAGGTCGGCGGCAAGGAGAGCGCCCGCTGGGTGATGGGTGACAACACGCCGTTTCCGGGTGCGGTCATATCATCCGAAGGCATCTTTCTGGATATAGTGGATCAGCAGCGTATCGTCTGCGCGTCTAATATGATGATGAATGGCACGCCGTTTTCCGGCTCTCTGCTCAGTTTTGAATTTACCGAAGAGGATGGCGGCACGCGCCTGACCTGCACCCATCAGGGGGCGTTCTTTGAAAATTCGGACGGGCCTGAGATGCGCAAAGACGGCTGGGAGAAACTGCTTATGAGTCTGGCCGCGTTTTTGGCCAAAGCACCGGATAGCTCCCATTGACGCCTGAGCGTGTGTTTCAGGCGCTGGGGGATGCCACCCGCCGCGACATAATGGAGCGTTTGACCGATACAGCACTATCTGTATCGGCGCTGGCGGCGCATTATGACATGACGCTCACGGCAGTCGGCCAGCATCTGGCAATCCTGGAGGCTGCCGGTCTTATAAAAACCGAAAAGATCGGTCGCGTCCGATCGTGCACAATCGATCCGGCCGGCCTTGAAGTGCTGGAGCAGTGGGCCCGCGCCCGCCGCCCCCTATGGCAAAGGCGGCTGGATAGGTTAGGGGATATGCTGGATGCTGACGACACCTGATACAGGTTGTCGAATCCCCCTTTCATCCCCACCCTCTTTTCGTCTATAGGGAAACCTCCATCGCTGCGGGAACGGCCCTGTGCGCCCTCCTGCGAAGCGCCGGTCTATTTTAAGGAAACCTCATGGCTAAGATCAAAGTTGCAAATCCGGTCGTCGATATTGACGGCGATGAAATGACCCGCATCATCTGGCAGTGGATCAAGGACAAGCTGATCCACCCCTATCTCGACATCGACCTGCAATATTACGATCTGGGCATGGAAAACCGTGATGCCACTGACGATCAGGTCACCATTGACGCAGCCAATGCCATTGCGGCCTGCGGCGTCGGCGTCAAGTGCGCCACCATCACCCCTGATGAAGCGCGCGTGAAGGAATTTAACCTCAAGAAGATGTGGAAGTCGCCAAACGGCACCATCCGCAACATCCTGGGCGGCGTTGTGTTCCGTGAGCCGATCATCTGCAAGAACGTGCCGCGCCTCGTCCCCGGCTGGACTCAGCCGATCGTCGTGGGTCGTCACGCCTTTGGTGACCAGTATAAGGCGACGGACTTCCTCGTCCCCGGTCCCGGCAAGCTGACCATGAAGTTCGAAGGCGACGACGGCAAGGTGCAGGAATACGAAGTCTTCAAATTCCCCGGCGCCGGTGTCGCTATGGGCATGTATAACCTTGATGAGTCGATCCGTGACTTTGCCCGTGCGTCGTTTGAATACGGCATTTCGCGCAACTATCCGGTATACCTGTCGACCAAGAACACCATCCTCAAGGCCTATGACGGCCGGTTCAAGGACATCTTCCAAGAGATTTTCGACGCTGAATATG
This sequence comes from Asticcacaulis sp. SL142, assembly GCF_026625745.1. Classification (NCBI taxonomy): domain Bacteria; kingdom Pseudomonadati; phylum Pseudomonadota; class Alphaproteobacteria; order Caulobacterales; family Caulobacteraceae; genus Asticcacaulis; species Asticcacaulis sp. SL142. The sequence continues at coordinate 3,246,907 of NZ_CP113061.1, read as the reverse complement.
CCGCAAAGTTCAAGGAACTGGGTCTGACCTATGAGCACCGTCTGATCGACGACATGGTCGCATCAGCCTTGAAGTGGTCGGGCGGGTTCGTCTGGGCCTGTAAGAACTATGACGGCGACGTTCAGTCCGATACGGTCGCGCAAGGGTACGGCTCGCTTGGCCTAATGACCTCGGCTCTGGTCACTCCGGATGGCAAGATCATGGAAGCCGAAGCCGCTCACGGCACGGTGACCCGTCACTTCCGTCAGCATCAAAAGGGCGAAGCGACCTCGACCAACTCAATGGCCTCGATCTTTGCCTGGACCCAGGGCCTGTCGCACCGCGCCAAGCTGGATGGTAACGAAGAACTGGCCAAGTTTGCGGCGACCCTGGAAAAAGTCTGCGTCGATACGGTTGAAGCCGGCTTCATGACCAAGGATCTGGCCCTGCTGGTCGGTGATAAGCAAGGCTGGCTGACGACTGAGGGTTTCCTCGACAAGATCAGCGAGAACCTCAGCAAGGCACTGGCTTAGCCCTCATGGGGGAAATGACTTTCCCCCATGTACCCCCTTTCTCCTCCCTAGCTCGGCTGGGGAGGGGGACCACGAAGTGGTGGAGGGGTGCAGCACCAATCAAAAGGCCGTCCGCATCACGGGCGGCCTTTTTAGTTGGCCGTGCTTGACAAGGCTGTCATGGCCGGATTGAGTGCGGCATCATAATAAGACGGGGAAAGCGCATGAAACGATTCTTCCTAGGACTCGTATTTCTAACCGCGACCAGCGTAGCAGCACAAAACCCCGAGACGCCTTCAATCCCACTTACCGTCACCAATATCGGCGTGCCCTGCCCCGACTGCAAAGAGGGCGAACGCGTTCCCATACACAGCGTTGCCCGCGCACTTCATCGAACATATCAATGGCCCGGTGCCTATTGGGAAGCCAATATTAAGGGCACCTCTTTCGACCTGATCCTCAACGGTAAGACCAATATTTTTAGCGTCTATGTTGACGGCAAAAAGGTAGATACCCAGTCAAAACCAATTTACACAACCTTCCACTACAGCAGGCTCAGCGAGGGACCTCATCATATCCGCGTCGAAGCACAGACCGAATCGCAAGGTAGTAGCTTTATGGGGGTAAGTAGAATTTTGGTTCGCGACACAGACTCGGTTCTCCCCGCCCCGGCACCCCGCGCGCGGCAGATCGAATATATCTGCGATTCCGATATGGTCGGTTACGCCAATACCTCAACCAAGCGCGAGTGCACCAAGGCCGAAGTGTTTGAGACCACCGACAGCCATAAGGCCTATCCCGCGCAGGTGGCTCACAAATACAATGCCGATTTTCAGCTTAACGCCTATTCCGGCATTGGCATTGTGAGCAATTATGACGGCTCAGAGCCTGACCGGCCCATGCCGGTGCTTTATGCGCGCGTGCTGTTCGATGATCCGACACCCTATGACCGCAAGGGCTGGGCGCCGCAAGTGATTGTGATCGCGCTTGGTGGCAATGATTTTTCAACGCCACTAAAACCCGGCGAAAAATGGAAAGATGTGGCCGCGTTACGCGCCGACTGGGAAGCGACCTTCCTGACATTTCTGGCTGACATCCGGGCCCAGAATCCGAAAGCGTTCATTCTCATAGGGCTTCAGGACGGATTTAATGAGGATTATTTCGCCGCCTCCAAATCCGTTCTTACCGCCTATAAGGCCACTGGTGATACCAAGATTGACGCCGTCGTTTACCCAAAACTTGAATCGACCGCCTGCGACTGGCACCCGTCATTGAACGACCACAAAACCATGGCCGATATTGTGGCGAGCTTTATCGATCAACGCCCCAATATCTGGCAGGGGAAATAACATGAAATTAGCCTTAGTTTTTGCCACAACCATTTCATGTGCACTTTCAGCGAATGCAGTTGCCGAAACCCGCCTGCCTCATCATACCGGCGGGCGTATAGAAACCTCGGCTCAACAGGCAGGCGAAGCACATCAATGGCCAGGTATATATTTTGAGACCGCGACTAACGGCCGATCGGTCACACTCAAATTCGATGACAAGATAAACATCTACAAGCTCTATCTGAACGGTCAACTGTTCAGAGTAATTGTGCGTCCGGGACGCGCCAATTTCCGCTTCGATCACGAAGGTAATGATCATGGTGATCGTTATAGGCTGGAAAAAATTACAGAGTCTCAAAGCGATACCGGTAAATTTCTGGGCTTTTTCTCTAACGCCTCGGATGACGCTATTCCGCCCCCCGCTCGCGCGCGGCAGATCGAGTTTATCGGCGACAGCTTCACCGTCGGTTATGGCAATACCTCGCCTAAGCGTGAGTGCACCACCGACGAAGTCTGGGCGACGACTGATACGTCTCAGGCGTTCGGGCCGCTGACCGCCAAGGCGTATAATGCCGATTACCAGATCAATGCTTTTTCCGGTCGCGGTGTGGTGCGCAATTATGATGGGATTAAAGGCGATACCCTGCCCGTTTTGCACAACTACACCCTGTTTGACGGCAAGACCGAATACAAAGCCGAAAACTGGCAACCGCAGATCATCGTCATCGGTCTGGGCACCAATGATTTTTCAACCGCGCTCAAGCCCGATGAGAAATGGAAAACCCGCGAAGACCTGCGCACTGATTACCGCAACACCTATGTGACGTTCGTCAAAACCTTGCGCGCTAAAAACCCCAAGGCGCAGTTTATCCTGATGGCCTCAGACCAATCGGGCGGCGAAATCCGCGATCAGGTCTTACAGGTCGAAAAAACTCTGAAATCGCAGGGTGAAACCCAGGTCGATACGATCATATTCACCGGGCTTGATTACGCAGGCTGCCACGCCCACCCGTCCGTGGCCGATGACGTGATCCTCAAGGGCCTGCTGACGGACTATATCGACGCCCGCCCCGCCCTATGGCAGAGCCGGTGACGACACGGATTTTTTGCCGCAAAAGCTAAGCACAATGTAGCCGATCACGCCAGACAGGATCGAGCCCATCAGCACGCCGATCTTGACCGCATCCTGTGCTTCTGGATGGGTCGGGAAGGCCAGCAAGCCGATAAACAGGCTCATGGTAAAGCCGATCCCGCACAGCAGCGACAGGCCGTAGATTTGCGGCCAGCTTGTGTCCTTGGGCATGGGCGCGACACCGGTTTTGATAGCCAAAAACGCCGCCGCAAACACCCCAACCTGCTTACCCAAAAACAGCCCGGCGGCGACACCTAGCGGAATGGGCAGCAGCAGCGCCTCCCATGAAAACCCCGCCAGCGACACCCCGGCATTGGCAAAGCCAAAGATCGGCACGATCAGGAACGCCACCGGTTTATGCAGGGCATGCTCAAGACGCACCAGTGGCGAATGGTGGTCGTCATGCTCGCCTTTGTGAGTGTGCAGCGGGATAAACAGCGCCGTCGCCACCCCGGCAAGCGTCGCATGAACGCCGGACTTATAGACAAACCACCACAGCACCGCGCCGACAGCCAGATAAAGCCATAGCGACTTGACCTTAAAGCGGTTCATCAGAAACAGCAGGACCAACAATCCGGCAGCCGCCCCCAACATCTGAAGGTTCAAATCGGCGGTATAGAAAATAGCGATAATAATGACGGCCGCCAGATCATCAATGATCGCCAGCGCCGTCAGGAAAATCTTGAGTGCCACCGGCACGCGCGATCCCAAAAGCGCCAGAACACCCAGCGCAAAGGCGATGTCGGTAGCGGTAGGTATCGCCCAGCCGCGTAAACTTTCCGGTGTCCCGGCATTGATACCGACATAGATGAGCGCAGGCACGGCGACCCCGCCAATGGCGGCAAGCCCCGGTAAGGCCCGGCGCGACCAGGTCGATAATTCTCCGGTCAGAACCTCGCGCTTGATCTCAAGGCCAACCATCAGGAAGAAGATCGCCATCAGCGCGTCATTGATCCAGTGCTGAAGGCTCAAACCCGCCACATAGACATGTAGCAGGTGGAAATAATCCTCGGACAGCGGGGAGTTGGCCACCACCATCGCTGCCACGGCGGCGGCCATAAGGATCAACCCGCCTGCGGCTTCGCTTTTGAGAAATGAGGTGGTCATCGTGAGGGTTTTACGGATCATGGCGGGCCTTTTATGGTCTCAACATTGACGGATTATCATAAGGGTATTTGCCGTCAGGTCACCCTTTTTCGGACCATATCGTTCGCTTATTTGTGACTGATGACATCGCACTGACACCTTATGGATGGGAGCCCATAATTATCGGAAATCCATAAGGAGAGACGAAATGGCCCCTCATGATCCAAACCACATCGACACCGATGAACCCGGAAAGCCACCGGTCAGAGGGTTTCCGTGGGTGATTATCACAGCGGTGGCTTTGGTGGTCGGCCTGCTGATTGCCTTCGCAGCAATTAATCCGTCAAGCTCCACCAATAATGCTGCCGATGCCGTTTATCAGGACAACCACGAAGGTTCGATTTCTGATCCGGCGTCAACTCAGGCCGTGGGTGTAAATTAAACCGACTTTCTCCCGCTTGAAAACCAAGCTATGTTTCGCGGATGAATTCAAAGCGGAACATTCTTATTGTCGGCGGCGGCACCGCCGGATGGCTGGCGGCGGCTTACCTTGCCAAATTTTTTGATATTGGTGATCAGCAGCAACTCAATATCACCCTGCTGGAATCGTCTGACATCGGCATTATCGGCGTCGGGGAAGGCACGTTCCCGACCATTCGCAATACCTTGAAATTTCTGGGCATCGACGAAGCCCAGTTCATGCGCCAGACCTCAGCGACGTTTAAACAAGGCATCCGCTTTGCCGATTGGGTCAAGACGCCGCACAACGGCCAGCACGAGCATTATTTCCATCCGTTCGAGGCGCCGTTCTATACCGAAGGGGCGGGCCTTCTGCCCTACTGGCTGTTGCAGGATGAGGCGACCCGTCTGCCGTTTGCGCAGGCCGTGACCTTTCAGAAGCGCGTGGCCGAGGCCCAGCGCGCGCCTAAACGCCCTCACGAAGGTGATTTCACCGGGCCGCTCAATTACGCTTACCACTTTGATTCAGTGAAACTGGCCCATGTGCTGGCCGAACGGGCCAAGGCCCTGGGCGTGCGTCACCTAAGCGGCACCCTCAAGGGCGTTGAGCTTGATGACACCGGTGCGATTGACCGGATTATGACCCATGAGCACGGGTCGCTTACCGCCGATCTTTATATCGACTGTACCGGTTTTCACGCCGAACTGATCGGCAAGGCATTGGACGCGCCGTTCCACAGCGTGCGCCAATATCTATTCACCAATCGCTCCGTCACCTGCAAAATCCCTTATGATAAACCCGATGCGCCGATAGAAAGCTACACGGTTTCGACCGCACATGAGGCGGGCTGGACCTGGGATATCGGCCTCGATGGGATGCGCGGGATCGGCTATGTCTATTCCAGCGACCACGCCACGGATGCTGACGCCGAAGCCACTTTGCGCCGTTACATCGGCCCCAAACCCTATGAATTACAAACCCGCGTTATCCCGTTTGAGCCGGGCTATCGCACCACTCAGTGGGTTAAGAACTGCGTGGCGGTCGGCCTGTCGGGCGGGTTTATGGAGCCGCTGGAATCGACCGGCGTGGTGATGATCGAAGTGGCCATCAGCATGATTGCGGAGTTGTTCCCGCACAATGGCCCGATTGATGCCCCGGCGGCGCGTTTTAATGAGTTGATGGTCAAGCGCTATGACAACATCATCAACTTCCTGAAGCTGCACTATGCCTTAAGCCAGCGCGAGGAGCCGTTCTGGCGCGATAATACCGATCCTGCGTCCGTGCCGGAACGACTGCGCGAATTGCTTGAGCAATGGCGCTATCGCCCGCCGAACCGCTTTGATTTCCTGCTCGATCTGGAATCGTTCGCGTTCTTTAACTACCAGTACATTCTCTATGGCATGGGCTTTAAGACTGATCTGTCGGGAGGGCGGTCCAACTTCCCCAATGCGGCCGAAACCGAACGCATCTTTGCCCGCATCACTTCGTACGGGGAGCGCGCCACCAAAGACCTGCCCGCGCACCGCACCCTGATCCGTCAAATCTATGATCAGGGCTTTAGCGAAAAAGCCCCGGTAATGGCCTGACCACCGTCAGGAGTTTGTCGACTCAGTCACCTTGGCGGGCTTTGCGCGCTGTCAGCCTGCGCCGATTTGAATATCAATGAGCGCATTTTTTCCAGCTTTGGCGTGACCAAGGGTATCGACAACATGGTGCTGCCGACCGCCATCAAAAGCGTCGCTGTGAAGGCTTCATTGGTAATCACGCCTTTATCCAGCAGGATATTGACGAAGATGATCATGATCAGGGCCTTGGTCTGCAACAGCCAGCCGATGATTGAAGCCTCGCCCTTTTGCCAGCCCAGCATCTTTCCGGCAATCTGAACCCCAGCCAGTTTGCCCGCCACCGACGCCACCAGCAGGACCCCAGCCACGGCAAAGACCGCAAATCCGCCGACTTCCCAATTGGTTCTCAGGCCCGTCGACAGAAAGAAAACCGGCATGATGGCCAGCAGGATGTGGTTGCGGAACAAATCCATCTGCTTTTGGTCGAACATATCCGAATCGAGCACGGCCCCGGCCAGGAACGCCCCCACCATGAAGTGCAGACCGCTCCAGTCAGCGGCAAAACCATTGGCAGCCAGCCAGATCAGGCCGATATACCACCGGTCACGCTCCGGCACCTTGCGCATCAGCTTACGGATCAACCACGCCGCGGCCATAAAGCCAACCAGATACATGGCTTGGCGTCCGACGCGATCCCAGTCCAGCAGAATCAGCGCCAGAACGCCCCAGATCGCAATGTCATCAAGGCTGGCATAACGCAAAATTCGCTGCCCCAAGGCCTCACGCAGGATGCCGAGCTTTTCCATAAACAGCACCAGAATAGGCAGGGCCGTCACTGCGCACGCCATGCCGATGCCGAGCACAAATTGCCAGGTCGTGCCCTTGGGCCCGATCCATCCGGCGGTGCCGCTGACCATGATAATCCCAACCGCGGCCACGCAGCCAAAGATCAGTGGCGTGCCCAGGGCCAGCCCCGCGGTGACGCTGGTTTCCGAGCGGTATTGCCACGCTTTTTTCAGATCGAGTTCAATCCCGGCGATCCACACAAAGATCATCACCGCCCACCACGCAATGCCATTGAGTGCGGTAATGACCTGCGGATTGAACACGAAAGTGTAATAGTCCGGGAACACCGCCCCCAGCACACCCGGCCCCAACAGTATGCCGCCGATAATCTGCACCACCACCAGCGGCGCGTAATATTCCGTCTTGAAACAGCGCCATATCAGATAGGGCACGGTTAAAATAATCAGCATGGCGATGAGAAAAATCTCAACCGTCCCCATAGTGTGCCCCGTCGTCGGCATGCCCCAGGCTCCCTTTACTAAATAATTTTTTATCGAGCTCTGCGGCTCTGCCCGTAAATGAGGCTGAAACTTTCACCGGGGTCAAATCCTAATTTGACGCTTTTTGCGCTTCATACCATTTTGTTTTCGTTGAGCAAATTTCTGTTGCCAATTCAACACTACGTAGTAACATTACTACATGACAACGCCGTCAATATACCTATGTAGCTACGGATTTTACACCTGATGGCCACCCTCACCAGCCGCGAATTCAATCAGGATGTCGGCCGCGCCAAGCGCGAAGCCCGACTTGAGCCGGTCTATATTACCGACCGCGGGCGGCCGACTCACGTCCTGATGAGCTTTGAGGCCTTTCGCCACATGACCGGTAAGACCGAAACCATCGTCGATCTGCTGGCCATGCCGGAGGCCGCAACCCCGACCACGGCTGAGGATTCGGGCGCTGACTGGGATAAGGCCGGATCGTCCGGCCTTAAGTTCTGATGTACCTGCTCGATACCCACATCATTCTGGAGCTACGCAAGGCAAAATCCGGTCAGACCGATAAGGGCCTGACCACCTGGGCCGGTAGTGTGGCGCGCCAGAACCTGTTTATGTCGGCGCTCAGCCTGATTGAGCTTGAAACCCACGTCACCCAGCTTACCACCCGCGATAAACTGGCCGGTGCGGCCCTGCGCGGCTGGCTGGATCATCAGGTGATGACGGCCTTTGATGGCCATATCCTGTCGGTTGATGCGGCGGTCGCCAAAAAGCGCGCACACTTAGCCATCAGCGACAGCCGTGATGCGCTGATGGCCGCGACGGCATCCGTGCACGGGCTGGTTCTGGTGACCCGCAATGCCGCCGCCTATAAGGCCAGCCGTATCAAGACCTTCAATCCGTGGGGCTTTACCCCCGAAATTGCCGCCGAAGACAGCGCAGACTGGCGCCAGATGGCCAAAACCGGCCCGATGTGGTTCCGGAACCTGTTCCTGCGGTTTTAGCCCTCACCCTCAGACGGGTAAACGCCCGCCAGAACTTCATCGAAATGGGCGCGCACCAGACCGTTGCAGCCGCAGGCCAGAGCCTTAAGGTCATCAAACTCATTGATCATCAAACGCCCGCGTAATGTCCTGAGGGTGCCGCGCCGTTTCATTGTGGCGACGACCCTTCCGACATAACTGCGGCCAACGCCCAACATCCCGGCCAGTTGCTCCTGCGTCAACGGCAGGACGTGATCACCCGTCCGGTCAATGGCGGCGCACAGCCATTTGGCGGTACGCTGTTCGATGGAATGGGTGGCGTTGCAGGCCACGCCTTGAAACACCTGCGCCAGCAGGCAATCGGCATAGCGTGCAAAGAAATGCCTGAGCTTAACCGACTCTAACTTAGCTGCCTCCAGCAAACCGGCATCGATGCGCAACATGGGGCCGGGAAACTGCACCACCGCCCGCGCATAGGCGGGCAGACGCCCCTGACTGACGATACCGCCGACCGCCCCTTCGCGGCCAATCAGCGCCGTTTCCACCCCGCGCGCATCCTCAAGCAGCACCAGAAATGACACCAGCGTAGGCCCGCACGGAAACCAGGCATATTTGACGGTATCGCCCGCTTCGACCAGCACAGTCCCCGCATCGACATAGACCCGTTCCAGATGTGGCTCCAGCAGCGCCAGATCGGCAGGACGCAGGGCGTTCAACAGGTTGCTGACGTGCGTGTCTTCATTGATGCCGTTCTCTGTCGGTGATCGCCTGATCATAGTTCCCCATCTATACCGCTTAAGGCTCTGTGTGCACTTGTGCGCATACAACACCCCAAAACCATGTATTATCGGGCTGCAAATTTTCGATTATGAAGTCATATCCGAACCGTATCGGTTGCTGATTTTGCGCAGCATATACCTACCTGCCTGCGCCTTTATGATCCTTCACCACCCCATCCGGAGACGCCGTAAATGCCGTTCACGCAACGGGACGAACTGACTGATGCGGAACTGGATGCGGCGCTGCAATCATGTGAGCACGAACCGATCCATATCCCCGGCTCCATTCAGCCCTACGGCCTGTTGTTCGCCGTCAACCCGCACAATCGCACCATTGTTCAGGTCAGCGAAAATACGGGCAAGGTTCTGGGCATTGAGGCCAAAGCCTTACTGGGGACGTCGCTTGATGAGGTTTTGGGAACGGCTAAGGTCGACTACCTGATGGAGGTCGCGCGCGACGGCGATTTGCAGCCCATGCGCTCAGGCATTGTTACGCTTAATGACCGCGACTTTGATGCCATATCCCACTATAGCGGCCCCAATCTGATCGTTGAGCTGGAGTTTCGGCAGACAGAGACCGCCCTGGCCGACCGCGCTTTCCACGATGAAATGCGCCAGTTTTCGATCGGTATCCGCGCCCCGCGCACGCTGGCCGAGTTGTTTGATTATGTCACCGGCTGCGTACGCCGCATCACCGGCTTTGACCGCGTCAAGCTGTATCAGTTCGATGACGCCTGGAACGGTCAGGTGGTCTCAGAGGCGCGCGCTGAGTTTATGCCCAGCTATCTCGGCCTGCGCTTTCCGGCCTCCGACATTCCGCCGCAGGCCCGCAGGCTTTATATGAAAAGCTTTATCCGTCAGATCTCGGATATTTCTTATGCCCCGGTGCCGCTGACACCGCCACTCAATCCGCAGACGGGGGAATCGCTCGACATGTCGATGTGCATGTTACGCAGCGTATCGCCCATCCATGTGCAGTATCTGGCCAATATGGGCGTTAAGGCGTCTATGTCGATTTCGATCTTTCAGAACGGCCGGTTCTGGGGCCTGATTGCCTGCCACCACAATTCGCCGCATCATGTGCCCTACACGGTGCGGCTGGTGTCGGAAATCATGGGCCACATCTTTTCGGCTCACCTGTCGTCCATGACCGAAGTCGCTGATCTGGCGGCCCGCGAACGGCGCAAGACGATCCTTGAGCGTATTTCAACGGCTCTGCTCGGCAATCATGAGCTGTCTGAGCTGATCGGCCGCCAGCATCTGGATATCATGGACGCACTGAGCGCCGACGGCCTGACCATCTGGCGGCGCGACCGCTGCGACAGCTATGGCAATATGCCGCCCAAAGCCGCCACCGCGCAACTGGTGAACTGGCTGGACAGCCACAGCCCTGCGTCGATCTTCAAGACCCGCGCTATCGATAGTTTCTTTTCCGATGGCAATGCCCTGCACGAGTGGAGGGGCGGTGTGATGGCTGCCCCGATCACCATGGGGCGCGGTGAATACATCATCTGGCGGCGCGACCCTCAGATCGAAAAAGTCACCTGGGCCGGAAAGCCGGAAAAGACCGTCCATGAAACCCGCGCCGGTCACCGCCTTTTGCCGCGCAGTTCGTTCGAGACGTGGAAGGAAGAGGTGCGCAACAACGCCATCGACTGGTCTTTGGACGACATCGAAATGGCCCACGCCATCATCGGCATACTGGCGCAAAATGCCCGGCTCAATGCCGACCGGGCCAATGCGGCCAAGTCCGAGTTTCTGGCCCATATGAGCCATGAACTGAGAACCCCGCTCAATGCCATCATCGGCATCGCCGCCATCCTTGAGCGCCAGAGCCTGAACGACAAGCAAAAGCAACTGGTCTCGACGCTCGGCATCAGTTCCGACGCCTTATTGAGCATCATCAACAATTCGCTCGACCTGTCCAAGATTGAGGCCAATGAACTGACGCTGGAGACGCGCGCCACCGACCTGCGCCGCGAACTGAACGACGTTGTGACCATGCTGACGCCGCGCGCACTTGAAAAGCACGTCGCCTTAAGGGCACACATTGCCGATGATGTGCCTGACTATTTCCTGAGCGATCCGGTGCGCCTACGGCAAGTTCTGACCAACCTGATCGGCAATGCCGTCAAATATACCGATGCCGGCCAGATCAACATTTCGGTTGAGACCAGCCGCGATGAAACAGGCGAATGGTTACAGGTGAGCGTCGTCGATACCGGCATTGGTATGTCCGAAGATCAGGTGGCGCGCATCTTCAACCCCTATGCTCAGGCCGATGAGACCATCACCCGCCGGTTTGGCGGCACCGGCCTTGGCCTGACCATCACCAAGAAACTGATCGAACTGATGCAGGGCACCATTGAGGTCGACAGCACGGCGGGTCTGGGCTCAACCTTTACCGTGCGTTTGCCGCTGATCAGCCATACCGCTACGGCCCATCCCCCCAAGATCAGCCCGCCGACCGTGCGACCGCCGAAGGCCCCCATCGTTATGCCGAGCCGCAGGAATATCCTGCTGGTTGAGGACTATGAGGCCAATGTGCTGGTGGCACGTACCCTGCTCGAAAATCTGGGCTATGACATCGACATCGCCAAGGACGGCGAAGCGGCCATCTCCGCCTTTAAACGCAGCCGCTACGATCTGATCCTGATGGATATCAACTTGCCCCGGCTGGATGGCTATGGCGCCACTCAGGCCATCCGCCAGATCGAAGCCGAGAGCGTGAAGGTGAAAACATCCGGGCAAGGGACGCGCATCATTGGCATGACGGCCCATGCGCTGGGGGATGCCGCGCAAAAGTGCTATGACATGGGCATGGACGGCTATATCGCCAAACCGTTCAGCCTTGATGATTTCGAGCAGATCGTGGCGAAATTTATCCCTTAAGGGCCCTTTGTTCATTGACCAGCGCCAGCAGACCCGCTGCCGCATGGGCATCGTTCAGTGCCCGGTGATGGCCGATCAACTCAATGCCAAATTCCCGCGAAAGGGGTGCCAGACCATAGGCTGACAGGCCGGGATAATGCTTGCGCATCGACGCAACGGTACACAGCTTTGGGTATTTGAATCCGCGACCGAGGCGCCGGTATTCCGCGGAGATAAAGCCGTAGTCGAAATTGACATTGTGGGCGACAAAGATTGCCCCCTCCATAAACGCCGCAAATGCATCGGCCACCTGATCAAAGGTCGGCGCGTCACGCACCATGTCATGGGTAATGCCGGTCAGTTCAGTGATAAAGGCGGGTATCGGCCGCTTAGGATTGATCAGGCTTTGCCAGACATCAATCACCTCACCACCGCGCACCTTGACCGCGCCGATCTCGGTCACCCGGTCATAAATGCTACGCCCGCCGGTCGTTTCGACATCGACCACCACATAGGTTTGCTGCGGATCAACACGGTAGCTAAGGCGCACAATTTCAACATCAAAACCGGCTGATTTCAAAAGATTCAGACGCGCCAACTGGTTGCGCCGGATCTGATCACCCTCGGCCTTGACCTCGACAAAGAGCACGTCGCACTCACGCATCAGCACCAGATCAGGAAAGCCATCGCGCAAGCCGTAATAGTTGTGCGCGAAGGCCTCAAGCACCGTGGCTATGGCGCACGGATTGGCGGCGGCCACAAAAGCCTCAATCACCTCATCCCGAAGCGTGTCCGCCGCCTCATCTGGCACGGCAGACGGTTTCAAAATCGCGGCGATGTTTCCGTTTCTGATCGCCGCAATCTTTGTCGCCACGGCATCGGCATAGTCGATATGAAACCGACCGTCGCGCAGGCATTTCGGCACCGGATCAAAATCATTGCACACCGGTGCGGTGCTCAGTTCGTCATGAAACACCCGCCAGAACAGCGCTGGCCACAGGCCATTTTCGACATGATAGCCGCGCCAACCTTCGGCGCTCAGCGCCTGTATCGCCCCCGCCTCCGGGTAACCACGATATAGATCATCGACCACCACTGTCCGGGCTGAGCGCAGCAATTCGGTCAGGACACCCGTGCGTCGCCCGCCAAATTTGCGGCTATAAAAATCGTCGGCAAAGATATAGGCTTCGTCATGGGCCGGATTGGCCATGATATCATCCAGCAGCGCCTTGACCTCATCGACAGCCCCTTGCGCATACAGCAGCCGGATGCGCCGTTCCTGACTGTCGAACGCTTGTGATCGGCCATAGAAGTCAAGCGCCCGACCATAATCTTTGCGCGCCTCAAACCCCTGCCCCAGCCGGTGCAGGAGGAGATCGCGCAAACCCTGACTGTGATCGCTCAGGGCCGCCGGAAACGCCTCGATCTGCGCCGCCAAAGGATGCGGATCGATGACCTTAGCCTTGAGCTCGCTTAAGCGCTGACGGTAGAAATAACCGGCCCGCGCATCGTCAACACTATCGAACCGTGCGGCATGCGTCTCGCGCGCCTTAACCGACAAAATGCCCAGATCGCGCAGGGTAAAATCGATCAGATTGTCATTAAGCTTGCCAAAATAGAGATAGAGCAAAAACCCGACCCGCTCGCGAAAGTGCGGCACAAAACCGGTGCCTATATCCGCCGCATCAATAAAATCGTCATAACTCAAAAGATCATGGACATAGGCGACCATATCGCCCTTCGACCAGGTGGTGCGCATATCGGGCAGGCCCGCCGCCTTGGCCACCCGCACCAGATCAGGCTTGGTCATCCCTTCAAGGCAGGCGCGGTAATCGCCACATTCCAGCCCGCGCACAAAGCCGTGGCGGGTGAGTTGATCCATAGCGGCGGCGATATCACCGATTTCCGGATAGTTGAGGTCACGCATCCGGAAAATCGCCGTCTTGCGATTGACCATCCGGATATAAAGACATTGCGCCGGTTCACCCAGTTGCTCAAAGCGCGCCATAAATTCGCGCTCATCCAAGCCCAGCCCGTCGCCGTATAAACCGGTGACAAACGCCATCATCTCCCGGAAATGGGTGTGGTAGTAGGTCGGCGGTAAAAGGGCTTGCACAGGTCTCATGATCGGGATAACCGTTCTATATATGTTCTACATACATAATGCAAATGTGGATGTTTGATGGTGAATTTGCGTATCCGGCTTTATGACGGCGCTTTGGTCGAAGCGCAGGGCCTACGCGGCCCGCTGACCGCGGTTCAATGCCCGAACAATCCGACGCATTTTGAGATTTCAGGCTTTCTCTACGATGCCAGCGGGCGCGCCGCTCTGCCCAGAACGCGGGTGCCCAAAATCCTTATGGTCTATTCCACAGGCTGCCAGCTTTTGAAAACCGCCTGATAAATAAAGCCTCTTTATTATCAAGGGCACCAAACCACATTGCCCGTTTATCAGGTCACCGCCAGTCTCGGTAATATGAGGGTGGGCCGGTTTCAAACAGCAGTTGGTAAGCGCTCATGTCCGATCAAACACCGCCGTCCACCCATAACGCCCCCCAAAACTGCCCGCGCGAGTATCAGGATGACTATATCGGCCAGCAATCCCCTAAGCTGGGCGCGCCCCTGATCATTGCGCTAATGATCGCCGGCATTATTGGTGCGGCCTATGCCGTCATGTATTTTGGTTAAACACTCGCCACATTAAGCAGCTTTGACAGCTTGGCTTTCAATTCCTGCGGATTGAACGGCTTTGAGATGTAATCATCCATCCCGGCTTCCAGGCATTTTTCCTTATCACCGTGCAGAGCATGGGCGGTCATGGCGATGATCGGGGTGTGCTCACGACGGTCCTCGGCCTGACGCAACCGGATGCGGCGCGTGGCTTCAAACCCGTCGATATCAGGCATCTGAACGTCCATGAGGATAACATCGTAACGCCCGTCCTGCCATTTGCGCACGGCTTCTTCACCATTGAGCGCCGTGTCGTAGCGATAACCGAGCGTCTCCAGCAGGGTCGTCGCCACCAGCGTATTGGGCGCATAGTCTTCGACCAGCAAAATCCGCGCCTGCCCGCCGTCAGGCACGTCATCGGCAATCTCTGGAGGCGTGAGAACTGCCGTGGTTCCGGCCAGGGCTTTAAGCGGAATCTCCACAATAAACTCCGCGCCCTGATCGGTGTCACTGATGACCCAGATGCGCCCGTCCATCGCCTCACACAGTTTACGGCTGATGGCCAGACCCAGCCCCGTACCGCCGAACTTACGGGTGATCGACGAATCGGCCTGAGTGAACTTATCGAAGATATGCTCGGCCTTATCGCGCGGAATACCTACGCCGGTATCTTTCACACCAATGCGGACATTGACCAAGCCGTCAGGCCGCACGGTGCCTCCGGCGCTGATGCGAATTTCGCCCTGCGCGGTGAACTTGACGGCATTGGACAACAGGTTGGTCACCACCTGACGGATACGCAGGCCATCGGCATAAAAGCGCATATCCGGGTCGAAGGCATAGTCGAGCCCCTGCTCAAGTCCCTTTTCCTGCGCCTTGACCGAGATGATGCTTAAGCTGTCTTCCAGCACCTGTTTTAGATCGCACGGGCCGTAGTCCAGCTCGACCTTATCGGCCTCCAGCTTGGCAAAATCGAGCACATCATTGATCAGATCCATCAGCGCTTCGGCGCTGTCTTTCATGGTCAGCAGGTATTTCTCATGCTTTTCGGGCTGAGTGCGGTAATGCAGCATGATGTTGGTAAGCCCCACAATCGCGTTCAAAGGCGTGCGGATTTCGTGGGACATATTGGCCAGGAATTCCGACTTGGCACGGTTCGCACTTTCGGCCTGTTCGCGCGCCATCACCGAATCCTGAATGTCGGTACAGGTGCCGTACCAGATGCGCACCTGACCGTCGTCATCACGCACACTGACGCCGCGCGTCTTGAACCAGCGATAGGCCCCGTCGAACCGGCGCAGGCGGTATTCTATATCATAGGCCGCCCGCCCCGCCACCGCATCGGCCCAGTGCTGCACGGTGCGATCGCGATCATCGGGGTGCAGAACCTCAACCCAGCCCTGCCCCATAAGGCGCTCCAAAGGCACCCCGGTATAGGACTGCCAGTGCCGGTTCATATAGGCGACCCCTCCGTTAGCCGACGTCGCCCACACCAGTTGCGGCATGGCCTCGGTCAGGCCACGCCAGCGCTCCTCGCTTTCGCGCAAAGCCGCCTCGGCATGTTTGCGTTCCGTGATTTCCTGAAAATAGATTGAAATGCCGCCTTCTTCGACCGGAAAGGCGCGCACGGCAAACCACTTTTGCCAGGGCGCATAAAAGTTTTCAAAGGAGACACTGACCCGCCCGGTCATCACCTTGCGCAGGTTGCGCTCAAGCTCAGTCCCCCGCGCGTCCGGGAATACATCATCCCAATAATGCTGGCCAATGCGGGCGTCAGGATCAATGCCCTGCGCCGATAAGGCCTCACGCGCCGCTGCGTTCATATAGGTAAAGCGCCAGTCCGCCCCCAGCACCTGCACCCCGTCATCAAGGCTTTCGAGCACGCGTGTCACCCGCGCCTCGCCCTCCTGACGCAGGGCCGCCATCTGGAGCTGTGAGCGCACCCGCGCCAGCAGTTCGCGCGCACTGAACGGTTTGGTCAGATATTCATCGACCCCGGCCTCAAGCCCTTCGACCCGTGCTTCTTCGCCCGCCCGCGCCGACAGCATGACCACCGGGATTTTGTGGGTGGCCTCAAAAGTGCGCAATCGCGCAAGCAAGCCAAACCCATCAAGGCGCGGCATCATCACATCGGTCAGCACCAGATCGGGCGCCTTACGCAGGATCGCCGCCCACGCCGCTTCGCCATCGGCCACGGCCTCGACTTCATAATGGGCCGACAACAGGCGCTGCACATAGTCGCGCATATCGGCATTGTCGTCGGCCAGAACGATACGGGCCCCGGCGGTCGCGTGATCATGATCCGCCGCTTCAGTCGGCAGCAGGGTTGAGGCCCCGTGCGACGGCGGCGACAAGGCGGGCACATCCCCCGGCAACCAGCGCAGGGCTTCCTCGACATAGGCCTCGGCTCCGATGGCAGCGACCGATCGTCCGCCGCGGTCATCACGCACCTGCGCCTGCGGCAGGTGATCGCGGCCGAGCGGCAGGATCACGCGAAAGGCGCTACCCACACCCAGTTCGCTGTCGACCTCAACCCGCCCACCATGCAGGGCCACCAGTTCCTGCACCAGCGACAGGCCGATGCCGCTGCCTTCATAGGTACGGCCCCCCGTCCCGGCGACACGGTGAAAGCGCTTGAACACATTCGGCAGTTCCTGCGGGCAGATACCGACGCCGGTATCGGCAACCGTCAGTTCCGCCTGATGATCCGTGTGTCTCAGGCTGACCGTCACCTCGCCCTTCAGGGTATATTTGAACGCGTTGGAAATCAGGTTCAGCACGACCTTTTCCCACATGTCGCGGTCAATATAGGCCGGTTCCGGCAAGGTCTCGCACGCAATGCGGAAGGTCAGGTCTGCCTTGTCCATGGCCGAACGGAAGGTCGAGGCAAGGTCCGCCGTAAACGCTCCCAGATCGGTCGGCACAAAGGCGGCCTCGGCCCGTCCGGCTTCGATGCGGGCGAAATCAAGCAGGGTGTTGACCAGTTTCAGCAGCCTAAGCGCATTGCGATGGGCAACATCCAGACGGATTCGGTTATCGGGAATGGTCTGATGGTCAGCCAGGGCATCTTCGATCGGCCCCAAGAGCAAGGTTAGCGGCGTGCGAAACTCATGGCTGATATTGGAGAAAAATGCCGTCTTGGCGCGGTCAAGCTCAGCCAAAGCCTCTGCGCGCCGGGTTTCGGCCTCAAAGGCTGTGGCACTACTGATGCTGGCGCCAATCTGGCCGGTGACCAGTTGCAGAAAGCTCTGATAGGCCTCGTCATAAAGACGGTAGGGACTAAGCCCCACGACCAGCACCCCGGCCAGAGCCTCACCCGACAAAGTGACCGGCAACAGCACCGCGCGGGTGGGTGCCTCATCCCAGGCCCCGTTTGGAAGGTCAGCAAACTGCGCCGAAAGATCATCGACTAGTACCGCCGCACCTGTGCGACGCATCTGCTCGATGGGCCAGTTGTGCGGATCGGCAGCGGCGTGCTCATGATCCACACCGCACGCCATCTTAAGCTTGGGCGCGTCCCCCGTCAGGCAATAAAACAAGCTAAACGGCATATCATGGGCGTTTGAACACAAGGCCTTATCCGCCTGAGCAAACACGTCTTCGGCGGTGCGGCAATTGGCGGTTTTTGCGGCCAGATCGCGCAGCAACGCCAGTTGCCGCTCCCCGATCACGCGCTGAGTATCATCGGTATTGGCGCAGATAATGCCGCCCACGCCGCCATCATCATCGGGGATCGGGCTATAGGAAAAGGTGTAATAGGTCTCTTCCGGATAGCCATTGCGCTCCATGATCAGGAGTTGATCCTCGACGTAAATGCCTTCATCACCGGTCATGGCCTTGGCTAACAGAGGCTCGATGTCCCCTTTGATTTCGCGCCAGACTTCCGAGACCGGCTTGCCCAGCGCCCACGGATGCTTGCCGCCGATGATCGACTTATAGGCGTCATTATAGAAATAGGTCAGTTCCGGCCCCCAGCCGACCCAGATCGGCTGGCGCGAGGTCAGCATGATGCGGATGGCGGTCTTTAGGCTGCGCGGCCATAGCTCAGGCGGCCCGACCGGGGTCTTGTCCCAGTCATGCGTCCGCATCAGCCGCGCCAGTTCCCCCTCGCCTTTCAGGAAATCGGGTGCCGCCGATAACGAAACCTTACCGTCATGACGCCCCTGATCCATAGTCTTGTCCGTATTGGTCGCAAACTGCCGTCTACCGGCCCCATAGCCGATTGCGCCCATATTCATCAGAATATCATAAATAAGCGATGGGGCTTTAGGCCCCTGTATATGCGGCTGACATTAAGCTTATTTGCGCTTAATCCCGCGGCCCCAGGGCCTGAGACAGGTTTTGCAGGATACGTCGCAAAGCCGCCATATCGTCCGTCCCGATCAGGTCGCCGCAGTGATCCTCAAGCCTTTGACTAAGCTCGATCAGCGTCGCCCACACCGCCTGTCCGCGCGAGGTCAGCACTACCCGCTTGGCGCGGCCGTCATCGGGATCAGGCACAACCGTCACATATCCCAGGCTTTCGAGATCTCCCACCAGATAGGCCATGCTTTGCTTGGTGATCTGTGCGCGTTCTGCCAGATCAACGACGCGCGAGCCTTCGGGGCGGATATATCTCAGCAGGCTGGAATGAGCCGGGCGAATATCGGGAAAACCACGCGCCGCCAGCCCGCCGTAACCCTTAGTCTGCAAATATTCGTAAGGGCGGCGCAGCAGTGACCCAAGGGTCACCTGCGCATCGGGCAAGGGTACATTACTCATAATTCACGGCGTAGCATATTGACAGATAAACTGTCTATATATAAATGGACAGATTCTCTGTCTATTAAAAGGAAATTTACATGCCGCTCGATCTCAACGATCATCACTTTAAACCGCAAACCAAAGCTGCCTTCATGACCCGCGACCTGACCGAACAGAACCTTGCCATTGTCGATGCGCACATTAAGGGCGAAGGCCGCGATCCGGGTGCCGTCATGTCGCTCTATACGGACGATATCGTGCTCGACATGCCGACACGCGGCATCACCCTGCACGGCAAGGCCGCGATCGAGGCCAATTACCGACGCATGTTCGGGGCGATGGAACTGATATCCATGACCCCGATTGAGCGCTTCGCCACCTTTGACCGCGTGATCGATGACTGCGTCGCCCGTTTCAAGCTGGTGCGCGAAGGCTTCGAGGCGGCCCCCTATCCCATCGGTTCCACAATCGACCTGCGTCTGTTGCATGTATTCCATATGAAAGACGGCAAGATCGCCCGCGAAACCGTCTTCGAAGGCTGGACACGGATAGATTAGGGGGACGCGCTATGATTGCGTCGTGGTTTTTACGCAGTGCTATTATTTTCGGCCTTATAGGCATGAGCATGGGCATCGTCATGGGGATCAGCCATGATCACACCCTGTCGCCGGTACATGCCCATATCAATCTGATCGGCTGGGTCGGGTTGTTTCTGGCCGGACTGTTTTACGGCAGTCACCCAGCGGCCACGGGCAAGCTGGCCAAGGCCCATTTCTATGTAGCGGTCATCGGGCTTATCATCATGGCGCCTGGCATCGCTGGCTCGATATTGGGCCTGCCGTGGGGCGCACCTCTGGCCGGAATCGGCTCGATCATTACCCTGATCGGGTTCATCCTGTTTGCCATCGGCGTCTTTCGTCATAGCGGTGCCAGAATAACCACAGCTTGACCTTTGCAATCCGCATGGGCCATCCTCCGGCCAAACATAACCGGAGGATCGCACATGTGGCGCGCAACACTTATCTCAGCCGTTTTACTGGTATCAGGCTCAGCACTGGCTGAGACCAAGCCGGAGGCACCAATCAAGGTGCTGATCGTCACCGGTGGCTGCTGCCACAACTACCCTGAACAGCGTGAAATCTTAGAGGACGGTCTGAAAGCCCGCCTCAATGTGACCGTCAGCCACCTTTATTACGATCCAAAACCGGGCGAACAGGCGACCCGTCCGAAACTGCCGATCTATGATAATCCGAACTATGGCGATGGTTTTGATGTCATTGTGCATAATGAATGTGCCGCCGATGAAAGCGACCCAAAGATTATCGACACGGTTTTGGCCCCGCACCAAAAGGGCATACCCGGCGTCAATCTGCACTGCGCCATGCACTCCTACCGCGCAGAGACTTTCCGTGAGCCGGTCACGGCGGGCGAGGCCCGTGCTAGGTGGTTTGAATATACCGGCATCCAATCGTCAGGCCACGGCCCGCAATCGCCGATTACCCTGACGGTGGCGAAAACCGCCCATCCGATCACTAAGGAGCTAAGTGGTTGGACGACCAGTAACGATGAACTTTACAACAACCTGACCACGTTCAAGGTCACGCCGCTGATCTATGGCATCCAGCCGGAGTCGCCAGAGGTTGCCGACCGCGACAAGACCTTTACCGTGGCCTGGACGCACACCTATGGCCCCAAGAATGTGCGGGTGTTTTCCACGACGCTCGCCCACAACGAAGCCAACATGCGCGAAGATGCCTATCTTGATCTGGTTGCAAACGGTGTCGCTTGGGCCAGCGGGCGCAAATAATAACTCGCAAAAAAAGCCCCGGCGAACCGGGGCTTTTTCTTTATCCTGCGTCTGATTTACGGACAGTTGCCGTCGCCTTCGACCGCCATCAACTTGACGGACGTATAGGTCAGGTCCAGCGCCTTTTCCGAAGATATCGCAAATGGCACACCGATCTGCTTCATGTCTGCGCCCGCATCGCGGAAACAACCGAGCTTGATCTTCAGCGTCTTGAACTGACCACCCGTCGGGGCCAGCGCCTTAGACACATCGACACGGCCCATGATGAACGGATCACGCCCGACACCGATGGTCACCGGCCCTTCAGCGGCCTTATCCATCTTATAGGTGATCGACAGCGCCAGTTCACCCGTCGTCTGACGGCTCAGATCAACCAGCGGCCCCTGGAACAATGCCGCCCCAAGGCCCTGACCGTTGAACACCAGACGGCGGCCGGCTTCCTGCGCGCCGGCATCGACGATGGTCTGGCTGGCAATACCGTTCGGGCTCTTGAAGGTGCCCTCGCCGTCTTTCGCGCCGCTCAGGTCAGCCAGATAGAATTTCCACGGCGCTCTGGTACGACCGGCGGTGAAATAGTTATCGACATTGACCACATCGGCATCGCTGAGGCCCGACACTTCGGACTGTTGGGCCAGATCGGCCTTGTCGGCATAGGTCAACCCAAAGCCATAGGCAAACAGCGGATCATAGCCGGTCATGCCGACATTGAGCGGTTGCTGCACGGCGGTTTTCGGCCATGAGAAGCTGAGCTTACCCTTGAAATCATGGCGCGCCTTGCCCGCCGCATCACCGATGATCAGGTCAGCGATCCCGCCGCCCTCGGTGCCGGGCAGCCACGCCGCCACAAAGGCGTTAGACGCGTTCAGTTCCGGGTTGACCCACATCGGACGGCCCGACAGGAATACGGTCACGACGGGAATCCCGGCCTTTTGCAGCTTTTTGATCAGCTCCAGATCCTTGGGCTCACCCGGCTGGTAATCAAGGTTCGGACGGTCGCCCTGAAATTCGGCATAGGGGTCTTCGCCGATGACGACGATGGCGACGTCCGGCTTTTTGCCCTTATAGGAACCATCAACCGACAGGGTCGCCTTGCCACCCGCCGCCGTCGCCGCGTCCTTGATGCCGCCAAAGATCGACTGGCCATGCGGGAAGTCGGCATTGGTGTTGCCGGTGCCCTGCCACGAAATCGTCCAGCCGCCCGATTGCTTACCGATATTGTCGGCCCCATCACCGGCCACCAGGATATTGGCCTTGCCCTTAATGGGCAGCAGCGAGCCATTGTTTTTCAGCAGCACCAGCGATTCACGCACCGCCTGACGCGCCACGGCGCGATGTTCGGGCTTAGATAGATTTTCCCACTTGCCGGTGATGGCGCGGTCTTTCGGCGCGCCAAATTCAAACAGGCCGCCCTTGATCTTGGCGCGCAGGATACGGCGCACGGCGTCATCCAGACGGGCCTGTGAAATCTCACCCGACTTGGCCTGAGCCAAGGTGTTCTCATAGATGCCCTTCCACGAATCCGGGGCCATGAACATGTCGATCCCGGCGTTAAACGCCTGCGGACATGAACTGTTGGTGCAGCCCGGCACCTGGCCTTGCGCGTTCCAGTCGGACACCACAAAGCCGTCAAAGCCCATCCGGCCCTTCAGCACGTCGGTCAGCAGGTATTTGCTGCCGGTCAGCTTTTCACCGTTCCAGCTTGAAAACGACGCCATGACCGACAACACACCGGCTTCGATCGACGGCGGATAACCGGCGTTGTGGATCTTGGCCAGTTCTTCCTCACTGATCACGGCATCGCCCTGATCCTTGCCGCCCAAGGTGCCGCCATCGCCCAGATAGTGCTTGGCCGACGACATGATGCGCCCCAGCTTAATGCCCTCATCGCCGCCCTTATCGCCTTGCAGGCCTTCAACGACCTTACCGGCATAGGCGGCAACATCTGCGGGGTTTTCAGAATAGGATTCATAAGCCCGGCCCCAGCGCTTATCGCGCGAAACGGCAACCGTCGGCGCAAACGTCCAGTCAACGCCGGCCAGCGCCATTTCATAGGCGGTGACTTCGGCGATCTTTTTCATCAGGTCGGGATTGCGGGTGGCGCCTAAGCCCACATTATGCGGGAAAATGATCGCACCCACGAGGTTTGAGTGACCATGCACCGCATCAATCCCGAACAGCAGCGGGATCTTGGCCTTGGACGGATATTCCAGCGATGAACGCCAATAGGCATCGGCCAGATCAAGCCATTCCTGCGGCGTAGCGCGCTCGTTGCCATTCGGCGACGACGATCCGCCCGCCAGAATGGAGCCGAGCGGATATGTTTTCAGGTCTTCGGGTTTGATCGAGGCGATATCGCCCTGAATGGTTTGGCCGACCTTTTCTTCGATCGTCATCTGCGCCATCAAAGCGTCGATTTTGGCTTCGACATCAGCATCGACCAGACCGGCATCCTTAAGCTCCGGCCACACCGGATTGACGGCCACAGGTGCCGGTGCCGGGGCAACTGCAGGGGCCGCCGCCATCGGGGCCGCATCGGTGTCCGCGCCGCTGAAGGTCGCGCAGGCGCTTAAGGCCGTGAGCATCAGTCCGGCCGTGCTTAGCTTCAGCCACGCCTTGAACGGCGACGATTTGGTGTGTGCAGATTTCATCTCAGCTTCCCATCTGGGCCCGATACCAATGATACGGGCGTTTTTTATACGTCATATCTTATGCAGGACCATGAGGAAACGCTTACGACATCTATTCAGCGCCCGTCTTTTTGACATGGGCGCCAAAATATCCGTCCCGTCACAACGCCAAAAGCCGTGGTGACGCCGCCTCTCCCTGTACGCGCGGACATCGCAACACATCAGACATGACCCTGATGATATTGCGGCCCATTACCTCTTTAATGACAGCGCTATCAGCCGCCGTCAAGGCTTAGAGCACTCGCAAATGCGAAGAACTATTATTTTGCACTGCAGCGTGATATTAAAAATTAAATATATAATTCAATATACTAAAAAATGTTCGCCGCAGCATTAGCGCGCCGATTTCGCGTCAGGGATGATTTTTGAAATATTTTTCAAAAATATATTTGACAGCGCTGTCAGATGGGCCTAATTCTGAAGCCTGTTGTTGCCGTGTAAGCGTGCCGTCTCCCGGCCCTTACGTACTGTGAGTTTAAAGCCGGACTTTGGTGAGGGTCTTTCCCTTTTTCACCTTCATCGTCTGGGTTCGGTTTTAAATACCTTCTGGAATTTGGCATTTTCGAAGGTAATGGCCTTTAGATCCCGGTGGCTTCTGTCACCGGGACTTTTTTTGTCCGGCCCACAACTTGACAGCCTTCATCAACCCTCACAAGTTGTCACCTTGAAACGATGCGCGCGGGGGAAGATTATGAAACATTGGATCGCGGCTCTTGGATTAGGCATCTTCCTGCTCGTAGCGCCTGTGAAGGCCGAAAATATCAGTGACAAGACACCTGCGGATATTGCCGCACACCTCGCCACAAACCCACCGACGGACCTCAACGAATATTACGACCTACGCCAACACGCCGGCGACGCGAAATTTGCGGCGGTGATCAGTGCGACCACAACTCATGCCTATAAGGTCGGAGGACTTGAAGGCGTTAAGTTTGTCTCAGGTTGCAAGCTTCCCCAATGGCACGCCCCGGTTCAGGCCGGTCTTCTACTGGCACAGACGGCCACAAGCGAGGCGGAATGGCAAAACTGGGTGAGTGAGGTCAAAGCCCGTCAAACGCAGTATCAAACCACATGGGCCGACCTGTCGGTCGGCAAAATCGCCCACCCTGATCTGGACGGCATTGCCGCCACACTCAAGGCCACCCACGAAGCACTACCACCAAGCACCAAAGAACTTGCCGTGCGGGCGGCCCGTGATCAGTTTGGACGCTATGGCACTATGTTGACAGACCAGGGGCTGTTGTGGGCCAGGGATGCGTCGCCCCCTGTCCTAGACTATATGAAAAGCTATATTTATGCCGAGCTATGCGCCACAGATATTTCCAATACCAATTGGCTAAAAGCCGAACTGGCTCAAAACGGCTGGTTTAAAATCTCAACTCACGGTCCGGGGGCGGACGGCAATGCCTGGCTTCTGGCGCAACATGCCGACCATGACCCGGCCTTTCAGAGAGACGTGCTGGCTCTGCTGGAGCCGCTGGTAGCCACCGGAGATACCCGCCCATCCAATTTCGCCATGCTATATGACCGTGTTGCCCTTAAGTACAACCGTCCTCAGCGCTACGGCAGTCAGGGCCGCTGCGTCGCGGCCGGGGTGTGGGAGCCGTTTGAGGTTGAGGATCCCGCCCACCTTGATGAGCGACGCGCACAGGTTGGCTTAGAACCGATATCTGAAAACCAGAAGAGGTTTATCTCTATCTGCACCGCTGATATGGCCGCCCTTCAAGGGCAGATAAAATAGCCTAAACCGGCCCGACCGAATTGCGCTTGATCAGTTCAAACGGCAGCAGGCGGTCGGTGTCGCGTTTAGTGCTATCCGCGTCTTCTAGCTCCGCCTTGGCCAGCAGGATATCGGCGGCGGCATAGGCGATATCTTCGACCGGCTGGCGGATCGTGGTCACATGCGGCCAGATCAGGATCGATCCCGGCGCATCGTCGAACCCGCAAATCGAGATATCTTCGGGGATGCGGATGCCCATTTGCTGAGCGACGCCCATAATGCCAAACGCCATATAGTCGTTGCTGGAGAAAATCGCCGTCGGACGCGGATTGCCCGCCTCAAAGAACGCCTTGCCCGCCTCAACACCGGATTCGTAGGAGAAAAAGCCCTGCTTTACCCAATCGGGCCTGGGGGTGATTCCGGCCTCGCTCAGCGCCTTTGTGAAGCCCTGATAGCGTAAATGCGTGCCGCCATGTTCGGGGTGGCCGAGCACAAAACCTATATCGCGGTGGCCCATGGCGATCAGATGCTGGGTCATTTCATAGGTGGCGCGGGCCTCATCCATGCGCACAATCGGCGAGCGTCCGGGATTGAGGAACGGTGAAATCCGCACATAGGGCACGCCCGCGGCCTCAACCGCATGCAGCACCACCGCCATGTCACATAAGGGCGGCGTCAGGATCACGCCATCAAGGCGAATGGTCGCCAGAAGCCCGGCTATATTGCGCTCAAGGTCAGGCGAATGGGCATCCTGCGGCTCGATCAGCAGGTGATAGCTGTTTTCACGGCAGCGCCGGATCGCCCCGTTTTGCACGGCATTGATATAGCTGGGGTTGGGGTTATCGTAGAAAATGCCGATCAAAAAACTGCGCGCCCCCGCCAGTGACCGCGCCAGAAGATTGGGCCGGTAATGCAGCAGATTGGCGGCTTCCTGCACCTTGGCGCGGGTCTCACCACGGACATTGGGCTCATTATTCATGACCCGTGAGACGGTCTTGATCGACACCCCCGCCAGACGCGCCACGTCATTTATCGTGGATACCGTGCCGCTCGCCGGTAAATTCACACCGAGTTTAAGCTCCGCTGACGCCTTGATGTCCACCAATTAAGTCCCTCTCGCGTCCGTATCCGGATCAGCCCGCGAACGCATTGCGGGCCTGCCGTTTTGATTATTATACGATTTTAGGACTTCAAATTGTCTTAAGCGCGTGATTTGTCAATCAGCGATCAGCATATGACTGCTTTTTTGACAGCGCTGGCAGGGCATTCCCGCCAGCGCTGTGATGACTTAGGCCTTTGAAAAGGCTGCCACAGCCTCAGCCGTAAGGCGCGTGATTTCGGCCCAATTGCCGTCCTGCATGGCCTTGGCGGGGGCGACCCACGATCCGCCGACGCACAGGACGTTATCGAGTGCTAAGAAATCAGCGGCATTTTTGGCATCAATCCCGCCAGTCGGGCAGAACTTGACCTGCGGCAGCGGCCCGCCAATACCTTTCAGCATCGGGATGCCCCCGGCAGGTACGGCCGGGAAGAATTTCAGGTGGGTAAAGTTCCACTCCAGCGCCTGCATGACCTCTGAGGCCGTCTGCACACCCGGCAGCAGGGGTAATGAATCCTGCTTGGCCAGTTCCTTGGTCAGGCCGGGAGAGACCAGAAACTTGGCCCCGGCCTTGGCGGCTTTTTCGGCGTCGTTTGGTGTCAGAACCGTACCGGCACCCACAATGGCATCGGGACGTTCTTTGGCGATGAGCTTAATCGCATCCAGCGCACAATCGGTACGCAGGGTGATTTCCAGCACCGTGATCCCACCGGCGATCAGCGCATCCGCCAGCGGCAGGGCCTGATCAAGGCTGGGGATGACCATGACCGGCAGGACCGGCCCTGTGGTCATGAACTTCGGGACGTTGGCGTGGGTGCCAGGATATTTGCTCATCGGGGGATTTCCTTTTTCGTTTTAAGATTGCCGCTTAAGCGACATTTTTTATAGACCTATTCAGCCCGTGATCTCAGCGTCCGTCAAGGCATGGGCTGACCCCAGCAAGGCCGCGCACGGGTGGGTGATGATATGACTGGGGATACCGGCGACCAGATCGGCCAGAGGCGCCTTGGCCTCCATGCGCGCGCGGAAGCGGCCTTCGTCGATGAACCGGAGCAGGCGCGGCGCGATGCCACCCGCGATAAACATACCCGCCGTCGCCCCATGACAGAGCGCCAGATCGCCACACACCGAGGCCAGAATATCCAGAAACGCCTCAACCGTGTAGCGGCAGCCTTGGGCATCAGGCCCTTCAATATTGGTGATCTGTGCGGGGGTCAGCTCCAGCGCCTTTTCACCGCGCACATAGGATACGGCCTGATAGAGATTGACCAGACCGGGGCCTGACAACAGATTCTCGATCGTCACCCGACCCAGTTTTTTGCGCAAAAAGCGGTGAATATCGGCCTCAAAATCATTGACCGGCGCCCACGACGCATGGCCGCTTTCGGTCGACAGACAATAAGGCCCATATGCCCCACCGACCAGAACCGACGCGCCAAAACCTGTGCCAGCGCCCATAACGGCATGGACATCGCCAAAGCCTTTCGCGACCGGCCCCAGCGTTTTGATATCGTCGCCGTCCATATAGGGCAGCGCATAGGCCAAGGCCGCATAGTCGTTGATCAGGCGCGATTTTTTAGCGCCCGATGACTTGGCCAGTTCACTTTCCGTCACCAGCCAGTCGAGGTTGGTAAACTTGATCTGCCCGTTCTTGACCGGCCCGGCCACCGCCAACACGGCATAATCCAATTCTGGACGGCCCCCTAAATCCCGGAAATAATCCGCGATAACGGCATAGATATTGGGATAGCCGTGCGTCTCGAACGACTTGAAATCACGCAGCTTCGTCTTGCCGTGATCGCGCTCAGCAATGGCAAAACGCGCATTGGTGCCGCCGATATCACCGACTAAACCACGAAAGGTAACGGACGCCGCAGACGACGTTGTGGGGGACTCAAAATGGGCTGTCATCTAACCTTACCAGAAGACCGCGCCGCCCTCATCCGCAGCGCCTACGACGCGCCGGAACGGGGCGAACAGCTCGCGTCCAAGACCATCCATTTCGGTCTCTTTCACAGCCGGTTCGCGGGCCAAGAATGACGCTTCATTACCTATGAAGCTTAAGGTCCCATTTTCGCAATCTACCCGCAACACATCTCCTGACCGCAGTTTTGAAATCGGTCCGCCATCTTTGGCTTCTGGAGTGAGATGAATCGCTGAGGCTACCTTACCTGATGCACCCGACATCCGTCCATCGCTAACCAGCGCGACCTTACGGCCCTGATCCAGCAAGCTTGACAAAGATGGCGTGAGCGAATGCAACTCAGGCATACCATTGGCCTTTGGCCCCTGGAATCTGACGACGCAAATAAAATCCCCATCGGGGATGTTACCGGCCTTAAAAGCCGCCAGGAAATCATCCTGATCGTCGAAAACCGCGCAAGGCGCTTCGATAAACTGATGCTCCGGCTTGACGGCGGAAATCTTGGAGACGGCAATACCGAGATTGCCCTTCATTTCGCGCAGGCCACCCTCGATGCAGAACGGATTGGCAATCGGCCGCAGCACGGCTTCGTCGCCGGAGGCTTCCGGGTAAGTCGCGCCAGATGACCTGGCCGTTTTGCAAAATCGGCTCACGGCAATAGTCGGCCAGCCCCTCACCCCAGATGGTCTGAACATCAGCGTGCAGCAAACCCACACTCAGCAATTCTCGCATCACAAAGCCAACGCCGCCTGCCGCATGGAAGTGGTTGGTGTCGGCCGAACCATTGGGATAGACCCGCGCCAGCAGCGGCACGATGCGGGAAATGTCGTTCAAATCTTCGGGCGTCAGAATGATACCTGCGGCCCGCGCCATAGCGGGCAAATGCAGGGCGTGATTGGTCGATCCGCCGGTGGCCATCAGGCCGACAACGCCGTTGACAAACGCCTTGACGGTCAGCACATCAGCCAGACACGCCGGCTGCTTACCATTGGCGGCGGTCAGGGCCGCACGTTCGACGGCGGCGGCGGTCAAGGCCTCACGAAGTTCGGTATGCGGATGGATAAAGGCCGAGCCTGGCACATGCAGACCCATCATTTCCATCAGCATCTGATTGGAATTGGCGGTGCCGTAAAACGTACAGGTGCCGACCCCGTGGTATGATGCCATCTCCGCCGCCAGCAGGGCATCGCGGCCGACTTCGCCACGGGCATACTGTGTGCGAATCTTGGCTTTTTCAGGGTTAGGCAGCCCTGAACTCATCGGTCCTGCGGGCACGAAAATCACCGGCAGATGGGCAAACGACAGCGCCCCGATCACCAGACCCGGCACGATCTTATCGCACACGCCCAGCATCAGGGCGGCGTCAAACGCATCATGGCTGAGGGCAATCGCTGCCGACATGGCAATGACGTCCCGCGAAAACAACGACAGCTCCATACCGCCGCGGCCTTGGGTGACGCCATCGCACATGGCGGGCACACCACCGGCGACCTGAGATGTGGCGCCGACTTTGCGGGCGGCTTTCAGGATCTTTTCGGGGTAGTTGTGGTATGGCTGATGGGCCGACAACATATCGTTATAGGCGGTGACCACGCCGATATTGGGCACAGTATCGAGTGCTGCCTGCAGCTTATCGTTCTCGGTCGAGGCGGCGACGACGTGGGCATAGTTGGCGCAACTCAGCTTTTTACGGCGCGGCTCGGTCGTCTTATAGCGCTCGGTGCGGGCCTCGAACTTGGCGCGCAAATCTCTGGAGCGATCCGTGATGCGTTGCGTAATGGCGTCGAGCGCAGGATTGAGGGTCATGGTCATGTACTCTTAGGCCGCCCAAACGACATCTACCGGCACAGGCGACTGCGCGATGAAAGCACCGATGGGGGACGTATAGGGATCATCAGATAAAATAGCGCTGCGTAAAACCTCAAGCTTTTCAGCGCCGGTAATCAGCAGCAGGATGCGCTTGGAGCGATTGAGCGCAGGCACGGTCAGGGTGATGCGCGGTAGTTTTGGTTCAGCCTCTGTACCGGATGGGGCGACCGGCAGAACCAAAGCCGTCGTGTTATAGATCTCGGCATTAATAGCATGACCGGGGAAGATCGAGGCATAGTGCGCATCCGCCCCCATGCCGAGCAAGGTCAGATCAAAGATCGCCTCATCGTCAGCCGTTTCGATACTTCGCAAAACGGCTTCAGCCTTTTTCGCGCACTCCCCCGCATCATCCAGATCCTGAATCAAGGTCACGAAATTAAGCCCCGCCTCGATCGCCGGGGTCAGTGCCGTGGCCATCATCAGGGTGTTTGATGAGGCATTATCCAGCGGCACAAACCGTTCATCGACCTGCGTGATTGTGATCTTGGACCAGTCGAGATTAAGCCCGCTCAAACCCTCATAGACCGCCTTGGGCGTCGATCCGCCCGCACCTGTGATCAAGGCATGGCCCTTAGATGCGACTTCGGATTCTAAGGTAACTGCTATTTGGTCAATTACATGCGTCACGGCCTCATCGACGCTTGCGAAAACGTGAACGGGTAAATCGCCGTTTAAGCCAGGCAGATTAATAATTTTATCGCGGACAAGTTCAGTCATTCCAGCTACGCCCATCGCGATCAAGCAGGGTATAGGCCGACACCGGCCCGTAGGAGCCCGCCGGATAGGACTGGGGACGCGGGTAAACCTTGGCCCAGCCGTCTTCAATGCCATCAACCCACGCCCAGGCGGCTTCGACCTCATCGCGGCGCACAAAGGCGGCATTGTTGCCATTGAGCGCATCCAGAATCAGCCGCTCATAGGCGATACGGCGGCGCGGGGCTTTTGTGCCGTTGGAATCGAACGCGTTGGTCAGCGACAGCGACAGGGCCAGAGGCTGTAGATCCATTCCGCCCGCCGCCGACAGACCCGGCGCTTTGTTCATGACGGTCAGCGAAATATCTTCTTCCGGCTGAAGGCGGATCACCAGACGGTTGGCCAGAACCGCCCCCCCAAAGATAGAGTGCGGGACGGCCTTGAACTGCACCACAATCTCAGTAGCGCGGCTCGGCAAATGCTTGCCGGTGCGCAGGTAAAACGGCGTGCCTGCCCAGCGCCAGTTGGCGATTTCGGCTTTCAGCGCGACATAGGTTTCGGTGCCGGACGGAGAGCCCTTCTCGGCCTCATAACCTGCTACCGGCTTGCCCTCAGCAAAGCCCGCGCCGTACTGGCCGCGCGCGGTATGGGTCAGGACATTGTGCTCATTGATCGGCTTCAGGCTTTTGAGAACCTTGACCTTTTCGTCACGCAAAGCATCGGCATTAATGCCCGACGGCGGCTCCATCGCCAGCAGACACAACAGCTGCAACAGGTGGTTTTGCAGCATGTCGCGCAGGGCGCCGTATTCATCGTAATAGCCCAGACGCTCACCGACGCCGACGGTTTCGGCGACCGTAATCTGAACATGATCAACCGACTGCGCATTCCACAGCGGCTCAAACACCGTATTGGCAAAGCGCAGCGCAATCAGGTTCTGCACCGTTTCCTTGCCCAGATAGTGGTCGATGCGGAAGACGCGTGCTTCGTCAAAGGCAACCGCCACCGAGTCATTGATGACCTTGGATGAGGCCAGATCACGCCCGAGCGGCTTTTCGATAATGACGCGGTTAGGTTTGGCGTTCAGGCCGGCCTTCAGCAGGTGTTCGCAGATCGGCTTGAACAGCGACGGCGACACCGACAGGAAGAACACGATATCGAGATTATCCGTAGCCCCCAGTTCAGCCTTGAGCTTGGGGCCCCATTCGGCATCACCGACATCAAGCGACAGATGGCTGATGCGGGCGGCAAATTTGTCAATCGTACCGTCTTCGAGGTCAGCGCCTGCGCGCTTGGTCACCGCGGCCTTGACGCGCTCAACAAATTCATCGCGGCCCACGGCTTCGCGCGCCACCGATACCAGCCGCACATCATCCGCCAGAAAGCCGTCCTGATCGAGCATGGCCAACGACGGCCACAACATGCGCAGTGCCAGATCGCCGGTGCCGCCCACCAGAACAAACACGCGCTGGCGTACCGATGGTGAAGATAATCCGTTCAGAGACATAAAGCTTATCGTTCCTGGGCCGAAGACAACGGCCCCTTCTTGAGTGAGAGCCTGCTGGTGCGGTTGATCCTGCGTGCCAAATCGACCAAAGTCGATGACAGCGCTGTCATACAGGCTATTCCCAACAGGGTCAAGTCGCAGACTGACCGCATCGGTGGATTATGCCGCATTCATACATCCATAAAACCAAAAACTTCGTGAACACAATTGGTTATGTCGCACGATTTTTTCTACATGACCGTCAATTGTCCGCACCCGGACGGAGTTAACCTGTGTTCCTGAGCGCGCTGGCCGTGCCGTTGACGGTCAGTTGCAGGGCCAGTTTGACCAGCTTATGCTGATTGCCGTGACGGCGCTGGGTCATCAGTTCGACCTGCATCCGGTTGAGCGTATCGAGCACCGGCTTTGAGCGCTCAATTGAGCCACGCAGGTGCTCATGGGTCGACAGCAGGGTCTTGGCACCGCGGATACGCAGGATCAAAGCAATCGTGTCATCGAACTCGAACCTGATCTTATCAAAGATGCGCTGGGCCTCGACCTTATCGCGCGCCAGATGATCGACATAAAGCCCGGCGATTTCCATGTCGGCCTTGGCCAGCGCCATTTCCATATTGGCCAGGAAGACATCAAAGAAATCCCAGGTCTGAACCATGTCGGACAGGACCGAATCCTCAACGCCGGTATCGCGCACCGCTGCCGCAAAACCGTACCAACCGGGCAGGACAAAGCGCGACTGCGACCACGAAAACACCCACGGAATGGCCCGCAGGTCTTCGATCTGACCGCTGGTGGTCCGCGACGCCGGACGCGAGCCGATCTTAAGGTCAGTGATCTCCGAAATCGGCGTCACATTGCGGAAGAAGGCCAGAAAATGCTCATCCTCATAGACCAGATCGCGGTAGGCCTTGAATGAGGCGGCGCAGATTTTGTCCATCACCGGCCCGAACTTCGCTTCGGCTTTCGCTTCCTTGGTGTCCTTATCGACCTTGGGTTTTACAGACGCGAGGAACACCGCCGCCGCAAAGCTGTCGAGCGTCTTGCCTGCCGTCGTGGCATTGCCGAACTTACGGGCGATCATTTCACCCTGCTCCGTCACCTTAATGTGGCCGCCGACCGTGCCCGCAGGCTGAGCCAGAATAGCGCCAAACGCCGGTCCTCCCCCGCGTCCGACCGATCCGCCACGACCATGGAACAGTCTTAAGCCCACGCCGTAATGCTCACAGACCGCTTTGATGGCCGAGGACGCTTTATGCAGCGACCAGCGCGACGCCGTATAGCCGCCGTCTTTGTTGGAATCCGAATAGCCGAGCATGACTTCCTGAACCGCCGGACGCCCCAAAAGCGAGCGCATGGCGGGCAGGCCTAACCAGCGCTTCATGATGTCGGGGGCGGCCTCAAGGTCGCCGATGGTTTCAAACAGGGGAGCCACCTTGATCATGGTGTGCGGCTGCGGCCCGCCGTAAACGAGGCCTGCCTGTTTCAACAGCACCAGCGGCTCAAGAATATCCGACACCGACTTACCCATCGAAATCACATAGGCGCCGATGGCCGATGGGCCGTAGGTCTTGATAACCTCAGCCGCCGCATCGATAATCTTAAGCTCTCTGCGCGTCTCAGCCGAATATTTGGCAAACGGCCAGCGCAGCAGACGGTCATTGGTCAGTTCCGCCACCAACGCCGACACCCGCTCATTTTCCGACAGGGACATATAGTCAAGCAGTTCCGACGACTGGGCGAACAGTTCCGCCACCACCCGCTCATGGACCGATGAGTTCTGACGGAGATCAAGCGCCATCAGGTGAAAGCCGCAGGAACGCGCGATCTGGATCGTCGCCTTGAGCGTGCGCCCGATCAGGCGCTTGCCGCCATTGGCGATCAGGCTGTCGCGGATGACCTTAAGGTCGCGCACAAATTCATCAACCGTCTCATAGGGGGTGGCAATTTCCTGCGGCACATAGCCGGAGCCCAAACCGCGCTGCTCCCCGATAATGACCTGAGCGGTCTTGGCCAGACGGGCCTTCACATAGGACAGAGCACGCCGGTAGGGTTCATCGACGCGGTGGACATTGGTGTCGGACGATTTGCGCGACAACTCCATCAGGTCGTCGGACACCTTGGTCAGTTCTTCGGAGACGGTCAGTTCGGTATCAAGCTTGTTGATCTGATCGAAATAAAACCGGAAAATGGTGCGGGCCTGCTCGCGGAAGGCATAGCGCAGGGTCGTCTCATCGACATGGGGGTGGCCGTCGCGGTCGCCACCGATCCATGAGCCGAGTTTCAAAATCTTCGGCAGGGTCTCATCCAGCGCGATATCGCGGTCCCACTGGGTATAGAGATTAACCAGCGCGGGCAGGATGGAACGGCGCACCACGCCCAGTGAATTTTCAATCTCATCAAAGACCGTGATCCGCTCCGGCCGGTGCAGGCGCGTATTCCACAAAAGGGCGATGGCGCGGTAGAGGTCTTCTTCGATGGCGCGGCGCTCAAGTGCCGAATTGCAGCTTTCATAACGCGACAAAAGCTGAGTAATTTCATATTCGCGCTCAACAACACTGGCGCGGCGCATTTCGGTCGGATGGGCCGTAAAGACCGGAGAGGCATGGATGTTTTGCAGGGTCTTTTCGATCCGTTCCTGATCGATGCCGTCTTTGCGGGCCGAGGCGACCGCATTGGCAAGGCTGATGGTCTGAACCGAACCGTCCGACGCCTCAAACGTATCCTCGCGGCCCAGATTGGCCACGTCTTCGGAGATGACGCTGAGTGTCGACAAACAGGTCAGGACGCGCGCCGCATGGGCAGCGTCCGATTCTGAAAAGCCCGACAGATCGAACGCGCTCGATTTGAGGACATTAAGCTTGGACAGCACCTCGCCGCGGCCAAAATCGGTAATGGCTTCGTTCAGAAACCCTTCCAGCATGGCGGTGTTTTGTTTGACGTGGTCGATGACGGGATCGGTCATGGTCTGCCCCTGCACAAAAAAACAGGCCCGTTAAGACATAGTGCGCCGTAAGGATTGCGCCGGTGTTCTTCTGTGGGAGCGAGAACTTATAGGGCGCAAAATGGCAGCAGATATGGTTATTCAGGCGGAATTTACCCTCTTCACGGTCACTATTAGCGCCAAATTTGTGCGTCGCAAGGTAACAATCGGCAACATTGCGCCAACAATCCGTGAGCTAAAAAATTTACTAAACAAACTCAGTAGGTTGGAAAATATCCCGTTTGAAAAAATTTTATCCTAATTTTTGCGTTAGCGCTAACATTTTTACCGCACCGGCGAACGGGTTACGATTGCAACAATTTATCCGGCAATTTCAGCGGGTTATAGTCTGACAATTGATGTCAGAACCTCCCCTGTTGGGGGGGAGGAGGGAGGCCCGAACTTCCGGGCCGGAAGGTGGGGTAATCCGAACACCTGCAATTTACCCCCTCTTTGCGAACATCCAAGATGTCCGCAAAGCTCCCCCTACAACAGGGGGAATTCTTTCGTTACCTTGTCGCTTCCGGCTTAAAAAACAGCGCTGCCTGAAACGACTGGCCGATGCGGTAAGCTTTTTCGCGCAGGATCTCTGCCCGCAGTGCGTCAAACCGTTCGCCCGTCGTTACCACCCACAATTCCAGCCAACGCTCGAACATGGCCGGGTTAAGATCGAGCGGAAAATGCTTGGCCATCGGCCGGCCTTTGTAGGCCGGAATATCGGGATGGGCGCCATTGGTGATGGTCATCCAAAATAGCGTCAGATTGTCGAAATGCTCCGGCCAGTCATGAACTGCCCCTTCAAACACCGGCCCGATCAGATCATCCACCCGCACCCGGCCATAGAAATCTTCGACCAGCCCGCGGACCTCATCCATTTTGAACAACAGCTCTTTAGACGTTTCTTGATAGGTTTCTGGCATCTTAACACCCGTTAAACATAAGCCGACACCAAATCCTAAGTCTTGCCGGTTAACCTTGGTTATTTAGGCCCGTCTGCGCCCGATTGCCATGCGGCAATTGGTCATGCAGCTTCGGGTATGGTCTGCAAACCAGAGGTAACTATGGCCAAGGCGATTTTCCACCGCCGTCAGCGTGTGTGGGTGGAGCCGGTCGGCACCTGGGCTTTGATCGATAAGGTCAATCCCATTTGGGCCAAGGGCTTTGATGAACCCATCCGCGTCACCTATGACTGCGGACTTGGCCGTGAGTTTCGCGGCGAAGAACTGAAATCCGAAAGCGACGTTGAGCAGGCCCGCGATATCGGCCAGTGGCGGTTGATGCGCGCCCGCAACAAATGGCACTCTGCCGAAGAATCCGGCCATCACCCCTTCCCCGGTACCTATCCGGTGGTGGTCACCGATCCCAATGACTGGGGCGGCTGGCGCGTGCCGGGGGCGGAATATGACCGCGATCCGGCCCTGATCGAGATGCAGGCCCGACTGATCACGCTGTCGCCCAAGCTTCTGAAGCTGGTCAAGGATTTGGTGACCTATGTGCGTCAGGAAACCGAAGACCTGCCCGAAGAGGTGATGGAACTGGCCAAACGTGCCGAAAATCTGCGCCATCTGGTCGAAACCGAAGCGCCCGAAGCTGGCGTGCAAAAGGTTCAGCCCGCCGATCCGGCCGCGAG
Organism: Asticcacaulis sp. SL142; assembly: GCF_026625745.1. Lineage (NCBI taxonomy): Bacteria > Pseudomonadati > Pseudomonadota > Alphaproteobacteria > Caulobacterales > Caulobacteraceae > Asticcacaulis > Asticcacaulis sp. SL142. The sequence goes on along the minus strand of NZ_CP113061.1, from coordinate 3,209,597 downwards.
GTAATTTAAATCACAGGTTGGACGCTTCCAACCAATCGACCGCCTCATCGAAGCTTTCAAAGCCCCGGAATATCTCATCCGGAAACAGAGGGGTGATGGTCGACACCCGCGCCAGATCAAGCGCTGATTTCGACACTATCGCTGTGCGCCCTTTGTGAATCACGTCGCGGGTCAGAAACTGCCAGCGCTTGGCCAGATGTTCAATGTCTTCAAACTCAATGAATCCGGTAAAATCGCGCAGGTCAATCAGCCGCCGCCACGCCCAGGGCCGGTCAAGCTTGCGCGCCGCACTAAATATCTGATCGACCAGATTAGCGCTTTTCATATTGCCGATGATGCGCACAATGACCAGCCTGCGCTTCGGGTCGAGGCGAACCCGAAACCGGTAGCGTGTTGACGCAGGACGACGTGAAAACTGAGACATTTTTTGGTTTTACCGATGACACCGGTTTCATAGCGCCCCTGCGTCAACTTGGGAATAAGGCATAGGGCTACCCGCCAACATTCCATAAAATTATCCCAAGATTTCTGATCTTTACGCCCAAAAGGCGAAATTTTCCCGTGAATTTTCGCCAGACTTAGTACCTGATGTGGCGGTAATTTGAATTGCCTTGGGCGCTCAGGTTTGAAACAGTAGAATCACAGTTTTTAATCACTACTTGAGTCTCAGCCATGCGCACTGAAATCGCCCGCCCCATCCGCCTCAGCGACTATAAGGCACCGGCTTACCGCGTCAGCGCGACACATCTGACCTTTAAACTTGATCCGACCGCGACCCGCGTCACCGCTCGTTTAAGTGTTGAGCGTATCGGAGACGGGCCCTTAGTGCTGCTGGGGGAGCGATTGAAACTGATCGCGATTAAGCTGGACGGGACCGACCTCACACCCGATGCCTACGAGATCACGCCCGAGACCCTGACCATCCACGACGTCCCGGCGCAGTTCGTGTTGGAAACCGAGGTTGAGATCAACCCGCAGGACAATAAAACGCTGGAGGGCCTCTATATGTCCTCTGGCCGCTACTGCACCCAGTGCGAGGCCGAAGGCTTCCGTAAAATCACCTATTTCCCCGATCGTCCGGATGTGTTGTCGAAATACACAGTCCGCGTCGAAGCCCCAAAGGCCGGATTTCCGCACCTGTTGTCCAACGGTAACCTGATCGAACAGGGCGACGTTGGTGATGATCGCCACTACGCTATCTGGGAAGACCCGTTCAATAAACCGTCCTATCTGTTCGCGCTGGTCGCTGGCGAACTGGACGTGCTCGAAGATAAGTTCGTGACCATGTCAGGCCGCACAGTCGATCTGAAAATCTATGTCGATACCGGCATGAGCGCGCGCGCGGCCTATGCCATGGATGCCCTGAAACGATCAATGACATGGGATGAGCAGGCTTATGGGCGCGAATATGACCTTGACCTGTTCATGATCGTGGCTGTGCGCGATTTCAATTTCGGTGCCATGGAAAACAAGGGGTTGAACATCTTCAACGCCTCCCTGCTGCTGGCTGACCCGACCACCGCCACCGATGCCGACTATGAGCGGATCGAAAGCGTTGTCGCCCACGAATATTTCCATAACTGGTCGGGCAACCGCGTCACCTGCCGCGACTGGTTCCAGCTTTGTCTCAAGGAAGGCCTGACCGTCTATCGCGATCAGGGCTTCTCCGCCGATGAGCGCGGCCACGCCGTCCAGCGCATCAAGGACGTCAAGGCTCTGCGCGCCCGTCAGTTCCCGGAAGATGCAGGCCCGCTTGCCCATCCAGTGCGCCCATCGTCATATCTTAAGATCGACAATTTCTACACCGCCACCATCTATGAAAAGGGTGCGGAAATCGTCGGCATGTTGAAAACCGTGGTCGGCCCGAAAGTGTACCGCGCGGCCCTTGACCACTATTTCACCACCCATGACGGTACGGCGGCGACGCTGGAGGACTTTCTCAAAAGCTTTGAGGCGGTCACCGGCGATGATTTTTCCCCTTGGATGAACTGGTACACTCAGGCCGGTACGCCACGTCTTAAAGTCACGCAGACCTATGACGCCGTGGCGAAAACCCTGACCTTGAACCTTAGCCAATCGACGGCCCCAACCCCGTCGCAACCGACCAAGGCGGCGGTGCCGATCCCGGTGCGTTTAGGGATTTTAAGCGAAGACGGCACCCCGCAAAGCTGCGGGTTTGAGGGGCATAGCCAGACCGAAATCACCTATGTTTTGAACGAGGCAAGCACCGCGATTACCCTGACCGATGTGGCCGACGCCCCGGTTTTGTCAGCCCTTCGCCATTTTTCGGCGCCGGTGATCCTTGAGATCGAAGAGCCGCAATCCCATGCCTATGCCCGCTTCCGCGGCGATATGGACCCGTTCAACCGTTGGGAAGCGGCGCAGAAACTCGCGCGCGATTTGATCCTGACCGACGGCGACGTGGCACCTTACGCCGACGCGTTGAAAGCCACCCTGCTCGACGACACGCTGGAACCCGCGTTCAAGGCCCTGATCATGACCTTACCCACCGAGCAAGGTCTGACCCAAGACATGACGCCGGTCGGTCCTGCCGCCATCCACACCCGCCGCAAAGCCGTCAAGGCTGAGCTGTCGGCCACGCTCTATCCGACTTTGCGGGAATTGTATGACGCCATCCAACCACCCGAAACCTTTTCGCCCGATGCGGCCAGTGCGGGCGGACGGGCCCTGCGCAACGCCCTGCTTGATCTGATGATGGCCGGATATGCCACCGCCGATGTGGCCCGCCAATCGGAACTGTCACAACTCGCCAGCGCCCACTATGCCCGCGCGGACAATATGACCGATATGGTCGCCGCCCTGACGGCATTGATGTCCGTCCACGGTGAGCCTTATGAGACTGCCCTCGATGGCTTTTATGCCCGCTTCAAGGACGAACCGCTGGTGATCGACAAATGGTTTGCGCTTCAGGCCGCCTGCCCGCACCCGGAAACCCTGTCACGCATAGACCGCCTAAGCCGCCATCCGGATTTTGATCCAAAGGTGCCTAACCGCTGGCGGGCGCTGGTGCAAAATCTGGCCTCTAACAATCCGGCGGTGTTCCACGGCGTGTTTGCGCCCGACAGCTATGGCTACGGCTTTGTGGTCGATCAGATCCTGACGGTCGACGAATTCAACCCGATGACAGCGGCCCGGCTGGTGGAATCCTTAAGCGGCTATAAACGCTATGCCTCGCCTTGGCGTGAGGCAATGAAGACAGCGCTTGAGACCATCATGACAGCCCCCAAACTGTCAAAAAATGTCGCCGAACTGACCGCCAAGGCGCTGAACCAAAAATAGCTGCGGGATCAGACATCTGCGACAAAATGACTATCGTAATTTAATGCACCTAAACTCAGCCTTAAACATAATATGTTATGTCTTAGGGTCACAAATAGAAAGTTTAGGCGTAACCAGAGGGACGTGTCTTGGGCCTTGAGCGCGTAAGATTCCTGATTGTCGATGACAACAGTCACATGATCGGCATTGTCAAAACCATCCTGCGTGGTTTTGGTGCCGTGCATGTGTTTGAGGCCAAAGACGCCACCGATGCCTTTTTCCGGTTAAAACACGACGCCATTGATATCTGTGTGGTTGACTACCAGATGGACGTGCTCGACGGCGTTGAGTTTGTGCAAATGGTGCGCAATTCGTCCGACAGCCCCAACCGCTATGTGCCGATCATCATGCTGACCGCCCATTCGGAACGCTCCCGCGTCACCAATGCCCGCGATGCCGGCGTCAATGAGTTTTGCGCCAAGCCTGTGACCGCCACCGAACTGCACCGTAAGATCGCGGCCATCGTCAATAACCCGCGCCCGTTCATCAAGACCTCAAGCTATTTCGGTCCGGACCGCAGACGCCGCAAAGACCCGCAATATAAGGGCCCGGAGCGTCGCCAGACGATTACCGTAGGCGATGACGTGACCTAACCGCGCCCCGCGATCTAACCGCCTTCAGCCATGCTTTGGTCAGAACGCGCGGGTTGATTTGCTACGACAGGCAATCTTGTTTTAGGCGTTTGCCTCTTGCGTCCGAGACTTCAACAGCCTCCCTGTCGCCTAAAAAGGGGATATAGATTTGAGGGTGGTCTGGCGTGAAAATTGGGTAATGTGGCTTGCTTAATACAGGTCAATATGATTCACCGATTTATCGATTTTGCATACTCAGGACCATCAAATGGCTCTTATAGGCGATTTTTTCATTATCCCTCCCGAGCAATGGTTATTCTCTACGCATGGTGATGTAATTGACGCTAAGCGCAGAGCACAGCTTATCTTTGACAACACAGGTTCTTATGAGACGGCCGCTCAGCAGATAGAGGAATTTGTTCGGCAATGGGCTTTGAAACGGCTTATTGAAGCCTATAAATATCCCAAGGCTTGGCTGGGTGAACGGCTGATAATTGAAGAGCCTGTCAAAATGGGCGCAACTGAAAAAGAAGCCGATATTTCTATAAGAAATATAAATCGACGGACGTTTCTTTACATAGAAGTGAAGAAATTGGGCGTGAGCGAAGGCGAGTTTGCCGAGGCTGAACGGCAGCTTGAAACCTATCTCGCCTCCACTCATACGGCAACCATTGGCCTGGTGACTGATGGCAGACGAACGAAGGCTATTCGAAAGAAAATCGATCCCAACGATTTCGAATACATCCCCGATTTACCTTCCTACGGGGCGGATGTGGCTTCAAGAGTTCAGTTGGTCAGGGAGACACCGGATATTGAGAAAAAGCGATCAACGGGATTGCGTTCAATTTCTGCAGACTATGAACGGATGCTTTATGATTGCCACAGCACAATTCGCGACGTGGATGGCCTCCATGCCGATGAAGCACTGGATGAAATTTGCAAAGTTTTATACGCGAAAATATTTGATGAGCGGCAGATTACCAAGCAAGCGGTTGGGACACCGTTTAAGTTTCAAACGTTTGGAGCCAGCAACGCATCTGAAGTGGCATCTAACATCCGCACCTTGTATGAAGATGCCAAAAACACTGACGTGGAAATATACTCAAAACGTATCCCCGGATATGAGCGGTCGCGCGGGGTGTTTAAGCAACCCATTCGACTAAGCGATGTTGCATTGTACCGTGTCGTCGAGAAACTACAGGAATTCTCACTGATCGATAGCTCAGAGGATATAAAAGGTCGCGCATTTCAGAAAATATTAGGCAGTGCCATACGGGCGGGTATGGGTCAGTATTTTACCCCAGACCCTATTGTTGAATTAGCGGTCGAAATTATCAACCCAAAGGCTGATGACCTTATTTTGGATCCATTTTGCGGCTCAGGCCATTTTCTAACAAAGGCTCTTCAGCATGTCGTTAGGGAACAAGGCGATACGCTTCCGGCGCATGCTCTACACGAATTCAAATTTTTTCATCTTCATGGGATCGAAAAGTCCGACCGCATGGTCCGCATTGCGATGACTGATATGATGCTACATGATGATGGGCATACAAACATTCGTAATCAGGACGCACTGCTTAGTTTTGAAAATTACCCAGATATCATCTCGTTAAACCATCAGCATAAAGAAGATGGTGCTGATGATCTGAATCCTGCTGTTTTTGACATTATCCTAACCAATCCACCTTTTGGGAGCATCATGAGACAGGAGGTCATGGGGATGATCGGCCGTTTTCATCTCGGCCACAAGAAGAAATCCCTCCCTCTGGAAGTGATTGGTTTAGAGCGCAGCCTGCAATTTTTAAAGCCCGGCGGCAGGCTTGCGATTGTGCTTCCCGAGCACCTGATGAAAGGTAAAAATGCTGCCTTTGTGCGCGAATGGCTGCAACAGGTTGCGCATGTGAAGGCTATCTTCTTTTTTCCAGAGGAAGCCTTCACGCCATATGGCGCTATGATAAAAACGTGCCTTTGCGTTCTGCAGAAATTCAAGCCAGGTGATACTCTAACACCTGAAGCGCCAACTTTCCTGTGTGAAGTTGAGAATCTTGGTTACGAGGCAACCGGAAAAGCCAAGGCTGGAACAGAGATTCCCTTAGCGATTGAAGCCTTTAAAAAAGACGTGAGGTGGAATTGAAAACTTTGATACGAACGCAAAACCACTTTAAATCTGCCGGACGTTGGGACATTGACTTTCATCTCCCCCCTGTTGAAATAAAACGGTTTGATAAAAAACTCATAAAAAAAGTTGACGACGTAGCCTTTGTCGCCAATGAGAAGCGTGATCCGACGGCCCATCCTGAAGACACTTTCAAGTATGTTGATATTGCCAGTATTGATATTAGTACTGGGGAAATTGTTACCCCCCAAGACCTATCCGGGGAAGAGGCGCCGTCTCGCGCACGTAAGGTAATTCGCGCCTTTGATGTACTGATATCCACTTGCCGTCCTACTCGTGGTGCCATCAGCGTTGTACCCATTGAGTTGCATAATCAGATTGCATCGACCGCCTTTACGGTTTTGCGGGCAAAGCCAGGCGTTAACCCCTATTATCTGCACTATGCCATTAGACTTGCCAGTACACTGGAGCAGTTTCGTAAATGGAGCACAGGTTCAAGCTATCCAGCCATTCTTGATGCTGACGTGTTGAAAAGCCGGATTCCCGTTCCAGATTTGGATGAACAGGAAGAGATTGCTGCGCAAATTATGAGCGCTTTTATGGTGCGTAGCCAAGCCATCAAGGACGCAAATACTAACTGGTTTGAAAAACTGAATTCCATTACGCATGCGCTTGGGACAGATTCACAAATATCAATCCAAAACAAGCCCTTATCTATGCGGGCAAATACATCGCTGAATTTTATAGAGACCACTTTAAATGATTTACCACCTCTCATGTTTGACCCTCCCGGTCGTAGAGGTCGCGGGCGAACAGATGACAAAGGTTTTGATTTCGTTGTCGAGGCCGCCTGAACGATTTAATATATCTGAAAATACGTAGCATTACGTAATGAGCGTTTGCAACGCAAGCACCATCCATCCACAGGCCCCCAAGCCTGTGGTTACATCCATCAACCTAAACTTAAGACTCTCGACATAGGATTAACGAACCGTTTACCTTGTTTGTTAACCTCGAATCACATCAGGACGCCGTGTCTATGTCGCGCCACAACGCCCTGTCTTCTGACCAGAGGACAAAACGGGTGTCGTCAGTCAAAAAGCCGAAATCGCCGCCGGACACGCGCAGCGCGGCTTTCCATGCCCAATCCCCCCCCGATGTTAAACCCGCCCAGGCAGCCTTTGCGCCGGTCTCGCCGCGCCTGCCGCTATGGATGCGGGTGTCAACGCTGGCGCTGATTTTGGGGGCCATGCTGACCATGGCCGCCTCGACACTTCAGGTCACCAATTCACTCTCCACCGAAAAAGACGCCGACGGTGAGAAACTGCTGCTCAATGCCCGCCTGAGCGCCAGCCGCTCCGAGGGTCGGCTCGATACCGCCCGCACGGCCATGGAAGCGACGCTGACACAGATCAGCACGGCCCCATCCGAGCCGTTAAGCGCGGTTGAGGCGGGCCTTAAACTGTCACGCGGGACGCTGCTGTCCGTGGCCATAGTCGGCCCTGATGGCAAAGTCATGGCTCACACCGGTCAGGATGAGCCCGACCTGATCCGTGACGCCGCCACCCGCAGCGACAAGAGCCTGGAGGTGCTGACGGCCTCATCCCGGCTGGCGCCCGCGCCGCGATCCTATGTGGTGATAAGCTCCGGCCCCGGCCGCCCCAAGGTGGTCGGCCGGTTGAGTGAGACCTTAGACACCACCAATGCCGCCGTGACGCTGCAGGCCCTGATCAATGCCCGCGGCACGATCGTGCAATCGACCGATGCCCGCCTGAATGGTCAGGACGTGCAGAAAGCTTTGGCGGTATCGCCCGAACAGTTGCGCCAGCGTGCCGACAATGGCGACCTGATTCAGGGGGCACGTACCGACGGCGGCTTTGTTAAGCTGGCGGCCGTGCGCGACGGTGAAACCGGCCTGATCACCGTCTATGGTCAGCCGACCGAGCCGTTCTATTCGCCGCAGTCCAGCCTGCTGAAAGGGCTGACCCTGATCGGAGCGCCGCTGCTGATCGGGCTGCTGTTCGGGGCGTTGCTGGTGCTGCAAGACCGGCGCAAGCGGCAGGAAGCCCAGGGCTATCAGAGCAATGAAACCCGCTACCGGCTGGCGGTCGATGCGGCGCGCTGCGGTATATGGGATTGGGATCTGGATGTGGGTGCAATCACCATGTCGGACGTCATGGCCCAGAAACTGGGCCTGAGCGGCATTAGCCATGCCTCCACGCAGGATATTTTATCGCGCATTGCCGCCGAACAGCGCGGGGATGTTACCCGCGCCCTCTATGAGGCCCGCCGGTCAGGCAAGTTGGCGGTCGCCTTTCGCGTGCCGATGGACAGCGGCAATATCCTGTGGCTGGAACTGCGCGGTCAGGAACTGGGCGAACGCGACGCCAACGGCTTTACACGCCTGAGCGGGGTCATGCTCGACGTCAGCGAGCAGCGCGTCGCGCAAGGGCGCGCGCAGCGGGCAGAGTCGCGGTTGCTGGATGCGATTTCATCCGTTTCGGACGCCTTTGTGCTGTGGGACCGGCGCCAACGGCTGGCCATGTGGAACGCGACCTTTGCCGAGACCTTTAGTATTGATGCGCGCTTCCTTAAGGTTGGCACGGCCCGCGACCTGATAGAGCAGGTGATGGACATCGCTATCCGCCGCAAGCAGACCGTGGCCGATGGCTCGGCGATTGAGGCCGAGTTGAACAACGGCCATTGGGTGCAGATTACCGAGAATCGCACCGCCGAAGGGGGCCGGGTCATGACGGCGGTTGATATCACGGTCGTCAAAAATCAGGAAGAAATGAGCCGCCGGTCCGAAGAACAGCTTCAGGGGCTGGTCGAAAAGCTGGAGCAGAGCCGTAAGATTCAAGCCGATCTGGCCAAAAACTATGAGCATGAGAAAATCCGGGCGGAGAGCGCCAACCACGCCAAGTCAGAGTTCCTGGCTAATATGAGCCATGAACTGCGCACGCCGCTTAACGCCATCAATGGCTTTTCCGAGATCATGTCGCAGGAAATGTTCGGCCCGATCGGCCATCCGCGCTATAAGGAATATGCGGGCGATATCCTCAATTCCGGGCAACACCTGCTGGCGCTGATCAACGATATTCTCGATATGTCGAAGATCGAAGCCGGCAAGCTGGATATGAATTTTGAAGCCGTCGCCATTGATGATGTGGTCGAGGACACCTTGCGGCTGGTGCGTCAGCGGGCTGAAAAATCGGGTCTGAAGGTCAAGGTTCATCTGCCGTCATCCCTGCCGGACATTGAGGCCGACTACCGCGCCTTGAAACAGATTTTGCTTAATTTGCTGACCAATGCCATCAAGTTCACCCCCCAGGGCGGCAGCGTGACGGTGAGTGCGGTGGCGACCGATAACAGTGTGCACCTTAAGGTCATTGACAGCGGCATTGGCATCTCTGCGCGGGATATGCAGCGCCTCGCCCGCCCGTTCGAGCAGATCGAGAACCAGATGTCCAAAACCCGCGAAGGCACAGGCCTTGGGCTGGCGCTCACTAAGTCACTGATTGAGATGCACAATGGCCGCATGGAATTTGATTCCGAAGTGGGCAAGGGCACGGTCGTCAGCGTGATCGTCCCCATCCGCCAGCCGGTTCCGTCGGATGGCTCTGAGCGGTCATCAGCGGCGTAAACTACCGCCTCTTCATGCAGACATGAAGAGGTACGGCAATCTGTTGAAACACTCGCCAAAACGGCAATGCTGCGGTAGCATAGGCTATGAAAACCTTTCACGATGCATGGCAGAAATTTCACCCTGACAGCCTGCCGATGGGCCATCTGGTCAGAGAATCCGAAAACGACAACTGGCTGCGCTTCCATTCCCTGCCGGAATCAAAACGCTACGCGGACACAGAGGCTGAAATGGCGATCATTCTCGAACGTCAAAACATAATCGCGTCAGAAGTGTTGGGAAGCCGTGCTTGCTGGATCGCCAGTTCGCTGCACATACTTGAGGATGATGCAAAAGATGATGAACACTGGGTGCCAGAAACCCGACGGCGAAATCACAATAATCTGTGTGAAAAATATCAGATGAGCCATTCATTCTATTTTCGCGATCCTGATCCAGATGTCGAAATTGACAATGACCTGTTCACAGCACTGACAGCTTGGCAGGCTAGAGAGTTTGATGAGGTTCTTCGCGATATAGCCGGGGATATGCTTACTGATACATTATGGATGTCGGCGGATACGGGTGCGATATTTGCACCTTACGATGGTGGTGTGGATTTGATCCTGCCGGATGTATCTGAGATTGCGCGTTTACGCACCAAGTACAGCGATTGGCTCTCTAGCCATCCTAGTGGTTATTAAAACTTACCCCTCCCCAGTTTACGGGGGAGCCGGGCGGCCGGTGCCGGGGACCGCACGAAATCGCTGAAAGCGATGAGATGTGGTGGTGGGGGCAAAAATTTGCGCCCCCCTCCGTCGCGAACACGCTCGCGCCGCCGCCCCACGCAAGCGTAGGGAGGAGAGTTAAGACTTCCCGGCTTCACCGCTGGCGGAGGCCGCAGCCTTGGCGGCGTCTTCGCGGGCCTTTTTCTCGGCCATCTGGGCCTTGAACAACAGGCGGCGCAACTTGAACGACGACTTAATAAAGCGGTCGGCGACAATGGCGCGCTCAGCGGGCGGCAGGGCGGCGGCCTGATCCACCAGAGTCTGCTCGATCCGCACCTTGCCCTTGATCTCCAGATCGCGGGCCTGCGCCAAAAGCGTCATGATCCTTGGCCCATCATAGGGCTCGGTCTTGGCCACTTCGGCGGCCTGTTTGCGCAGTTCCCACGCCGCTTCCATATCGGCTTCGCTGGCCAAAGCCGAGGCCCGCACGGCGGCAATCAACTTCTGGCCATTGGCGGCCGACATGCCCTCGGTCGCTTCGGTAAGGGCTGTCACCGGCTCCGGCCCCTTGGGGCGGAAATGCTTATAGCCCCAATAGGCCCCACCCGCGCTCAACGCAAAGACGTTAAGCGCCAGCGATATGCCCAAAGCCCACTTCAATTTGGAATTACCGGATGCCACGATATCAGTTCTCCAGATCGACAATGCTGGTCTGCACCAGAACGTCCTGAACGCGTTGGTCGACAATGCTGTGCAGGCTTAAGCTCAGGCCAAAAATAATCCCCGCCGCACAGGCCGCCGCCAATGACGCGCCGGTCATCCAAACAAAGGGTGATTTCAAAGTGCTGCGCGGGGTAAACGGCAAAACCGCGGCCCCTTGCGGCATCATCAGGCCCAGCGTTTGCCAGTGCAAGGCCTCAGACGCCTGCGGTGCCTTAAGGAAGCCCAATAAGCTGTCAACCTCTTGCGCTTCACGCATCATCTGGTTGGCCTTCTGCGGCGACTTGCGGCAGAACTCTAACGCGGCAGCGCGCTCATAGGCCGGCCAGCGCTCGGGATTGGCCCCGTAGGCGCTGACGATAGCTTTGAAACGCTGTGAACCTATGGTCTTGATCAACATGCCTGCACTCCTTGCCTTACGCGCTACGCTTAATGAGACGGGCGGGTGTATCCGCCACCTCAGGTTTCAGCACCGTTTTCAGGTGCCGCCGCCCGCGCGCCAAAAGGCTTTCCAGGGCATCCACACTGATGTTCATCAGCGTGGCCGCCTCAATATTCGATAATTCCTGATAGTAACACAAAACGATCGCCAGACGCTGCCGCTCCGGCAAAGTATCCAGCGCACTGGCCACCTGATCGGCGGTCTGCTTTTGCTCAAGCTGAGCGGAAGGCCCGGCCCGGCCATCGTCCATCTCAAGGTCATCAGACGACACGGTATCTTTGCGGCGGCGCAGGCGGTCGTAGCACAGATTGAGCGCCACCTTGTGCATCCACGTATCCAGCCGCGCCTTACCCGGCACCCAACTTCCGGCCTGCTTCCACACCCGGATCAGGGTTTCCTGCGCCACATCTTCGGCTTCGGTTGCGTCCCCCAGCATCCGCTTGGCCAAAGACAACATACGCGGCAGCTTTTTGGACACCAGCAGTTGCGTCGCGCCGATATCGCCGCGGCTGATTTTCGCCATCAGAACTTCGTCGGCATCAGCACTCATGCGCGCGTGTCTCTTATCCCCTCTGGCGTCCTCACAGACTTTGCCCCCATAGCCGTCCGCGACCACCGCGCCCGTAAGATATCGTACCTCACAGGTCATGCGCAACCTGCCCGCCGAAAGGGTTAAGAGTCAAGTGCCCACGCCGGATTAGCGCCGCCTGTGCGGTCGCCGCATCACCCTTTTCGTGTTTTATAAGGTATCGCACCATGACCTTACCGAAAAACCATCACCGCTGACCCTCTGCGAAGCCAGATTACAAAAGTTTAACGTAGGCGTTCAGATTTTCCGTCGAAAGCTCTTGCAAGGGGGCAAGCCCCCTCGACCCGTGAGTGGGTGTCGGTTGACACGACCGCGCCCCCTCCCCGTCTATGCAGATTACGATCTAATGCCGTTTTCTCTTATACTCCCCCGGTGTACCGGGGGAGGTGGCGCGCCAAAGGCGTGACGGAGGGGGCCCTTAACGGCTCAGACGCTCCAATGCCAGCAAACGTATCCCGTCCGCAACAGCTTCAACATCCCTGAATACATCCGCCGCCGGAACACGGTAAGTCATGATGCCTTGTTGCATAAACCACAGCAGTGTTCAGGCGGGGTCAGGTTGCGGCGTAAAGTCCTTGCCAACCCGTATTGGGTTGCGCCTTTTACCCCTCCGTCTGCTTGCTACGCGCGCAGCCACCTCCCCACTACGTAGGGAGGAGAAGATGGGCACCTAATCTCCTCCCCATTCTATGGGGAGGTGGCCCGCAGGGCCGGAGGGGTATATTTCACTCAATCGGATCCCCCCACCGTCTTCGAGACCTGCGGTCTCAAATCCACCCGCTCCGGCGGCTCGGTCCCCCGGCACGCCGGGGGAGTATTATTTAGCGGTATTTCCTTGAACTACGCCACATCATGAACATCAGAATAGTGGAAGCCAAGGCCCAAAATGGACTGAAAGCGCCTATATAAAGCCATACCGATTTATAGATTTGTCCCGGAAGAAAATAAATCCACTTCCAGACACCAATTGCGGCAAAGCCCCACCACCAAGCCCAGCGCCACCCAAACCGTTGCCACCCATCGGCCACGAATGAGCAACACCCATAAGGCAATCGCACAAGTGACATAAATTGCTGTAGCCGATGCCCAATGCAGTGCATTCCCAACCAACGGCGTATACCTGCCAGCATAAATCTGCGGCAAAGTATAAATCCAGCCCATTGCGACCAGCAAACACAACCAAAGGCGATATTTCATTTTATCCCCCCATCCCCGCCCCCAACCTGTTGGGGGCGGATAGCCTAAACCCCATCCGGGTCGATAATGGTCTCAAACGCCTGACGGGCGCGTTTGCGGATATCGCGCAGCTTTTTCTCCAGCGTATCCAGCCTGCGGGTATGGATGGCGCGGGCCAGTTTGCCCTGAAAGGCTTCGGGCTCCTTAGTCGGGTCGTGGTCTTCCTCCAGCGACACCCGCATCAATTGCGCCAATGACTGCTGCACCCGCCACGCCGTGGCCAGACACTCCAGATCATCGGCAGACGCCAATCCAGTCCGCGAAAACGCCTGAAGCGCCGCCAAGGTCCCGACCCGCAGCGGCCCGCCTGATGCGGCGTGGACAAGCTGAAGATACTGGGCCACAAACTCGGCATCGACCTGCCCGCCGACGCTCAGCTTAAAGTCCCAGAAGCTTTTGGCTGGCCGCTCTTTCTCCATCAAGGCACGCATATCCAGAACATCCTGAGCCGTCTTTGCCGTATCGCGGTGACTCCGCAGAATGGTCTCGACCTTAAGCTTCACAAGATCAGCGAAATCAGCCGAGGACGCCCACACCACGCGCGCACGGGTCAGGGCCTGAAACTCCCAGGTATCGGCGCCTTTGGTGTAGTAGTTCTCAAGCGCCGCCAACGACACCGCCACCGGCCCCTTGGCTCCGGTCGGCCGCAGTTTCATGTCGATTTCGTACAATAGCCCTTCGTGGGTCGGGGCCGACAGGGCTGAGATCAGCCGTTGGGTGAAGCGCGCGAAAAAGCTTTCCGCCGCCCAACCCTTAATCGTTGACACCTCCGACGGATCGTCGGGCAGATAGACCGTCATCAGGTCAAGATCGGAGCGCGCCGTCATTTCCTGCGACCCCAGCTTGCCCAGCGCCACCACCGCCACCTGCCCACCAAGTTGCCCGCCCTGACGCACCACATCGGCAAGGCTCAACGGTGCCAGATGCAGGATGCAGGCATCGGCCAGCCGCGCATAGGCCGCCCCCGCCGCTTCGGTCGTCAGGCGCGCATTGATGATCTGCATCCCGATGCGGAACTGCTGCTCACGTCCTACACGTCTGAGGGCGTTCATGACCGATTCCAGATCAGCGGGCACCCGATCGACTTCGTCCTGCACAATCGCGTCCAGTTCTTCGCCCAGCGGATCAAAGAAACCAGCATCCAGCATGGCGTCAAACACGGTCGGGTAGCGCGCCAACAGCTTAGCCAGACGCGGCGAAAAGCCCATGATTTCGACCACCATCTTAAACAGGCGATGGTTGGCCAGAAACAGCGACTGAATCTGCACACCGGCGGTCAGGCCTGAGAAAAAGGCCGCAAAACGGGTGAAGGCAATCGACGGCGTGCCGGTCTCATTCAGCGCCTCAAGCAGGCGCGGCACCAAGCGGGTGAACAGTTCACGCCCGCGCTCAGTCCGCGTCGCAGGGATGCGGCCATGATGCCATGACCGGATGGTCGCCGCCACCCCGTGCGGATCGTCAAAGCCCATGCGTTCAAGGGTTTTTAGGGTTTCCGGGTCGTCCTCAACGCCGGTAAAGACCAGCGACCCAAACGATGACGACAGGTTCTCACCGTCCGAAAACAGCTCACCATAGTGACTATTGACTGTGCGCAGGGTACGCGACACCGCCAGATCAAACCGGCTCAGGTTGGAAAATCCGGCCATAACCCCGACTTTAAGCCGGTCGGTATCATTTTCCGGCAGGTTGTGGGTCTGCTCGTCATTGAGCATCTGGACGCGGTGTTCCCAGTCGCGCAGGCGACCATAACACTGCTTGAGCTCCTTGGAGACCGCCGGGGCAAGATGACCGGCCTTGCGCAGAGCATCGAGCGCATCAACCGTCCGCCGTGACCGCAGGGATGGATCACGTCCGCCGAGAATAAGCTGCTGGGTCTGGGCAAAAAACTCGATCTCGCGAATACCGCCCGCCCCCAGTTTCAGGTTCGCCCCCGCCGCATAGAGCCGCTCATCGGCCTTGTGGACATGGATCTGGCGTTTGATCGACTGGACGTCGGCAATGGCGGGGTAATCCAGACTGCGCCGCCAGATGAACGGCGACAGGCTTTGCATGAACTCCTTGGCCTCGACCATGTCACCAGCGCAGGCGCGCGCCTTGATGAAGGCCGCCCGCTCCCAGTTCTGGCCGACGGTTTCATAGTAATTCAGGGCAAACGGCACCGACACCACGGTCGGGGTCGAGGACGGATCAGGCCGTAGGCGCAGATCGACCCGAAAGACATAACCATCCGCCGTCCGGTCGCTCAGGATATTGGAGACCCGTCGGGCGATCCGGTCGGTCAGGCCTTGCGGCTCGACCCCATCGGCCAGCGGCAGGCGCTCCATCTCACAGAAAAAGGTGATGTCGATGTCGGACGAATAGTTAAGCTCCCCAGCCCCGTGCTTACCCATGGCCAGCACAAACAGGCCAGGCAGGATGCCGCGCTCATCATCGGCGGGGGTGGGCACCAACCGCTTTTTATCGCGTTCTTCGCGCACCGCCACGGCCAGAGCGGCCTGGGTCACCGCATCAGCAAAACGGGTAAGTGCTGCGGTCACATGATCCAGCTTCCAGACATCGCCCAGATCGGCCAATGCGGTCAAAAGATGGGTGTCGGCCTTGAGCTGGCGCAAGGTGCGCTTGGCAGCATCGGCATCGACGAGCTCCGCCGACAGGGCTTGCGCGGTTATGGCTTCGGTGGCCTGCAAAATGGTTTTCAGGCGCGCTTCGGGGGCGGCGGACAGGGTCTCATAAAGCCGCTGAGGGCTGCGCCGCATCAGGCCGGACAGGTAAGGTGACGCCGACACAATCGGCTCAAGCGCCGGACGGGCCGTCTCCAGCAGATCGGTCCAGTCTTCGATCTGAGCCGCTTCCGTCAGGGTTTCTAACGTGAAACCGGCAGCGGCATCATCCAGCACCGGCCCGCACGGCTGCATCAGATCGGCCAGAGGCGAAAACAACAGGTCGGTCATTAGTTTACTCTATCCGTTCGTACGTATCGTTATGTACCCAACGACAGTCATATCAACGGATAGGGCGATTTTCCCCGCAGGTCAAAAAAAACCGCTGCTCGTGGGGTTTAAGAGCGCCTGCTGATAACGAGGATTGATACTTCTGACATAAAGAGCCCCCACCTTCCGGTCTGATAAATCAGACCTCCCTCCTCCCCGGCACATTTAAGTGCGCTACCGCTTCGCTGCTTGAGCGCAATTGGGGAGGTATGAAATTGAGCCCTTTTACCTCCCCGGCGTGCCGGGGAGGGGGACCGCACGAGCCGAAAGGCGAGATGTGGTGGTGGGGGCCTCTTAAATATCACTCAGGACCTCAAACATGTCCGGCGGGTACAGATAATCTTCATCGAAATCATCCCAAACAACGATCCAGTTTTCTCCGTCTTGAGAATAATCTACGATTTCAGCCTTATATATTTTGCCAACCGTCAGGTTTGTCAGAGGCTTTTCAGTCTTAAACCCCTCCCCTGTTATGTAGGGCATATTCGAGATACATCTGACGGTTATCATGCGATACCACTCACCCTTGCGTCGGCGGCAGCACCAGCGCCGTCCGAAGCCCCGGCCCCTGATCGTTAAACTTACCCGGCCCCTCATCAATCACCAGACGGCCCTTGTGGGCCTCAGCCACAGCCGCCACCATCGACAGCCCCAAGCCCACACCGGGCAGCGACCGGCTCTGTTCCAGCCGCACAAAGCGCTCAACAATCCGGCCCCGATCGGCTGACGGCACCCCCATGCCGGTGTCAGTGATCGAGAACTCGATCTCCCCGCGTGAGGTCTTGCGCAGCCGGAAAGTGATCCCGCCCACCGCTGTATATTTGATAGCGTTATCGAGCAGGTTAGCCAGAGACTGCGCCAGAAAATCGCGGTTACCCATCACCCAGACATTGGGCTCAATTTCGACATCGAACTCAAGGCCCTTATCGGCCGCCGACAGTTCATAAAGCTCGGCCATGTCGGTCGCCAGCGCCGTGGCATCAAACAGTTTCGGATCAGGCGCCTGCCCCGCCGCCTGCAGGCGTGAAATGGCAAACACAGTCTGGAACGTCCTCAGCAACTGGTCGGTCTCGGTCAGGGCCCGCGACAAGGCATCCTCGGCCTTGGAGGGATCTTTTTCGACATCATATAACGACAGTTCGAGGTTAGACCTCAACCGCGACAAGGGCGTGCGCAGATCATGGGCGATGGCGTCACCGGCATATTTCAGGCTGCCGACATTCTTTTCGACGCGGTCAAGCACCTGATTGACCTGAGCCGCCAAAGCATCGAACTCATCGCCCGAATGACGCAGCGGCACCCGCACCTTAAGATCACCCTGCTCGGCGCTTCTGAGCACGCTCATCAGCCCCTGAACCGAGCGCGACACCTCCTGATTGATGATCATGCCGGCAAACAGGCCCATAAACACCACCAGAATCGCGCCGCCCCACAAGGCCGTAAAGCCTTTGTCAAAGCCTTCGTCCGCCCACGACATATCCATGGCCACAAACAGGTAGCGATCCGGGTCGATGCGCAGTCCTTGCCCGCGATAGCGGTATTTGCGCATGGAACCGTCATTATTATAACTGCGGAAATTGATGACAAAATCGCTGCGGCCCGGGGCTTCGCCTAATATCCGGCCTTCGATCTGAGGCATATCGACCTGCGCGCGGATGCGGCTTAACACTTCGGTCGACATCTCAAGTGAGGCGCGTTTGTTTTGCGCGACCATTTCGCCGTTGGAATTATAGATGCCCTTGATGAAGAACCACTCAGTGATGTCGTCCTGACGCAGGCGGGCCTTGACCTCGGCCTCCCCCCGTTCGCGGTAAAGCTGTTGCAGGCTATCAAGGCGGGCGGAAACCTGCGCGTCCGTCACCGCCCGGTTTTCCGCCGACGTCGCCACATAGACATAGGCAAAGATCAGCACCGCCACGAACGAGTAGACGGTGATGAACACCAGGGTCAGCCGGAACGGCGTCTGCTTGAAATAGGTCGGCCGAAACAGCCCCCCTGCCCAGGTCAGGAATGACCCGAGGGCATTGAGCGGTTTGAAGGGTTTGGGTGTAAGAGGTTTAGGTTGGGGCATCACGCCTTCAACTGATAGCCTTCGCCGCGCACCGTGTGCAGCATCGGCTTATCGAAACCCTTATCCAGCTTGGATCTGAGGCGCGAAATATGGACATCAATGACATTGGTTTGCGGGTCGAAATGATAGGCCCAGACCTTCTCCAGCAACATGGTGCGGGTCACATTCTGACCGACATGGCGCATCAGGAATTCCAGCAACTGAAACTCGCGCGGTTGCAGGTCAATCAGTGTCCCCGCCCGCCTGACCTGACGGTTGATCAGGTTCATCTCCAGTTCCCCGACCTTAAGCACCGTTTCGACCGGGTCTTTATCCTTGCGGCGCGCCAGAGCCTCAACGCGGGCCAGCAGTTCAACCAGAGCATAGGGCTTGACCAGATAATCATCGGCCCCGGCTTTCAGGCCATAGACGCGGTTTTCGAGATCACCGAGCGCGCTTAAAAACAGCACCGGCACGTCGATACCTTCGGAACGCGCGATCTCCAGCATCGATACCCCGTCCAGCCCCGGCATCATGCGGTCAAGCACCACCACATCAAAGGCGGCATCACCACGCAGCGCAGCCAGCCCCGCCTCCCCATCATGGGTGACCGTGGCCGTCATGCCCGCCTCTTTCAGCCCCCGCTGAAGGCTTAAGGCCGCTTCGGTGTCATCTTCGACGATCAGAACGTGGGTCATTGAGGGTATCCAAAAATAATCAGCCCCCTGAAGCTAAAGCGCATTCCAAAAAGTGTGAAGCGGTTTTTGGAAACAAATGCGCGGCCAGAAGAAAATTAGACCAGCCTCAGATTTGAGACTGGTCTAATACTTTCAGGGGGCTGATTACAAATGAAATAACCGTAATAGACCCTCCTCCCCCCGCAAGCGCAGGGAGGAGGTAGACGGCCTGACTACTTCAAACTGAGCGGCACCGGCACATTGATACCTTCGGAATTGATCAGCAACAGCACGCTGGGACGTCCGGCCTTTTTCAGGATATCAATCACACGGGTGAGGTCAGCCGCCGTCGTTACCGGCTGATTATCCGCCCGCACGATGACCATTCCGGGCTTTATGCCTTTCTTGGCCGCATCCGAATCCGGTGCCACCGAGGTGATGACCAGACCGGTGATCCCGTCTTCGATGCCATAGCTCTTGCGCGTTTCCGGCGAGACCGGCTTGAGGCTGAGGCCCAGAGCCCCCGGCGCATTGGCGGGCGCGTCAGGCGAAGATTGATCCGCACCACCGGGCAGACCCTTGTTCAGTTCTTCATCGGTAGGGCGCAGGGCAGCCGTGATGGTCAGCTTCACCGGCTTGCCGGAGCGCACCACATCCAGAGTGACCTTATCGCCAACGCGCACCGCCCCGACCCGGCGGGTCAGGTCGGTGTTGGACTTGATCTTTTCACCATTGACGGCCCGCACGATATCGCCCGGCTGAACCCCGGCCTTTTCAGATGGTCCGCCCTTGGTGACGTCACTGATGTAAGCACCGTCCATATCGGTGATGCCGAGGCTTTCGGCCACTTCGTCCGTAATCGGACGGACACTGACGCCGATATAGCCGCGCTCTATCTTGCCACCCTTGATCAGCTTTTGGGTGATCGAATGGGCAATCTCAGCCGGAATGGCAAAGCCCACCCCAGCAGACGCGCCCGATGGCGTAATGATGGCGGTGTTGACGCCGATCACGCGGCCATAGAGGTCAAAGGTCGGACCGCCGGAGTTACCGCGGTTGATCGGCGCATCGATTTGCAGGTAATCGACATATTGCTCACCGATGTCACGACCATAGGCCGAGACGATACCGGCGGTGGCGGTGCCCGAAAATCCGAACGGGTTGCCGACCGCGATCACCCAGTCACCGACGCGTGGCTTGGTTTCCAGCTCAAAATTCACAAACGGAAAGTTCTTGCCCTCGACCTTAAGCACCGCAAGGTCTGTGTTCGGATCGCGGCCAATGACAGTGGCCTTCAGCTTTTGATCATTGGTCAGCTTGACCATGATTTCGTCGGCTTCGGCGATGACGTGGTTGTTGGTGACAATATAGCCGTCACCGGAAATGAAGAAGCCGGAGCCTGCGCCGCGCACCTCTTGTTCAGGGGCTTCCTGACCGGGCTGAGTCTGGCCGGGGAAGTTGAAACCGGGGATCATCGGCATGCCTTGCGGTACCTTGACCTTGCCCTTGGTCTCGATAGATACGACTGCCGGTGATACGCGATCAATGATGTCGGCAAACGACATCGGAGCACCCGCAGGCGGCTTAACCGGTGTCAGGTCTTGGGTCTTGATCAGACGGGCGCCGTCATAACCACCCGTGAGGTTATCGAGGTTGGCAATCCCCGTCATGGCACCGGCGGCCACCGTGGCGCCCAGCGCCAGACCGACAATACCGCCGACCAGGCTGGTCTTGTTCTTCAGAAGCGACTTCAAATCGAGTTTCCCCATCATAGTTACCTTTGCGGTTCAAAGCGTAAATCGCCGAACCCTTAAATTGGATCAAGTGACATATGGCGATTGTGAACCGCGCTTACGAGGTTTTTCAAGTCTATTTGTCAGGAAGCCATATAAACTTAAGCGTGAGGCAAAATCGTGACGGCGCTTAAGGTTTATTAATCAGGTCGTCGAGGGCTTTTTGCTCCTGCTCATCCAGAGAATAAATCTTTGTTTTTATTTTAGTTTTGGCCATAACCGCCAGAGTGGATGCGCCCGCAAGCACCAAGGCCAGCGGCAAAAGCCACAAAATCAGATTGCCTGCCGAAAACCTGGGCCGAAAAAGAACATAATCACCGTAGCGGGCGGTTAGCTCCTCACGGATATCTTTATCAGTCTTACCGGACAGGATTTCAGTGCGGATTTCCCGGCGCATGTCGGCGGCGATATCGGCCTGCGAGTCGCCAATCGCCTCATTCTGACAGACCACGCAGCGCACCTCACCGTAAAGCGCCCGCGCCCGCTGATCCTGACGCGGATCGAGCATGATCTCGGAGGAGGTCACGGCGGTCGCCATCTGCGACAGGCCAAGGACGGCAATGGCCAATGCGGTCAGTAGTTTCCTCATGATGCCTCCTGTTTCAGCGCCTTCGATGAGGTCGCCACCCCCAGACGCAAACGGCGGTCGAGCAGCGACAATATCCCGCCCAGCGCCATCAGCAGCGGCCCGACAAAAATCAGCCGCACCCACGGATTATAGAGCGCCCTGACCTGCCACTGCGGCTGACCGGCAGCATCGAGGCTCGATTCTCCCAGCACGAAATAGAGGTCATTGAGCGGGGTGAAGCAGATCGCCACCTCGCTCATGGTCTGGCGCGACGCCGGATAGAACCGTCGTTCGGGCGCGGCATCACACACCGGCTGACCGCCTAAGCGCCGCACGGTCAGGTTCGCGGCTTCGGCAAGGTAATTTGGGCCATCATAGCGGCGGATACCGTCAAATATCACCTCATAATTACCGACCGCGAGGTTCTTGCCCGCGCTCAAGGACGCTGCGGTGCTCAGGCGGGCATGGCCTTCGAAGGTCGCCCCCAGCACAAATACCCCAAGACCGACATGGGCCAGAATCATGCCGTGGGTGCCTAAAGCTAACCCCATAAACCGACGGCGGCTCTCCGTCATCGTCCCCCTGAACAGCCCCACCCGATCGGCCAGCATTTTGAACGAGCCGAAAATGAGCCAAAAGCCGAGCAACAGTCCAAGGATAAACACAACCCTACCGCCGACATCTATGCCCTTGACGCCCAGCGTGGCCACAACCGCACAGACCACGCTCACCCCAAACGCCGCCGCCAGCCGTTGCACCACGCCCTTAAGATCGGCCCGCTTCCACGACAGCAGCATGGCCAGCGGCGCCAGCAACAGGGCAGCACCCATGATCGGCCCGTAGGTCAGCAAATAATAGGGTTCACCGACCGAAATGGTCTTTCCCGTCGTGGCCTCCATCAGCAGCGGATAAAGCGTGCCCAGACACACCGATGACAGGGCCGCAAATAGCAGCAGATTATTGACCACCAGCGCCGATTCCCGGCTGACCGGCGCAAACACACCCGATGAACCAAGTGCACGCGACCGCAGCGCATAGAGCGTAAACCCGAAACCCGCCGTCACAAACAGGATGATCAGCAGCAAAATCCCGCGCTGCGGATCGACCGCAAAGGCGTGCACGGAGGTGAGCACCCCTGAGCGCACCAGAAACGCCCCCATCATCGAAAAGGTAAAGGCCAGCAGGGCCAGAAACACCGTCCAGGCCTTAAGCGCATCGCGCTTTTCCATGACGATGGCGGCGTGCAAAAGTGCTGTCCCAGCCAGCCACGGCATCAGTGAGGCGTTCTCGACCGGGTCCCAGAACCACCACCCGCCCCAGCCCAATTCATAATAGGCCCAGAATGACCCCAGCGTGATCCCGACGGTCAGGAAACTCCACGCCAGCAGCGTCCACGGCCGCACATAGCGCGCCCACGCCCGGTCGATCCGGCCTTCGATCAGGGCCGCAACGGCGAATGAGAACACCACCGAAAACCCGACATAGCCGAGGTACAGCAGCGGCGGGTGAAACGCCAACGCCGGGTCCTGAAGCATGGGATTAAGCGACTTACCCTCAAACGGCGCCGGAAAGACCCGCGCCAGAGGGTTGGAGCTAAACAGGGTAAAGCCGGTGAACATGGCCCCAAGCAACCCTTGCACCGACAGCACCTTATGTTTCAGGCTGTCGGGCAAACCTGCACCCAATAGGGTAACCATCGCGCTGAAAGTCAACAAAATCAGGCACCACAGCAGCATCGAACCTTCGTGACTGCCCCATGCCCCGGAGATTTTATAGAGCAGCGGCTTTGAGGTGTGGGAATTGGCGGCGACATTGGCGACCGAAAAATCAGAGACCAGAAAAGCGTATAGCAACGCCGCAAACGACAGGGCCATCGCCACCGCCGCCGACAGGCTCAGGCCCTCAGACAGCCTCGCAAACCCGGCGAAAAATTTCAGTTTGGAGGCTGGCACCACCAGCGCCTGCGCCACCGACAGAACAAACGCCAGGCCTAAACAAAACGTCCCCAGTTCAGCGATCATAGAGGTGCGGCCTTTGCACTGGCCTCAGAATTTGGCCGCCATTCGCCCTGTTCTTTCAGCGCCTTGGTCACTTCCTTGGGCATATAGGTTTCGTCATGTTTGGCCAGCACGGTCGACGCCTTAAACGCCTTGGCCTGCGTCAACTTCCCTTCACACACCACGCCCTGACCTTCGCGGAACAGATCGGGCAGATCGCCTTGATAGGTGACGGTCATGGCATCAAGATTGTCCATGATCTCAAACGTCACCGAACCGTCGGGGTTTTTCACCACCGATCCGGGGGCCACAAGCCCGCCCAGACGCATATTGGTATTGAGCGGCGCACCCGCCGCCACCGCCTGCCCCGGCGTGTAGAAATAGACCACGGAATCGCGCAGAGCATAGAGCGTCAACCCCACCGCCGCGGCCAGAATCGGTGCCACCCATAAAAACAGCGTCAAACGCCGCCGCGCCTTGATTGATTTTGGCCAGAAACCCATACGCTCACCCACCTTCACGACCGACCGGGGCCTTGGCTTTGTCTAAAATAGCCGCCACCTGATCGGGATTGTTACTATACTGAGCACGAATGGCCGCAACCGTCTCAGCCTCCGTCACCTGATCTTTCAGCACCCGGTGCGCCCGCAACAACCGCGCCCAGCCATCGGGATCATCGGGCTCAGTTTTCAGCCGCGCGGTAAGGCTATCGACCATGCCTTTAATCTGCGCGTTGACCTGATCTTGCGCGGTGCGAGCCTCCTCAAGCGAAGTGAGGTCAGCCGCGATCGTTTCCCGACGCGGATCACCGGCGGGCAGTTGGCTCAGCACCTTATCAAAAGCCAGTTTGGCCTCATCGAACCGGCCGTCATCGCGCAGAATTTTCGCCGTATAATAAAGCCCTGAAATATCATTCGGATCACGTTTAAGGGCCTCGGCAAAGGCCTTGCGCGCACTGTCATCGGCCACGCCATCCGCCGCCAGCACCAGCGCTTCGCCAAAATCAGACCAACCTTCGGCCCGCTTTGGATCGAGCCTGACCGACATTTCCAGTGACCGCGCCCCGTCGAAATAGTCACCGGCCATGACCTGATGACGGCCCAGTTGCTGCCAGTAGCCGGAGTCATTTTTGTGATCGTCAGCGCGGGCTTTCAACACCTCGGCCATCGGCTTGGGCGGCAGGACATCGGGATTGGTCTGCGCCATTTGCGTCCAGGCCTCAAGCCGCTGCGCATAGGGCTGATCGGGATAGCCGGGCATCCCCACGACCACATAAAGACCAAAACTTAAGCCCGCCACCAGCGCCGCCCCCGCCATGACCACGACCGGCTTTAACGGTGCTGTCGCCTCACCATGATCGCGCGCGGCCTTAAGCAAAGCGCGCCCGGCCTCGGCTTTTTCCTCAAGCGCCAGATCAGCCTCGATCTGACCGCGCGCTAACCGGAGATCCACATCGTCCACAAAGCGGGCATAGAGCGCCTTTTCACGGGTAAGGTCTGACACCGGCGGGCGCCCTTTCAGCCACAGCCCGGCGACCGCAAACACAGTTGCGCTCACAGCCGCCGCGATAACTGAAAACAGGATCATGCCCGTGAATTGCCCATCAATTTCGTCCAAAATCAGACACAGATTTTGGGCTTAACACAATTTACGGAATTTCAGGCAAGCGATTTTGATGGGTTCAATATATCCGAAGATGCGACACGACGTCGCGCCAGTGAGGCCCGGTCTTCGCCGCTTAAGGCCTCAATCAGGTCGATCACCCCTTCAAACCGGGTCATGAGCGCCTCGGCATCACCGCCCGCCCCATGATTGGCGATCTCGATCAGATCATCCATATAGGTATCAAGCGCCCCCTCGAGCGCCTGCACCGTGCGCCCGTGCAGGGCCGCATAGCCGCCCGCACCGGACGAATATTTGATGTCCCACACAAATTTCAGCATGGCCTGGGCATTGCGTGTCGCCAGGTCATCCATAGGCGTGCGGATATCGGGATAGTCCTTGCGTACCCGCCCCGCGACCTTTTCGGCCGTCATGGGCAGGGCCTCAGTCATGATGTTGGCCGCGGCCTTGAGCCTGTCTTCGGCCAGTTCGGCAATGACCTTATGGATGGCCGCCACACGCTTGCCCCACGGTCCGTCCCGCGCCAGTTCGATATAGTGCTCAAGGCCCGACAACGCATTGAGGCAATGGCCGATATCTCCGCCGGCCTCGGCCATGAAGCTCAGGTCTTTCGACGTCTGGTTCAACAGGCGTTTGAGCGTATCGGTGCGCTGTTCGGCCAGCAGCAGGATGCGCTCCCCGAAATCGGCCAGCTCGGACTCAGCCAGAAAGCGGTCATTGGGCCGGTCGGCCACCGTTGCAATAATCTTGATGATCATCGCGCCGTCATCAAGATTGGCAAAGATCGCCTCAATAAAGCGCACCCCGGCATCTTCCGAAAACGCGCAGGCGTCCTTATACCACAGTCTCAGCGTCGCGGCCTTTTCGGCATCGATCCGCCCCATCCAGTCAGGCAGGCGGGCCAGAAACTGCCGCAGTAGCCGGTGCAGATCAAGGTAATGGGCAAATTCCGTAACTTCGCGCAGATCAGCCTCATCGTGGCCTTTGGGTGCCACGGCCAGCGGTGCTTCACGCAGTATCCGCGCCCCCGCGGTCACCAGCCGGAAAAACACCACCGGCGCCGGATCATCATCGCGCAGACTGCGGATCGCCACAACCGCGTCACCGCACAGTTGCGGCTCTTCGGACCGTAGCTGCCGCCACAGATTATCCAGCAACCACTTCGGAAACACCTCGGCATCCAGTCCGTCTTCGCGCGCCTGAAACAGCGGCAGATAAGGCGCAAAGACCACATCGCGGGCGTGACGGGCTTCCAGTTCGATCAGCAGAATTTCGCGCACCTGACGCATCTTGGCATCGCGCGACAGAGCCAATGCCTTGTCCAGCGTGCGCAAAGCCCCCACAGGCATGGTTTTCACCAGGCCTTTGACCAAAGCCAGCTTCTGGGGCGGGATATCGGGCATAGTGGGACGGTACTCAGACTAAGATTTCGCACCAACTATGGCCTGCACAGGGTTAACAGTCGTATAATCAAGGGCCGAGCCCCCTTGACCCGGAACTGGGCGCGAGTTGAAGCGACAGTTCTAAAGCTTATTTTGCCTTTTGGCTATACTTATGCTAAGTAACTACATCTGGTTCGGAGGTGATAGTGATGTCAAAAAAAGGTCAACATGTTGTACCAAATGGCAGTGGCTGGAATGTTCAGAAAGCCGGTTCAACCCGCGCTACCAGCGTACATAAAACGCAAGCTGATGCTATTGTAGCGGCAACCAAAATCGCTCAAAATCAAAAGACTGAGCTTTATATTCACGGGCGCGACGGTCGCATCCGCGAACGTAACTCCTACGGCAACGACCCCCATCCGCCTAAAGGATAACTATGCCGCTACCGTTCGAACGGTCTGTCTTCATCAACTGTCCGTTCGATGACGATTTTGCACCACTACTCCAAGCTATTGCCTTTTGTATAACAGACTTAGGCCTCTTCCCGCGCATTGCCGATGAAAATCCGGATAATGCGGCAAATCGTTTAGACAGAATTATGGAACTTATTCGTGGTTCAAAATTTGGCATCCACGATTTAAGTCGATGTAAATCAAAAGCAGAAAATGAATATGCACGCTTAAACATGCCATTTGAGCTTGGCATTGATCATGGTTGCTGTCGTTTTGGCGAAGAGCCTCTTTCGACTAAAGCGATCCTAATACTTGAAACTGACCGTTATGATTATCAAAAAGGCTTGTCTGATATATCAGGTTGGGACATCCGCTCACATGGAGCGGATCATATAAAAGCCGTCCGCCATGTGCGCGACTGGCTTATAAGACAGGCTGGTGCAGAACCTGTTGGAGCGTCACGTATACTTGGTGACTATGCTACTTTTCAGGAATGGTACTGGGAACGTGAACTCGCTCGCGGGGCATCGGACGATGACATCAAAGCCTATCCCACTGTTCAAATGATCGAAGCCATGCGCGAATGGGTCGATCTCGGTCGCCCAGTCTAGTCTAAACTCGTGCGCCCGGCAGTTTCAGCGTCACCCTAAGCCCGCCAATGGTGGCGCGGTCGAACATCAGTTCGCCGCCGTAAGCCCGCACCAGTTCATCGACAATACTCAACCCCAGACCCGACCCCGGTGCGCTTTCATCCAGCCGCGCCCCGCGTTTCAGCACTTCGTCATAGCGTTCCTCCGGCATGCCGGGGCCGTCGTCCTCAACCGTGACCGTCATAAACAGCGCCCCTGCCTCAGCCTGCGCCGTCACGCGGATATTCTTGCGGCACCAGATGCAGGCATTTTCAATCAGGTTGCCGATAATCTCCTGAAAATCCTGCTTTTCGCCGCGAAACGCCAGATCCTCCGGCGCGCGCCAGTCAATGACCACATCTTTGTCGCGGAAGACCTGCTCCAGAGTGACGGCCAGTTCATCCAGCACCGGTTCAATGGGCGTGCGCTCCCCCATGGTCTGCGATCTTGCTGCCGCCCGCGCCCGTCTGAGGTGGTGATCGACCTGACCGCGCATGGTCTCGGTCTGACGGCGCACAATATCGGGCAGGTTTTCATCCGCGTCCTGAGCCGACGTCAGCAGCACCGACAGCGGCGTTTTGAGCGCGTGGGCCAGATTGCCGACATGGGTACGCTGGCGCTCCAGCACCTCTTGGTTTGTATCCAAAAAGCCGTTGATCTGATTAGCTACCGGCATGATTTCGGTCGGGTAACGGCCATCGAGGCGCACCTTACGCCCCTCGCGCAAATCATGGATTTCGCCGGTTAGTTTAAACAGAGGCCGCAAGCCGATCCGCACCTGAAGCCAGATCGCCGCCAGCGACCCCAGCGCTAGAATGATCATGGCGATGGCGATCAAAAACCCGAACCGGCGCACCCCGGCATCCATCATTGTGCGGTCTTCGGCCGCCACAAACACAAAGGCTCGCCCCTTGATCAGGGTATAGATGGCCGCGGCCCTGAGCGGCTCCGCTTGCGGCCCCGTCACATCATAAAAGGACGCCACGCCCGGAGTCGCGCGAATATCAGCCAACACACTGGCGGGCACAGGCACATCATCATTCCACAAGGATCGTGAGCGTGACTGAACCGTCACCTCACCGTTTGCGCCCACTTCGCTGACCTGCCAGTACAGGCCGGAATAGACGCGCTGGGTACGGGTATCGAAAAAGCTCGGTGGGACGATCTTACCGTCCATATCGAGGTCGGTATCGGAATAGAGATTGTCGGCCAGTTGCCCGACATTTTGCTGAAAGCGCTCAAGCTGGGCCTGATGGAAAAAGCCGGTCAGGGTCACTGAGGTCACCACCAGCGCCAGAATAAACCACACGCTGGCCAGCCGGATCAGGTGCCCGACCAGAGAGCCAGGTTGCGACGTTCTATCCGCCCAAAACACCTTGCGCTTCAGCCATAACCAGCCGTTATTGCTCACAGGTCCGCGACCTCATCGGCCAGCGGTTTCAACCGGTAACCCAAACCGCGCACGGTCTCGATCCGGTCGGTGCCGATCTTTTTGCGCAGGCGGCCCATAAACACTTCGATGGTGTTTGAATCGCGGTCGAAATCCTGATCATAGAGGTGCTCGACCAGTTCGGTGCGCGAAATCACCCGGTTTTGGTGCATCATCAGATAGTGCAAAAGCCGATATTCTAATGACGTCAGCCGCAGCGGCTCGCCGTTAACCGATGCCCGCGCCGCCCTTGGGTCCAGCCTAACCCCACCGCACACCAGCAGCGGTTGAGCATGACCGGCGGCGCGACGCACCAAAGCCCGCAAGCGCGCCAGCAGTTCTTCGGTATGGAACGGCTTGGTCAGATAATCGTCAGCGCCGGCATCAAAGCCCGATACCTTATCCGACCAGGCGCCGCGCGCCGTCAGGATCAAAACCGGCGTGGTCTTGCCGTCACGGCGCCATTTTTCCAGCACCGACACACCATCAATCTTGGGCAAACCCAGATCCAGGATCACGCAGTCATAGGGTTCGGTATCACCCAGAAAGTGGGCTTCTTCGCCGTCCGGGGCATGATCGACCACATAGCCCGCGTCCTGCAATGAGGTCTTAAGCTGACGTGACAGGTCGGGATCGTCTTCGGCCAGAAGTATGCGCATCTATCGTTCACCCACTATACGGCCGGAATTGGTATCGACCAGAAAATCCACGCGGCCCCGCTCCGTCGCCACGCGCACCCAGAATATGGCACCCTTTTCAGGCCCGGCATCCAGCACACGCCCGCGAGACTGCGCGATGGCGATGGCGATGGCGCGATTAAGGCGATCATCGCGGCGCGGTTCGCTATCTTTATTGTCGCGGCGTGGCTCGTCACGGGGACGCTCCCGGTCCCGACGATCCGAGTTCTGAGCCAGCAGCATCGGCGCACTCACGCTGACATCCAGCCGCAAAGCCTGCGCCTGCCCTGCTGAGGGC
The DNA here is from genome assembly GCF_026625745.1 of Asticcacaulis sp. SL142. Classification (NCBI taxonomy): domain Bacteria; kingdom Pseudomonadati; phylum Pseudomonadota; class Alphaproteobacteria; order Caulobacterales; family Caulobacteraceae; genus Asticcacaulis; species Asticcacaulis sp. SL142. The sequence continues at coordinate 3,179,668 of NZ_CP113061.1, read as the reverse complement.
AAGCTCATCGCCAAAAGCGCACAGAAAATGGTAATTGCCTGTTTCATAGCGTCATTGATACCCCCGAACACCTGAACCTTAGCTGAACGGGACGAGCATAAAAGCGTTATCTGCTAATATAAAGGTTTGAGTTCTCATTTATCAGCCTACCGCCCCCTCTCCCCGCAGGCGGGGAGAGGGTTGGGGTGAGGGGCTTACTTACGTTTAAACGCCGTCACCGACGGCACATAGCCGCCGTCCTTGCGCCAGTCTTCGCAGAATTTAATCAGTTCATCATCCATGTCATCCGGCAGGGCCACGACGATATGGGCAAACAGGTCGCCGCGATTTCCGGTTTTACTGTCGATCCCGCCCCGGCCTTTCAGGCGCAGCACGCCCCCGGAATTGGTGCCCTTGGCCAGGGTCACATTGACCGGCCCGTCAGGCGTATTGGCCTGCACCTTCCCCCCCAGCACCGCATCGGGGATAGAGACAAACAGGTCCATGTGGAGGTCAGAGCCCTCCATACGAAAGATCGGATGCGGATTGACGCGGATTTCCACCAGCGCATCGCCGGACGGCCCGCGCCCGGTCGGTGAGGGCGCCCCCTGCCCTTTCAGGCGTAGCGTCGCGCCATCCTTGGTGCCCTTAGGAATATTGACATCAACCGTGCGGCCATCGGAAAACAGCACGCGGCGGGTATTGCCGATGATGGTGTCCATCAGATCGACATCGAGTTTGACCTTCAGATCAGCGCCCTTGGTGGGGGCTGCCTGACCACCGCCAAACCCGCCGAAACCACCGCCTGCGCTACCGCGACTGCCACCGCCGAACATGTCAAAGATATCGTTCAGGTCCACGCCGTCAAATGAGCCGCGCGCCCCGCCAAAGCCGCCGCCCTGACCGTAAGCGCCCGCAGCGCCGCCGGTTCCCGGCCCGGCGCGGCGATAGATTTCGCGGCCATCGGCATCGATCTCCCCGCGGTCAAATTTCTTGCGCTTTTCCGGGTCTTTCAGGAAATCAAACGCCCCGCTGACGCGCTTAAAGCGCTCCTCGGCGACCTTATTGCCAGGGTTGCGGTCAGGGTGCAGTTCCTTGGCCAGCTTGCGAAACGCCTTCTGGATATCATCGGCACTGGCGTCACGTTTGACGCCCAATTCAGAATAAGGATCTGTGGCCACACCGCCTCCGGATACTGGAACTATATATCAGGGGCTGTGCTAGGCGCTTTACCTCACAAGGTCAACTTGAGCGGCAAACCCCATCCATAGATTTGTGATTTTTGCGCGATGTCAAGACGGCTATCCGCGTCAAATCCGCTTGGATAATCGGCTTCGCGCCACGCTGGCGTATAGGTGAATTTTTCCGCCGACACCTCAATCTCGCGCCGCAAATCATCACCCTGATAAAAACGCAGACGGTATATTTCGACCTCTTCACACAGGGGCGGCTCACCTTCCCAGCCGTCACCGCCAAAGCGCGCACAGCGATGCCAGGTGATGCGCAGATCATCCCCCGACCGGCGTACCCGACCATGCACCGGCGTGCGTGGCCGCAAAGACAGCCCCTGCCATGTCGCCGTGATATCAACCGCACCCAAAGCGGCCCCGCCAAAGCCGATCGCCCCCGCCCGCCACAGACGCGGCAGACCGACCTCGTCAACACTCATATCAGCGCGGGTAATTTCATCGGGCAGGGTGATGACCTCAGCACCGTTCGCAATCCCCGCGCTTAGGGCACCCAGCGTCCCAAACTGCCCGCGCATCAGCCCGCTCTGGCGATAGGTGCGCGCCGACAGCAAAGTGGCCGTGCGGTACTGGATGATCTCCCATTCGCCGTTCATCGCCCTGACACACAAACGATTACGACCGGCCAGAAGCTCAGACTCCGATACGCTAACCGGCGCATCGCCCTCAAGATAGACATCGAGATGCGCATCCTCATGCAGACAATAGGCACGCTGCGGCAACAATGGCATCAGCGTGTACCCCACCCCGCCGGTCACCTGCACCCGCCCGCGCAGACGCAAACTACCGGTATCCGCGCCCGCATATATATCCGCGCCCTGCCACGGTGCGGCGGACGGGATCAGCACCGGCGTCGCCCTGTCCTCAGCGCTGAATGGCGGCAGATCGAGCATACGCAGGCCCGTCATAATCGGCTGAGTGATCGCCACACCCGTCGCCCCATCGGGTTCGGCATCCGGCCATGTTCGTGTAACTGGTGCTGGCACCAGCGTCGCGGTCAGCTGTTCGCCCGCCTCGATGGCGGTGATGCGGTAGGTACGCGTATCGCCTTCCAACATCAGACCATCCCCAATCTCCAGCCGCAGCAAATCGAGCGGATCGATATCCAGTGTCACCGTATGGCGCACGCGCTGCATGGCCGACAAAAGGTAGGCCGCATGATCCGCCGCCTGACCGGCCGTCAGTGATAACGGCAGATCGATGCTCACCCGATCAGCACCCGCAATCTCATCATGGCGCATCGTCACCGCCTGAAGCTGATAGTCGCGGTCCAGGTCATAGGCCCGCAGTGTCAAAAGCCCCGGCACCTCGATCAGATCACGCCGCGCCATGACGGGGTTACGATCCGCATAAGCCAGTTCGTCGCGCAGCATATTGCGGTCTAAGCCATGCCGCGACGACAGCAGCGCCACACCGCCGCCGCGTTCAGCGATCTCCAGCCCGAGGTATGAAAGCACCGGTGAAAAAGCCTCAAAAGCCGACATCGGCTGCTCGATCACATAGCCGTCGATGGTGCCCTCAACCTCGGTCAGATCAAGGTCGGTGACACCGGCCTGCTGCGCAATATCAGCGATCAGATTGCGGACCTCACCTGACCCGACGCGGCCATTGAGCCAGTGGCCGGTGCTCCAGTTACCGGCATCGCCCCATAAATCCGATTTCTGCGGAAAGTACGGATAAGGCCTGGCATCCCAGCACCAAACCTCCATGCCGCTGATCATCCGCCCACCATAAACCGGACTGACCGGATTGTTGGCGGCCTCGCCATAGTATGATGCCAGCGCCATCAGATAGGCCCGCTGAGCGCGGTCGTCCCGCGCCCCGGTCGAGAACGGCGGCACATGGCTTTCGGAGCTTTTGGGGTCGAGAAACAGGTTGGGCGCATTAGGCCCCTTATCAATCGCGCCGCAGCCGTATTCGATAAAGCGGATGGGTTTCGATTGCGCCACCCATGCCGTCGGGGTCACGGACCGCGCGCCGCCAATGCGGTCATGGTGCACGTTCGACCACCAGTTCAGTATATCCTTGGGTCGGTAAATCCACGGCTCGCCATAGGCCCCGTCGGTGATCGGTGTTCGCGTCTGTATCGTCCGATCCGCGTCCGAAGCGTAGTACCAGTCAAAGCCCTCACCGCCCCGCACACGGCTTTGGAGATAGGCCTGATCATAAATATCTGCCGCCTCACCCGCATCCATATGCGCGCCGTCCCTCCAGTCGGTCAGGGGCGCGTACCAGTCGATACCGACGAAATCGATATTATCATCCGCCCACAGAGGATCGAGATGAAAGACCGCATCACCACCCGCCTGTTGACCGAAATATTCGCTCCAGTCGGCACCGTAAGATATCTGCGCGTCCGCCCCCATAAGGCTGCGCACCTCTGCCGCCAGGGCCCGCAAATGCCCCACCGCCGGATAGGCACCCGCCCCATCCCGCAGGGTCGTCACCCCGCGCATTTCCGAGCCCAGCACAATGGCGTCAACCCCACCGGCCTGAACGCCAAGTTCTGCCACATGGCGCACAAAGCGCTTAAAACCCCACGTACGATTAAAAAAATCATCGACCTGCGCCGTCACGGCGGCGGTGCCATCTTCAACCGACGCGATCCGCCCGCGCCACGGAAACGCCGCCTGCCGCGCCCCACCATAGGGATCAGGCAAATCGTTGTCGGCGGGCACATCCATCAGGATAAACGGGATCAGCGTGACCTCATAGCCTTCGGCTTTCAGGGCCTCAATCGCCGCCACCACCGTCTGATCCGAAGGGGTGCCGCCGTAAACCGGCCGGTCATCAATCGTGCTGATCAGATAGGCGTCCGCGCGCGATACTCCGCTCACGGACCATGTCAGCGGCGTGGTAACTTTCACCGCCTGCTCGACGCCGGGTCGGATCTGACATTCCCCCACGCGCAGGTCATCACCGAACCAGCTTATGACCAGATTGACCCGTTTGACGTTCGGTAGATGCGCTTTCAATTGCGCCAGCGACACCAAAAAATCGCTGCGGCCATTCTGCGTGTTTTGCGTTTCAAAACGCGCGCCGGTCAGCCCCTCACGCACGGCATTGGGTTGCGTCGCATAGATAAATTCCCCCGCCCCTGGGATCAGGCACACCCCGTCAATCAGGCTTTCCAGATCGTCATGATCACCCTTTGGACGACGGAAAACCTCGACCGAAATATTGGGCGGACGATTGCCAAATTCGGTCAGAACCAAATCCTCAAACACCAGATAGGCCAGCCCGCGATAGGCCGGGGCATGGCCTTCAATAGCCTCAATCGCGGCATCCGGCATTTGCTCATCGTCACCCAGATACAGGCGGTATACGTACTTCGACTGATCCAGCAATTGCCCGTCGGCCCAGATGCGCCCGATACCGTCAATCGGCCCTTCGCTTAAAGCCACCGCCATCGATAGGCTATAGGTAAAGCTCTCGGTCTTAGGCGATGATTTGCTGGCGCGGGTGGTGGTACGGTTCTCTTTCAAGCCCGCCGCCCAGATGACCGTGGCCGCCACACGCGCGCGACCAAACACCTGCTTTACCGGCTCGCCCTGGGCGCTGGCGTTCAGGCGCACCCCGCTCAGGCGCGCCCCCACCGTGCGCGTAGGGCTCAGCGAATTGACGATGGTTTTGTCAATAGCGGAGCCTAACTGTGCGCCGATAAATCCGCCGACCGGGCCGCCCAGATAGGTGCCGACCGTGCTTAAAATAACCTGTGCCATACAACCCCTAGATCAAGAAAAAGACCTGGGGTCTCAGACCCCAGACCCCAAAACTGGAAACCGAAACGCCACCACCGCCAGTTTTTGCCAGAACGGCCTGAGCCACGAAGCCACCACCGCATGACCCCAATAGGCATGGATGATCTGCGCCCGCGGATCGCCAAAATCGTGCAGCAAAATCGCAGCATGTTTGGCCACCGCGCCCGACTTCATGCGAAACACCAGTACATCGCCCGCGTGGGCTTCCGTCAAAGGTACCGGCGAAAAATGTTGTGCTAAACCCTCAATCAGGATTTCACACCCGCCGACCTCGGCCCAGTCAGGGCTATAGGCCGGCAGGGCCATAGGCTCATCGCCATAAAGCTCCCGCCACACCCCGCGGATCAGCCCCACACAGTCGCAACCAACCCCTTTGAGACTGGCCTGATGCTGATAGGGCGTGCCGATCCATGTGCGGGCGATTTTAGTTGCGCTAACACCGTCGGACGGCCCCGTACGTTCCTTGAGCGCGGTCACCGCCCTGAACCCTGACGCCGCGATGCCCCATTCAGCGCATCGCCCACGCGCGGGTAAAGCGTCAGAAAATCCTCACCCGGCAGGTCAGGAAAGCCTCTGAAATTGTGCGTATTCGCGTAAACCTCGCGGCAGGTGCGGTAGCGCTTATCGCACACGCCCGAAGGCGCGCTCAGACCGCAGCGGGCATCGCCCAGCGCCGCATCACACAGGTGCGTAAACCGCCGCCCAATCACACGGTTAAGCTTGGCCGCGGGGCCTTCGACATGGGCTACGAACGATGCCCCCTCACCGATACCGTCGCGCGCCTCAATCCGCCCCAATGTCCCCGACGACATCAGCACAAACTGATCCGGTGCAGTCCAGTCGATCACATATTCGCGGATCTCCGCCTCATCATAAAGTCCGGCCTCGATATCCGCAGGTGTGATGCGACCATCACTTAAAATACCCGACACGGCGCCGGAGCCCTCAGTTCCCAATGCCTGTTCCACCGCCCCTTTGGTCAGGCCCGTCGCCGCCACACAGAGCGCGCCCTGAAAGGTGATGTCAGTGTCATGATCGGTGAAGCCAAGTTCCACGCCATCGCGCCGCGCGATCAGCCAGATATGGCACAGCTTCGCCACCCCGGCTTCAAGCGCCGAGGTCATCGATACGGGTAAGTTGCGCATGGATTATCCCCTGACCTCAATCAACGCCACGGCCGCGACACGACCGGCCTCAAAGCTTTCCAGCGTCATTTCGATACGATCGGAATTAAATCGTACCGGCACATCAAATTCAAAACCGGTCGAAATGACGGCACCCGTGACCGGCGCGGTTGCGAACACCACCTGCCCCGTGGCGTAATCGACCGTGACTGTGGCCTCTACGCCGTTCACCGCCACTGTCACTGTGCCGTCTACCGGCTTGGTAATGGGGCGCAAAACCGCGCTGTATGCCTTGGTCAGTTGGAAGCTGGTGCGCACACCATCGCCAGTGCCTATGACCTGATCAGTGCGTGACGGTGCCGCATTAAGCGCCCCGCTTTTGAAGTCGGCAAAGTCCTTGAACCGGAAGCCATACAGCCGACCTTCGCGCGCCTCATAGAAACTGAGCAGTTCCGCCGCGTCGGTCAGCGAGCGCACGCCCGCCCCGATCAGATAGTGCCTGCGCCCTTGCGCCCATGGGCTGATGCGCCGCTCATGACCAGACGCCAGGGACGTAATGTCCGTCTTGCGTTCAATCGACACCCCCGACCCAAAGGCCAGTCGCGCTGGGAACCGGATATCGTGAAAATTCATGCCCTTAATCCCAATCTGGCGGCGCGATTAAGCGCGCTGGCGATCTGGGCCTCTGAGCGGATCAGCCCCTCACCGCCGCCGCTGACATTGAGCGTGATATTGACCTGCTGGCCGCCCGCACTGGTCTCAATTGACCCGGACGTGGCCGGTCGAAACAGTTCCGGTCCGCGCTCGCCCACAAGGTAAGCGCCGCCACGCGTCACCGGCCCGCCATCAGCACGCGCCCCCGAAAAGACGCTGCCGATACCAGACAGCACATCGCCTAAACCGCCACCCGAAGTCCGCGCCGCCGCATTGACCGCATTGATGACCGCAGAGGCCAGCTCGGCCATGGAAATCTTGCCATCCGACGCCGCTCGACCCAGCGACCGCGCCAGAGATTCCCCGGCTTTTGAAAATGCCTGATCAATCGCATCGGCACTTTCCTGCGCGGGGCCTTCCAGCCCTTTCAGCGCCACAGCGGCGGCATTGACCTGCTGCGTAAAATTATCGAAACCGTTCACTTCTTATCATCCGGAAATAATGACATCAGGGTGCGCAGATCATCGCGCGGCAGGTTTGGTGAGGCGGGCGGCGTAATCAGGGCCAGCCATTCGTTTAGCGACAGCGCCCAAAAATCCGCAGGCTTTAGCCCAATCTCAACAACCGCCTGCCGCAGACGCTGTTCCCAGCCAACATTCATCGCAAGGCTCCGAATGCGGCCACAACGGCACCGAGCGCTTCCTGAAAGCCGATATCGAGCGCGGTTATGTCTTCAAGACTGAGCGCCGTCAGCACCACCGACAGATCCCCAGCGCTCAGAGTTTTCAACCGCCCCGCCAGCGCTTCCAGCCCCGTCACCCCGAAATGATGCTCCAGTGTGGCCAGCGCTCTAAGCGTCACGCATAGCCGCACCGATTGGCCACCCAAAGCGGCCATAACCTCGCCGCGCCCTGGATTGAAAGGGGGGTTAAAGAGCGACAAAACTGATCTCCCCCGCCGACGCAAGCGTCATAGCAAAGGTCGCTTCACCATCATGATCACCGGCGTAATCCAGCGACGCGATCAAAAACGCCCCCTCGAACCGGCCGAAATCCGGCACAATCAGTTGCCAGGTCTTTTGGCTTTGCGCGAAAAATGCCTCGCGCATCAAAGCATCTGACGCGGCATCACGAAACACGCCCGAACCCGACACCGATAGAGCCTTGACGCCCGCGCCGGCCAGCAGTTCACGCCATCCGCCAGCACTCTCAGAGTCGGTCACATCGACTGTGCGGGCATTGAGCGAAATGGTGCGTGCCCGCAATCCGGCGACCGTCACAAACGCTTCGCCATCCGCTATTTTCAGCAACATATCGCGGCCTTTTTGCAGGGCCATGTAGTTGTCCTTTCTTCCAATTATACCCCTCCGTCTGTTCACTGCGTTCACATCCACCTCCCCATGGAATGGGGAGGAGATGCAGCCCCACCTCCTCCCTACGCAGTGGGGAGGTGGCGGCAAGCTTAGCGAAGCCGACGGAGGGGTACCTTTTTTAAATAGCCTCCGTCACCACCCGCACCCGAACCACGCCGTAAATTGTGCGCTGATCGGTGCCGCGAAACACGTCGACATAACTGACCCGCAGGTTCGCCAGCCGGTTGCCCTCTAAGGTCAACTGCGCACTGTCGAGAATGACCCGCAGTTCCGCCGCCACCGCCTTGGCTTCTTCGGTGCCGTAAAAGCGCGACACGCAAGATAGCGTCACGATCTGCTCGGTAATCTCATCGCCGCCGCCCGCCACAGGACGAGCCTCAACCCGATCAAGGGTGACGTAAGGATGGATGATCTCTTCGGGCAGTTCGTCATAGACGCGGACGACATTGCCAAGCCAGAGTTTCAAACTATCCTGGCTGCGCAGGTGGGTAATCAGCGCCTGTTGCAGCGCATTGAGCGGGTTCATGATCAAAGGGTTCTTTCGATGCGAAGGCGAAAATTCTGATCCGCCCCCTCATCGATTGAACGAATGATCCAATAGGCGCCCTTGAGATGAAGCTCATCGTTTGGCGCCATACCGGCCCGTGTGCGTACGATGAAGGTGGCGGCCTGAACAACATAACCGCGCCCATCAGTGCCGGTGACAAAGGCGGGAACATCCGGCTGAAAATCGCCCCAGATCGTGCCGGTGAGTGTGCGGGTTTTCAGCCGCCCGCCTTGCGCCGTCTCGGTTGAGCTGACGCTATAACACCGCGCCGGGGTTTGCAGATCGCGCGCCTTGAGCGGGGATAGAGTCATAGCCGCACCTGACGATAAGCGGCGATCCACGGCTCAACAGATTCGAGCGACATCTCTCCCCGCGACTGATACCCCTCGGCCACCAGATTAAGCACGGCCAGCCGCAGAGGGGCCGGTGACGCCTCATCGAGTGTAAGCCCCAGCGCCGCGTTGAGGCGAGCACTTGCCGCCGCAATCAGGGTGACAATCAGCGCGTCCTCTTCATCGTGAGAGACACGCAGGAACAGCTTCGCCTCTATGAGCGAAACAGGATCGGACATGGTGAAAATCCTCGGTAAGGTTGTGACGGATAACAGAAGAAAGAGTCCCCACCACCACATCTCATCGCTGCGCGATTTCGTGCGGTCCCCCTCCCCAGTAAACTGGGGAGGTATGACAAAAAGTGCTCAATCTCATACCTCCCCGGCGTGCCGGGGAGGGGGGCCGCGCCCGTTTACGGGCGGGGTGGTGGGGGTTCTTACTATCTTAGCTCACCGCAAATTTGAGCACTTTAATCGCATCAAAATTCTGCACCCCGCCACCGACGCGCTTGGTCGTATAGAAAAGCACATAGGGCTTGGCCGAATAGGGATCACGCAGAACCGACAACCCCGCCCGATCCACAATCAGATAGCCCTTGGCGAAATCACCAAACGCAATCGACAGCGAATTGGCGGCAATATCCGGCACGGTCTCGATCTCCTGCACCGGATAGCCGAGCAGCAGCGGCAATTGTCCCGCTTGCGTCGCCGGATGCCAGATGTAATTACCGTCGGCGTCCTTGAACTTGCGGATGCGGGCGGCGGTGCGGCGGTTCATCACAAAGTGCGCATTGCTGCGGTACTGCGATTTCGGCGCATAGATCAAATCGATCAGCGCATCGACCGGCGAAGACGCGGCAAACGCGCCCCCAGCGCCCGACGCGATATGGCCGATCTGGCCCCAGGTCGCCGACGCATCGGCGGCTGTGGTGTAGTTCAGGAACCCTTTGGGTTTATTGACGCCGTCGCCGTTGACGAACGCCGCCGTTTCTTGTGCGGCAAAGCTGTCCTCAATCTCAGACGCCAGCCACTCATCAAGGTTGATAAAGGCGTCATCCAGCAACGCCTGCGTGGCCGCCGGGGCCGCATAAAGTTCCGCCGCCGGAAACTCCAAAAGGTTCAGGGTTGACGGATCGGTCTCCGGACGGGCGGCGGTTTCGGTCACCCAGTTGGCGACGACGCCGACAGTCGAGATCGGTTTTTTGAACGTCGCCGCCCCTACCGTGCGTACCGTGGCCAATGATCGCATGGGCGACACCTGGGCCAGACGACGTTCAATGAAACGCTCGGTCTCAACCGGCGCCATAGCGCCCGAACCGGAGGCGGTCGACAGACCCGCCTTAAGCTCCAGCGTCACACGACCGGATTTCAGATAGCCATCCCAGGCCGATTTGGCCTCGGTAACCGCGGCTTCGCGCCCATCGCCCGCCTCAACGGCCGGACGGGATTTGAGACTGAGCAGCCGGTTCAGTCGCGCCTCAGCGGCTTGCAGACCGCCTTCGATGCGCTCAAGTTTGTCGTCGATCAGCCCGTCGGCGCGCTTGGTCTCGATGGCGGATAGCCGCGCATCATTGGTGGCCTTGAACGCTTCGAACGCGCTCAACACTTCGTGCAACGCTGCCCGCACTTCGGGCGAGGCCGTGGCCTGTTTAACTTCTTTCATTCATGTCTCCTTGAAAAAATCTCCTCCCTACGCAGTGGGGAGGTGGATTCGAACTTAGTGAGCAGACGGAGGGGTACTCTTTGCCCCCGTTTACGGGGGAGCCGCGCGGCCACTGCCGGGGACCAACAAGCGAAGCGCTGATTGGGAATGGGTCGGAGGACGTTTGCCCCCTCCGTCACGGCCCGCCAAAAGGCGGCCGCGCCACCTCCCCCGCTTCGCAAGGGAGGAGGAAAATCACGCCGCTTCCCGCACCCGCATCAGGCGCGCACTCGGCAGCATCGGAAAGGTCACAAACGACACTTCCCATAGTTCAACCTCGGTCAGGACGCGCAACCGCCGCGTCTCATCCGGTCTCGATTTCAATGTGCGAAAGCCGATGGAGAGGCCGTCCAGCGCCCCAGCCCGGATCAGGCTTTGCACCAGGCGCGCCTCCGGCGTCAGGTCAAACACCCGCCCGCGCACAAACAATCCGGTGGCGTCCTCATTGACCTCATCCCAGACACCTACCGGCGTGGCGGAGCCATGCTGATAAAGCATCTTCACGCCCTCAGACCCAGTGCGGGTCAGTGACGCCTTAAACGCCCCCGGCACGACCACATCGTCATTCAGATCGCGCTCAAAGAACTTTGACGCATAACCCTCAATGATCATAGTTACTCCGATCCAGCTTGGTTTCGATCCGCTCCAGCGAGGCCCGCGTCGCCAAAGACTGTTCCTCCAGCCGCGCCAGTCGTTCAGTTAATCCCGCCTGTTGTTCCAGCCGTTTCTCGCTCGCCTCAATCCGTGCCGACATCCGCCCGACCCACAGCAACACAAACGCCGTATGGACAATGACCGTGATCACGACCGTGACTGGCACGCCGAACACCTCAGTCATGGCCGTAATCTCTCGATTCATTGGCCTCACGCTTGACATCCGCCAACCCCGCCAGTTGTCGCCGCTCGGCCTCACTTAAGAAACTCGCTGCCTCCAGCCGCGCCCACAAAGCATCGCGTTCCGCCGTCAAGGCAGGCAGACCCTCAAGGTCGCAGACGATGCGCGCACCGCCAAATTTCGGCTCAAGCCACGCACTCAGCGAGCGCGTGGTTTTCTCGACCAGCGGCAAAATCGTGTGCCGCCAGAACGCGCCATTGGCCTCGCGATAGTTGGCGTAGGAATTATCGCCCGGTATCCCCAGCAACTGCGCAGGCACTCCGAACGACAGCGCAATATCGCGCGCCGCCGCATGCTTGCCGTCGATAAAATCCATATCCGCCGGCGTCAGCGACATCGGCTTCCAGTCGAGCCCGCCTTCCAGCAGCAGCGGACGGCCGGCATTATTGACACCCGCATGGGCCTCGGCCAGTTCGGCTTTCAGACGCGCAAACTGATCTTCGGTCAAGCGCTCAGAGCCTTTGGTGCCGTAAACCAGCGCCCCCGAAGGCCGCGCCGAATTATCGAGCAGCGCCTTATTCCAGGCGCCCGACGCATTGTGCACATCAATCGAAAATGCCGCGGCCTCCAGCGGCGAAAACCCGTACCAGTCATCGAGCGGATGATAGAGCTTAAGGTGCAGCACCTTCAGCCAGCCCGCCTCATCGCGGCCAATAGCGATCTTCTGGCCGCCGACACTATATTGGTACGCTTCCGGCCAGCCTTTGGCATTGGGGACGACCTGCATCCGGTCGGGCCGCAGGTTCCACAGCTCAAACGGGGCACTATCTATAACGGCGGCCTCGACATAGGCATTGCCCGCGGTTTGCAGCGATCCGTAAATCGCCTCACGCAGATCAGCCCCACCCTGCTCGCCATTCGGCCGTTCAATCAGGTGGCACAACGGATGATCGGTCACCCGCTTGCCGTCATGCTCAACCCGTAACGGCACGGAGGCGGCGGCTTCAATAATCATCCTCACACATCTGTACGCCACGGCATTTTTCATGAAGCCTTCGGACGCCAGCGACGCATAATCGCGCGGTGTCCACTGGGCCTTGCCCATCTGCGACACCGCAATCAGGCTGCGCGCTTCGCTTTGTTTGGTCTCCACCCGTCCGAACAGGCGGTTTAAAAATTTTGACATAGTCTCTCTTTCTCCTCCCTACGAAGTGGGGAGGTGGATGCGAGTAAAACGAGCAGACGGAGGGGTATTCCCGCCATTTTACCCCTCCATCATCTTCGCTATGCTTGATGATCCCCCTCCCCATTTCATGGGGCGGAGAAACGGTTCAGGCGATTACAACCGGCTCAACCTTGGCTCGGCCCGTCCGGTGATCAGCAGCGCCGTCAAAGCCCACACCAGCGCATCGGCCCGGTCTGGTGACTTTCCGCACTCACCCCGTCCTAACGCCATCATCTCTTCCTCCAGCTTAAGGAAGCGGCCCGCCCCGCAGTGCGTCACCCGCCCCTGCTCATAAAGGGCGGCTACCGGCTCGGCGCGGGCGCGTTTTCCGACCCGCGCATGGACAATCTCAATCGCCACATCGCAGCCCGCCGTCGCCAACAGGGTGCGCACCATATCGCCGCCCTGATTGCCTTCGGCCACCACCCGGTCAGCGCCATGTTTGGCCACCATCTCAACCACCTGATTGGCCCAGCCCAGAGGCGAAGGTTTTTCAACCGTCGCATCCTGGAGCACATAACCACGCCCGTCTCTGCGGCCCGCAACCACGATCCCGCAGGCATCGCCGTGGTCGCTGACCGGCGGATCAACCGCCACCACCACGCTGTCAAACTGAGGCGGTTGAGCGCCGTAACAACGCGCAATATCCTCGTCCCGCCACAGGGCATGATCATCGCTATCGACAATCGCCCCTTCCAGTTCCTGCGCCGCCAGCCGGGTGCCACCGTAGATGGCCAGCAGGCCCGACAGAAAATCCTCGGACAGTCCGGCCTTATTCTCAGCCGTGGCCGAGCGCGCCACTTCGACACCTGCCTCCGCCATCAAGGCCTTCAGCGCCCGGATCGGCTTGGGCGTGGTCGTGACACATAATCGCGGCCCGTCACCCAGACGTAACCCCATCCGCAGCATGGCCAGCGTGTCTTCCGGTTGACGCCACGCGCAAAACTCATCGGCCCAGGCATGATGGAACTGCGGCCCGCGCAACCGTTCCGGCTCCTCTGCCGAAAAGGTGTAGGCGATGGCGCCATTGGGCCATTTCACCCGCCGCCGTGACGGCTCATAAACGGGGCGCATATCGTCCGCCGCGATGGCCATCAGGCCAGACGGCCCTTCGATCATTACTTCGCGCACATCGTGCAGGGTCGGCCCAATCAGGGCTAGCCGCGCGCGTTTGGTCGCACAGGCCGACAGCCATTCGGCCCCGGCCCGCGTCTTGCCCGCCCCGCGCCCGCCTAAGAACAGCCAGGTTTTCCAGTCGCTATTAGGTGCCAGTTGCACGGGACGGGCCCAGAAAGCCCAGGTCTTATGGAGGTGTTTGAACTGCTCTATCGTCAGGCTGTTCAGCCACGCCTGCCTCTCCGGCGGCGTCAGCAAGGCGATCGAGTTTGCGTTCAAAGAAGCTGCGCCAGTCGGCAAGGGTATTGCCGCCATCGGGTCCGTTTTCTGGCCCGTTATCTGAGTCATAGTCTGGGTCATTCATATCCGCGTCTCCGCATGACGCTTCGGTGCGCGTGGCCAGATCGTGGATTTCCGCCACAGTCTTGGTCACGGTCAAAAGCGCCTTGGCGTGTTTTTCGACATCGGCCGGTTCCGTGGGGCGTTTAAGCTTTTCGGCATATCGCACCATTTCATCGGCCAGATTCATTAGCCGGTTGATGTGGTCGCGCTTAAGCGTCTTGATTCCTTTGGGAGGGAGGGCCGGTGTCGTTTCCATGCACCGAATATGACACACCCCCAAACGCCGGGGATTGGGACGGGGATAGCTTTAGAACGCCCCCTGTTGCAGGGAGAGCTTTTATTTGATCAATTTGATCAAATAAAAGAGGGGGGGTAAACCTTACCGCCCGAACGACCTCAGACGTCCCAAAGCCACCACCAAAATCCCCTCTACGGCTTCATCAGGATCAGCCAAAACATCCCTCGCGGATATCCTGTAACCTCAAGCCCCTTCTCTCTTAGCCATTGATCGCGTTGAATATCCCGTTCAGGCCGGTCACCAACATCATGCGCCATACCGTCGATTTCAATAACGAGCCGGGCTTTGGAACAGTAAAAATCCGCCACACAAGGGCCAATTGGATATTGCCTGCGAAACACAGGCTTTCCAGCCTGACGACGTTTCAGGCGCGTCCAGATCAGCATCTCCGGCAAGGACATGTCTGCGCGTAATGTCTTGGCAAATGAGCGTGTATCATCTGTCATTTTACCCCCTCTTCTATTTGATCAGTTTGATCAAATAGAAGCTCCCCCTGCAACAGGTGGAGTTCTTGATAGCGATCATGAATTGCGGTAAACGCGTAATATGAAGGCACCTTACCTCATTGTCAGACGAACCCCTTACGAAGAGCCATACCATACGCATCTGTATTTCTGCGCATCGAACGGCGTGTTTACGGCTGCGGTAGACATGTATTGCAAGGTTGATGATTTGGCAGATATAGGCGCGGCCCTAAAAGCTTTTCCCGCTAAGCTACCTGACGAATATTTTTATGAATACGGTTCTCTAAAACCGGACGATGAAATGTATCGCTATTTTCGATTACGCTTTTACACTCTCGATCATGCGGGCCATTGCGCGATGCAGTTTACCGCCAACCTCAGAGATGACGAGCCCTATGAAGGGGTCAGCACATTTTCGTTTAAGGCCGATCCAGCCGCAATAAATCGACTTGGCCAGCTTTTTGAAACCTTTCACAAATTACAACATCTAGAGCTTCAATGGTCGCCCGATGGAGGCAGGCTTTTCGATCATGCCCAAGGCAGTTTTAATCTGCCATAGCAACTGCTGCCCCCTACCCCTTCGGGTCCCAGTCCGAGCGATCTTCGGCCCATTCCATCGCCATGAAATCAATCGCGTCCTCGATATCGGCAAAGGCGGTTTCCGACACCGTCTGGCCGCGGATAGACACGCCCGCCTTATGGGTGCTGTCGGGGTCACCGGTGATCAGCGGATGCCAGCGCGGCAGGTTCTTGCCCTCATGCAGCCGCCGATAGGCGCACGATTTCGGCATCCATTCCAGCGCCTCAATATTGTGCGGCGTCAGCTTGATGCAGTCGGGCACATACTTTTTACGGTTCGGATAGTCGGTGCAGGTACAACTATCGGGATTAAACAGCTTGCAGTGCACCCGCGTAGGGATCACCTCGCCGGTGTCTTCATCCTCGAACCGCACCAGACAGCATAGGCCACAGCCATCGCACAGGCTTTCCCACTCCGTGCGGTTCATCTCCGACAGGGTCTTGGTTTCCCAGAAAGGTTTGGCAGCGGCGGTCATGGCCGCCTTATCCGCCCGCATCGCGTCAAAATCAAGCCCTTGCCGTTTGCGGTGCGGGATAGTACAGGCTGGCCATGGCCAAAACACCCAGCACCAAAGCCCCTCTGCTCGCCCTCAAAGACATCCGCCTGATGGATGGCTCCCACCCGTTATTTGACGGGGTTGATATCGCGCTGGAGCGCAATGTCCGCGCCTGTCTGGTCGGTAAAAACGGCGCGGGCAAATCGACGCTCATGCGCCTGATGGCCGGGCTGATCGACACCGATTCCGGCGAGCGCATCGTCATGAACGGCATGAAATACGCCTTCGTGCTTCAGGAACCTGAGCCGGTCGGTGAGACCCTCCTGGACTGGCTGACCTCGGCCGGCGCGGAGCATTATACCGCCGAAGCCGAACTGTACGCCTTTGGCCTTGACCCGCAAAAACAGACGGCAGGCCTGTCCGGTGGCGAAAAGCGCCGCGCCGCTCTGGCCAAGGCCTTTGCCGAAGAGCCCGACCTGATCTTCCTCGATGAGCCGACCAACCACCTTGATATTTTTGCGATTGAAACCCTCGAAGACCGTATCCGTAGCTTTAGGGGCGCGGTTCTGGTCGTCAGCCACGACCGTACCTTCCTGGAGCGCGTCACTCAGCGCTGTTACTGGCTCTATAACCGTAAAGTCCGTCAGCTTGATGCCGGCTATTCGTCGTTTGAGGCCTGGTCCGATCAGGTCATGAAGGACGACGAAGAATCCCTCAATCGCCTGCAAAAAGCGATCGAGCGCGAAACCAAGACCTTTTATTCCTCGATCACCGCCCGCCGCACCCGCAACGAAGGCCGCGCCGCCCGCCTTAACGCCATGCGCGCCGATGCCTCCGCGCGCCTGCTGCAACGCTCCAAGACCATGGAAATGTCGATCGATTCCGGCGGCACGTCCGGTAAGCTGGTCGCCGAACTCAAAGGGGTGTCAAAATCGTTTGGCGATAAGGTGCTGCTCAATGATTTCTCGACCCGCATCATGCGCGGCGACCGTCTGGCGATCGTCGGCCCCAATGGCGCGGGTAAGTCCACCCTGATCAAGCTGCTGCTGGGTCAGGAACCGGCCAACAGCGGCGAAATCAAACTTGGCACCGCGTTAGAGGTCGCCTATCTCGATCAGGGCCGCGACGCGCTGAAAGGCGATGAAACCCTGTGGGACATGCTGGCCAATTCCGGCAGCGATCAGATTCTGGTGCAGGGTCAGCCCAAGCACGTCGCCGCCTACGCCAAGGATTTCCTGTTCCGCGACAATCAGTTACGTCAGCCGGTCAAGTCCCTGTCGGGGGGTGAGCGCAACCGCCTGCAACTGGCGCGCGCGCTTGCAAAATCGACCAATCTGCTGGTGCTCGATGAGCCGACCAACGATCTCGATATGGACACGCTTGACCTGCTTGAGGACATGCTGGCCGACTTTGACGGCACGCTGATCCTGGTGTCCCACGACCGGGATTTTATCGACCGGCTGGCGACCTCGACCTTAGCGCTCAACGGGCGTGGCGGAGCGGTTGAAACCCCCGGCGGCTGGCAGGATTTCCTGCGTCAGAACCCCGATTTTTTCAGCGAGATCAGCTCAAAATCGCGCGAAAAAACTACGGGTAAGACCTTTACGCCCTCGCCATCCGCGGCCCCTGCTGCCCCCAAAACCGCCGCCAAAAAACTGAGCTATAAGGACCAGAAGCGCCTTGAGGACTTAACCGCCCTGATGCCGAAATGGGAAGCGGAAATCAAAGCGCTAGAAGCGGTTTTGGCCGACCCTGAGCTCTATGCCAAAAACCCGAAAAAGTTCGACGCCACTATGGTCACGCTCGACCGCCTGAAATCTGACCTTGAGGCCGGTGAAATGGAATGGCTGGGGCTGGAGGAAATGCGCGAAGCGTTGAAGGGGTAATCCTACCGTTTGCCCCCCTCCGTCAGGACGCTCCGCGCCTGCCACCTCCCCAACGTGTTGGGGAGCCGGGCGGCCGGTGCCGGGGACCGAACGAGCCGAAGGCGAGATGCGGTGGTGAGGGCTAACACCGTGCGGGTATGCGCCTAATCCTGGAGCAATACCTATAAACCTCACTTTTGGTTAGGCGGATATTAAACTTGACGGCGTAGGGTCATCGCGTTGCAACCTGTTTTTTGTGATCGCGATGTGATGGTAAAGACTCTGTTTCGTCTGAGTATGTGCGGGATTTTGGTGAGTGTGCTGCCTGTGGCCGCCGCGCCTGACCCCATGCTTAACTGGCCCGGAAAACCATCAGATACGGCCCCAAAAGCCGGACAGTATGGTGTACCGCCGTCCCCATATGGCCCATATGGCGAAGTCGGTGGCTTTTTCAAAAAAGACCTGAACTGGGCCGGAAAATCACAAAGCCAAACGGCTCCAAAAGCCCAGCCCGCAGCCCCGCAAAACATAACCCCTGTGGCCCCGGTTGCCGCACGCACTGAGCGCCCCGCGCCCTATGTGCCGGAACCGGCAACAGCCTATATCTACCGTCCGCGCAGCGTCGCCGTCGCGCCTCAAGCCGCACCCGTAATGACTGTGGCGTCTGTTAACGCCCCGGCCTTGCCCGCACCCCAGCCACGCCTGACGCCAGAGGCTCTGCGCGAACTGGAAGCCGCCGGGGCGGTGCGTCATGCATCTGCGCCCGCACCCAAACCGGCCACCGCAAAACCCATAGCAAAGCCGGTTCCGCCGCCGGTGACCATGGCACCGATCCCCAACCCTAAGCCGGCCACCTTAAAGCCTGCGCCGGTTCAGGCCGTTGCCGCAAAGCCTGTCGAGCCCGCAAAGCCTGAAACGAAAATGGCCCTCACGCCTTCGCCATCTGCGGCCGAACAGACCCTGACGGTCGCGCCCGATCCTGACGCCTACCACATTCCGCCCACCAGCAAATATTACCGTGGCCCGGCGGTTGCGGCGAGCGAAACCGACAGCGCCACCACCGATCCAAAGCGCGCGTTATTATTCGCTGCACCGCGACTATGGTCTGGTGCCCGACAGTCTGTCCAATACGTCTGCGGCGGGCGATAATCTGCCCGTTGCTGAAACTGCCGAACCAAAACCGTAAAAACTACCGCGTTCCGAAATAGAATATTTCAATCACATGGTCTGCACATGTCATCTGCCTTATTATCTCTGATCGACCTCGCCAAGGAGCCGTCGAGCGGCAAACGCCGTGAGCTCCTGCGCGAAGTCACCAACCTGTTTCTGGCCCACCCTGACGCCATTTCCGACGCGGAAATGCAGCTTTATGACACGGTCATGAGCCAGTTGACCGAGGAGATGGAGGCCGTAGTCCGCGCCGAAATCGCCCATAAAATGTCAGGCGCGTCCTCGGCCCCCCAAGGGCTGCTGCGCCAGTTGATGGTCGATCATATCGATGTGGCCGAGCCGATCCTGATGCGCTCAAACGCTTTGTCCGAGACCGATCTTTTGCACGTCGTCACTACTCAGGGGCAGGAGCACTTGCGCGCCGTGTCGCGCCGGGAAACCGTCACTGAAAACATCTCCGGCGTCATTGTCCGCAGAGGTGACGACACAACTTTGAACGTGCTTTTGAAAAACGAAGGCGCGCGCCTGTCGCGGGAATCGAACGAAGCGGTCGTAGCCCGCGCTCAGGCCAACCCAGACCTACATGCCGCCGTCATTGGCCGGACCGACCTGCCGACCGATCTGATGAATGAGATGTATTTCGTGGTTGAGGCCCGCCTGCGTGAGCGTATCCTCGAAGAAAATGCCAAGCTCGATCCGGCGCTTCTGGATGAAGCCATGAGCAAGGGCCGCAACAGCGTCGCAATTGCCCACGGCTCATACCCCGCCGACTATGAGGCCATTTCGGCTGAGATCGAGGCCCTGCGTAAGAATGAAAAACTGACCCCGCCGCTGCTGGCGCGTTATATGCGTGATCCGAATCCGACCTGGTTCCTGGTCGCCCTGTCGCAATTGGCTGATCTTGATTTCCTGACCGCCAAGCATCTGGTGGAAAAGCGCGAGATCGACGCCTTGGCGATCGCCTGTAAGGCTGCCGATCTGGAAAAATCGCTGTTCCTTACCTACGCCATGATCATGCTCAACCACCAGGAAAACGCCATGGCCAAGGCCCAGGAATATGGTCGTTTATATGCCGAACTGCCGCGCGAAACGGCCCTGCGCACCATCCGCTTCTGGCGTTTGCGCCGAGCGGAAGGGCATGCTGCTTAACTCAGTCAAAAGTTGCCCTTCGGGTACTTTTGACTGGTTTTGGCTATCTGATACGAACCATTTTGTAGAAGAAATATATTGCCGCAGCTATGGCTAAAAAGAACCCCGCGACCTCGACCATGCTGCCCATAGACTGAGACAAAAGCCCTTCGCGTTGCGTATATCTAAGGGCAATGCCGCCTGCGAAAAGCACGAACAGTACGGCTGCCATCGCAATAGCCAAAGTGCGCAAAATAAATAGCATTGAACGCTTCATACTACCCCCTAAATATATCCCGTCATATTATGAACTACACTATTCCCCCTTTGCCTCAAACGACAGGTTTTTGTCAAAAAACGGCAGGACATGGTTCTGGAAGCGATCAGCCACGCCGCTGACGTGATCGCCGTCATAAAGCTGATAGCTGTTCTGAATGCCATAGTCGCTTAAGATTTTGTGCAGGGCCTCGGTATCGGTTTTCAGCCCGTCACGGTCCCCGACATCAAGGGCAATCGCCTTATATTGACGCAAATTAGGCACATATTGATGCACCATTGCATTGGGTGCATTGGCCGCCCAGCGCGCCAGCACATCCGGCTGCACCACGCCATCTTTGGTCGGCAGATCAGCATAAAACGGCGCGGCCTTGGGGTTAGGTGACCAGGCCGAAGCGACCGCCAGTGTCGCCCGCTCCATGAACCCCAGCGTCTTTGACTCGTCCGGGGATTTCAAGGCCTCAAGCTTGGCCGCGGTCTCTGGTGGCGGGGCCCCGCGCGCCGACATGCAGCAAGGACTCATAGCATAAAGGGCACCAAACACCTCCGGGTGCTTCATGCCGATGCGCATGGTGCCGTAACCGCCCATCGAATGGCCCGCCAGCCCCCGGCTCTCACGTTTGGCAATCGTGCGGTAGTGGTTGTCGATATAGGCGACCACATCATGGGCAATAAAGCCTTCCCAATCGCCGGTCGTGACCGAGTTGGAATACATCGAGCCATTATGCACGGTCTGCGAACTGGGCAGGACGACGATCATATCCTTCACCCCCGCCGCAAAGGCCGCCTCGATCGTGGCCGGTGATTTGATCTCGCGCGTCCAGATCTCGTTATTGATCGAATAACCGTGCAAAGCATAGATGACCGGATAGCGTTTTTGCGGGTTGGCGGCATAGTCCGGCGGCAGGTAGACAATCACGCTGCGATCCGCCGAATTGCCTTCCAGATTGCCCTCCAGCGATTTACCATGAACCGTATTTTTTTCTACGGTCACCGGTTTAGCATAGGCGGCGGGCGCACACATTATGGCCGCCACCACCATCAGGTGAGCAAAAATCTTCATCAGCGTTCTTCCCGGTTTTATAAGCGTTATGTGACCGCCATTTACTCAGACTATTGCACATCTGTCAAAGCCCGCCATAATGGGAAAAACACCGACAGGGATACCAAAAATGCTGAAGATCACGCCGCTCATTCTGGCCAGCCTTATGCTCGCCGGTGTTGCCACCGCACAGCCCCGCGCACCGGGATCAAACCCGCTGATTACCGATATCTTCACCGCCGATCCGGCCCCGCTGGTGGTGGGCGATACGGTCTATCTCTACACCGGCCACGACGAAGCCCGCGGGAAAGAGATGTTCACCATGAAGGACTGGCGCGTCTTTTCGTCCAAAGACCTTCTAACCTGGACCGCCCACGGCCCGATCATGAATGCCACCGATTTCAAGTGGGCCGCAAAAGACGCCTGGGCCGCTCAGACCATTGAGAAAAACGGTAAGTTCTATTTCTACGCGGCGGTTGAGCACGACAAAACCCAGCCCGGCAAAGCCATCGGCGTGGCCGTATCCGACAGCCCTACCGGCCCGTTTGTCGATGCGCGCGGCACGGCATTGATCACTAACCAGATGACCCCGCAGGGCCCGCACACCTGGGACGATATCGACCCGACCGTGTTCATTGATGACGACGGCACAGCCTGGCTGATCTGGGGCAATTTCAACTGCTATTACGCCAAGCTGAAACCCAATATGATCGAGCTGGACGGCCCGATCAAGCAGTTCGACCTGCCCCATTTCGAGGAAGGCCCGTGGATCACCAAGCGCGGCGATATCTATTACCTGACCTATGCCTCACGCGATAAGTCGAAAGATAAGGACGAGACTATATCCTACGCCACCGCCCCGTCGATCACCGGCCCGTGGACGTATCAAGGCGTGCTGACCGGTTCCGGCAAAAACAGCTTTACCATCCATCCGGGCATTATCACGTTTAAGGGTAAGGACTATTTCTTTTACCATGATGCGTCGCTTACCATCGGTGATCAGACCGGCGCGATCGGCAGGCGCGCCGTGCGGGCCGAGCATCTGTACTACAACCCCGATGGCACTATGCAGCCGGTCGAGCAAACCGAGGCGGGTTTATCAGCGCCGCGCAAACCCTAGGCCGGACTATCCTCAGAGTTTAGAAATAATCGCACACACTTTTTTGTGCATACACATTCATAGTTTGTGATCACATCGCCATTGTGACCGTGGGTAATTTTAGGTATATATTAACTAGGTTTAAAGGGATTGGGGCACCCGCAGGTCTCCTCAGCCAAGGTCTCACCGGGGGTTCGAGACGGACGGCATTAAGGAAATCTCCCGCCACAACTACCCTTTGCTTATTGGATTAATCGCCGCAAGGACTGTTAGATGCTCAGCATCAATGACATTTCAGAAGCTTATGGAACGCAGTTCGCGGCGTCCTCGACCCTGTACGCGTCGGTTATCGACGTGTCTGAACATAACCTGCCGGCTAAGTACGCCATGATGTCGTACCGCGCCGGAACTTTACGGCCCGCCCACCGGAATCTTCCCGGCGGCGGCGACCCGCAAGGCCCGCAGGCTTAACCGCCGGACGTTGAAGCTTATCCCTTCGACGTTCGGTCTTCAGACCGGAGTCGGAGGAAAGCAAATGGCTGGACATCCCCAGATCCGCACCAGATACATCACGGCCGTCGGTAGTGGCCTCGTCACCACGGCGCAACGCATAGCGCGCGACGATAACCCGCACATTGTCGCTGTAAGTGACTTTTATCAGCTCAAAGACATCGATATCAAAGCACCCGATCTCAACACCCTGCGTCAATTGATCGAAGGCGAAGACTGGGACAGGTTCGAGGCGACCCACCTTGTCCCCTCGCGCCAGCCAGACGCCTGGTTCGACGGCCTGAAAATGGACGGGGCCAGCCTTGATGATATCATCGCCCGGATGTCGCCCTATAAACTCAGGATGCAGCGGCTCAAGGCGCTGGGGCGGAGCCTCGGTTATGATGCAAGCCCTAAGTCCGCCCGCAATGACGACCATCCGCCGAACGAAGCGCCGCCAGACCCGTTTGGCGACCGCATCGCCCATAACCGGATCTTAGGCTGGGCGCTGGGTACGACCAAAAACTATCAGGTCTATCTGAGGCGTAAGACGGCGGGCCTGCGTCAGGCCAAGGCCCGAATCCATGCCATCTGGGTCATCAGCGCGGTCCTCAGCCTTATGGCCATAGGCCTGGTCAATCTGTGCAGCCACCTGTGGAAGCCCGCCCATTTATGGCTGCCACTGCTGGCCATAGCGGGGGCTCTGCTCTTTATCGGCACCTTTACCGGCCTGATGATCCACACCACCTGTAAGGAGGTCCTGCGGCAGCAGACCGAACTTAAAAATACGGTCACCGGCACCATCCGCGAACTGCACCTTAAGATGGACGCGTTTCTTAAGGCCCGCAAAGCCGATATGGAAAAGCTGTATAAGGCCTGCATCGACGAGTGCGAGCACGCCCGCGACGATAGCTGGGCGGAACAGACGCCCGCGCACTGGCCGCTGCGGCGCAAGCGCTGGGCCGAAGTGGCTGAATATATCAACCACCGCCGCCGGGTCGAGGACAGCTATGTCGATACGGTCAGCGAATTCATACCCATCGCCTATGCCGGCCTGACCGCCAAGGCGATCTATAAGGCGCACTTCATCCGCTTCTGGCTGAGACGCGACGCCATCGGCCACGGTATTCAGGCGGGCGGGGGTCTTCTGATCCTCAGTGCGACGATCTTGTCCTTACTGGCCGCCTCAGATGATCTGACCCGCGTACTGATGCCGCTGATGGTCGCGACCTTGCTCACCCTGACCTTTATCTACGCGACCCTGAAAACGCGCCAACTGGAGGGCCTGGTGCGGACACCCGAAGGTACTGACATCATGATGAGCAACCTGAGTACGGTCACACCGGACGATGATCCGAACCCCACCAGCCCACTGCCGGAACATCTGCGCCTCGACGCCATCCGTCAGATGCGTGATGACGACCGGCGGCGTTAGGCGGCCTTCAACGTCCGCGCAAATAAGGCCATGGTCCGCTCCCACGCCAACTTAGCCGCGTCAGGCTTAAAACGCGGGGTGGTTTCGTTATTAAAGCCATGTTCGGCGTTTTCATAGGTATAGGCCGCGTAGCGCACTCCGGCGACCTTAAGCGCGGTTTCATAGTCCGGCCACGTCGCATTGACGCGCGTGTCGTTGCCGCCCATGTGGACCAGCAGTTCGGCCTTGATCTTAGGCACATCAGCCAGCGGCGCGGGCGATCCGTAAAACGGCACGGCAGCTTTGAGCGTGGGGATGCGTGTGGCCAAAAGATTGGCAATCGCCCCGCCGTAGCAGAACCCGACCACCCCGACATTACTATTACTGCCCGACATCGTGCGGGCATAGACTGCGGCGGCGACAAAGTCGTTGCGGGTTTTGGGCTGATCCAGTTTCTGGAACAGGGCGCGGGCGTCGTCTTCATTGCCGGGATAACCGCCCAGCGTGGTCAGGGCGTCGGGCGCCAGCGCGATATAGCCGTCGAGCGCTACCCGGCGCGCAATGTCTTCGATGTGCGGGTTAAGCCCGCGGTTTTCGTGGACGACCACCACAACCGGCAGCTTGGTTTTCACCGAAGCAGGTTTGACGAGGTAAGCCTTGATCGTGCCATTGCCGTCAGGCGAGGGGATATCGACGCGGGTGGTGGTCAGGCGGCTGTCATCGGCGGCGGTTTGGGCGCGGGCAAAGTCGGGCGCCAGGGCGGAAAGTGTGGCGATCGCACCTGCGGCACCGGCGGTATATTTCGCGGCACTTTCTAAAAAGCCGCGCCGGCTGATAACGCCGTGCACATACTGGTCAAAAAGCTGGAGCACTTCGCGCTTAAACGGCGGCGTGGCATCATCGGTCATTCCGGCCTCTCCTGTGTGTTTGCCGGTGAGGTTACGGGGTTTTGACGGGCATGGCTATGGGGATTTTACGCGTTAAATATCTGCCTTATCGTCGCCACCGGCAGAAACAGACGCAGCGGCTGAGATGGCAAGGGCTGAAAGCCATAGCCCTGATATAGCGCCAGTCGTTTGGCCACCCGTTCAGGATCGCCGCAATCCAAAACATCCAGAATAACTACGGCAAGGCCCAGATGTTCTGAGGCTTTCAGGATGCGCACCAAGGCATCCGCCAGCAGGTCGCCGCCGTAACCGCCCCCGGAAAATCTGACATCGCGCCCGATCATCGAGATATAGGCGGCGGGGATGCGGCCATGACCAGGCCGGGTGCGCGCAAAGGGTTTCGGCAGATCCTGATAATCGACGGCATGGGCATTGAGGGCATAAAAGCCGATCACCGTACCCTCGGGATCCGTCATGACGAAAACCCGCAGATTGTCGGCCTTCGACAGCTTGCTGGCGGTCTTTTTGAAAAAGTTATCCACCGCCTCAACACCACACGAAAAAGCCGCCCGATCATGTGTTTGGGGATCGAGCGGCGCGATGACGTAGTTCGGCCTATCCGGTTTTGGCATTACTCAGAGATGACCGTATCTTTGTGGCGCTGGAATGCGGCTTTCAGCGCTTCGGTCGGGGCCGCCGGATTATCAAGCGCCGCAAAAAACAGCTCGTGGTCGGCGGGTGCTAACAGCGTGCGTTCATGGGCGGCAATGGTGGCCAGAGCCGACTGGTAGGCGGCGCTTAAGGTAAAGGCGGAATCGTCAACGCCAGATAAGGCCGCCGCCCGCTGAATGGCTTTTTTGATCCGCGCTTTGGTGCGGAAATTCATCCGCTCACTGTTCGGCTCATCGATTTCAGTAGTCGCATCATTGAAAGCTAACATCTGCCGCCTCCTTTGGCGCATTGATTAGCCAAATTTGTACGTCAAAATGGCGTACGAGTCAAGATGTGGGTTGCTAAGTTAAATATCTGACTCGACTAGCTATCAATTTCTTCTGCCCGTTTACGGGCGAGGAAATCGCCACGCTCCCTAATGGATGGGCTGCGGTCTGATTGAAGACGAGTAATGGTATCGAAGATTTCTGGAAACCTGACCCGACATTCGATGAGCGCATCTGCGGCGATACGTCTAACCGCAGGGGATTTATCACACAGTCCTTCAAGGATCAGAGTGTTTTTGTCGTATTGCACCTTGAGGTCGCGCTGCGCGTAGCGTGTAATTCTTCTGTAAATGTGAAAGCGCTTATCGATCCATTGTCTGTCAAAGCCTATCGGCCAGCTTGCGAAGCCATCTAATAGGGCTTTCAAGGCGGTAGCCCTTACGCTAGGGGCTATTGCGCCTCGTGCCAGACCATGCAGATAGGTGTCAAAACCATCGCTGCGTAAAATAAATCTTAGCTCAGTCCCAAGAGGTCCTGTTGTGGCGCGTGAATATCTTTCAGCCCATAGCGCCATAACATCTGTTCGATCGAAGAGGCTGTCGATAATCGATGCATCCTCTTGCTTCCACCTGCCCCAATACTTCCAACGCGAAATCAAATAGGGGGCTGCACCCACCACCACCTCTGGAGCAACCTTGGGGAAAATCTGTTTCGCGCAATATTGCGCCGTCACACGTACCGGCTGAACCCAGTCATTAAGTCTGTAGGCAATAGCGGCGAGGAAAAAAGGAGATTGCGGGGCCGTGTTGAAGCTGTGAAGGGCAGCTTCACGCACATAGCCATCGCGATGGAACAGATAAATATGAGCCAGTTTAGGCGTCTTTTTGAGTAAGGCTAAGGCTGAAATATCTGGCTGAAAAAGACTTAAAAGTGAGGTATTTGTGTGAGGTTGTCGGTGAAGCTTTGCAAGGTAGGCGATTGAGCTGTCAACCGCAGTTATTGCCTGCGCAGGCAGCGTGTCCAAATCTTTAATAAGGGCATCCAGTTGGGCCTCGACAACACGGCCTTTCGATAACGCCTTTCCGAAATCTATCAGAGCGGCTTGAATATTCAGGGGTAATACTGGGTTTCTGTTAGGCATGTTTACTCTGATTTGAATGGCTACTTTGTGGGGTATTAGGGTGGTAAAACCCCTACCCCCGCCCCAAGCCCGTGGCGGTCCAATAGAGGCCGCCCAGCAGGTGACTGAGATACTGCGGGTCGCGGTACATCTCGACATTATGCCCCAGCGTCGTCACAAACACGCGCGCGCCTTCATAGCTGTGATACCAGGCGATCGGGTGATCCTTACCCATGCCTTTGACGACCTGACCGGGCCAGATCTTGGTCGGATCATAGCTGGTCTCATCGACATTCAGCACCGGCGTAATCTTCACATTATGCGGGTTGGTGGTGGTGTAGAACTCATCGCTCCAGATCCAGCGCTCCGGCAATCCAAAGGTCGCCGGAAAGGTCTTATCGACCACCGTCACCACGCCGGTTTGCAGCATGGGATGGACACCCACAGTACGCCCAACCAGCTTTTCATACCACGGCCAGCTATCCGCCGGTAGGGCAATGGCAGCGCGGTGCACGACCATGACATGGCCGCCGGCGCGCACATAGGCGTCGAACTTCGCCCGATGATCGACCGATAAATCCTCGGTCGGGGTGTTGAGCAACATAATGGCCGCATAGGGCTTAAGGTCCTGATCCAAGCCGTAAGCATTGTGGCTCCACACCATCTCAAAATTATGGAGTTTGGCCATCCGCTCAAGGCTTTCGCGCGCGACGGGGACATACTCGTAATGGTATTTGCTAGGCATACCGATCACCAGCACCTTGAACTGCGTGTCTGCCCACGCCGCTTTTGGCGCCATGATCGCCGCCGCCATGCCTGATATAATCGCCCTGCGCTGCATGTTTTTATCCCTCGGTTTATTGTTACCCTATAGGATAACAACCACCGCCCCCGCGCAATGCCGCTATTTCATCCGTTGTATCGGAACGGCGATGATTTCACCGTATGTCTTTACGGCGGCTTGAACGTCATCGCGCTGGACAACCCGTTTATAGTAACCATTTAACGCCAGATCATAGGTCGTACTGGCCGGAGCGTCCTGATATCCCTGAAGGCTCATAAGTGTTGCGTTGCGGGTCTTCGGATCTTTGATATGTGATATGATAAGCTCGGCCAGCCTATCCGCATCCTGCGCACAGACCAGCGCGACGGATGCGGGCAAATAGGCGGCAGAGACATTTTCCGGTTCCAGCATCCGATTGAGGGGCGCCTTAATCTTATCCGTCTCCCCAAGTTGAGCGCTGGCGCAGATAAACATAGCCTCACTGGCCATCTTACCGTAGATGTGCGCGGATTTGGTATCGGTGCGGCTAACAACTTTGAGCGCCTCTGCGGGACGTGACTGGCTGAGGTAGAAACCGCTCAGATTGATCATGCTGCCTATAGAATCTGTACCATTTTCTTTTGCAAACTGAGACGCTTTGATAAACGCCTTTTCGGCATCATCGTATCGGCCCAATTGACGCAACAATTGAGCGCGAGTATCCAGCGCCCAGTCATAGCTGTCTTTGAGGTCATCAAAGGGGGGCTTATCTTTCGGTGCGGCTTCAATCTTTGTCAGTTCTGTATCAAGGATAGCCAGGGCTGCCGCTGTGCGGTTCTGTTCCATTAAGGCGTTGACCAGCCGCAATATATCGCCGAGGTTACGGGGATTAGCCTTGATCGTCGCACGATCTTCGTCGAGTTCGTGTTCGAGTGCTGTTTCAATGTCTGCGGCGATTACCGTACGCAGAGACTGGTAGCGTTTATCCACTCTCAACATGATAAGATGTTGCGGCGTTGTAAATGCGTTGGCGATGGCTTTGGCCTTGTCGGTCTGGCCATCGCTGACATAAATTTCCAGCAATTCAAACCATAGATCCTCGGCACTGTCGTGGCCTCGAGATATAATAGGGATGGTATGTAAGGCTTCGAGCAAACTTTTATGCGCGGTTTTATCATTCAATGACCGGCTCGTATAGATGAGGCCGAACACCAAAGACGGGTTGGACTTGAGCACTGCGTCCGGAAACTGTCTGGCCAGTTGGGTGTAAGATTCAACGGCCTCAGCCTGATTATCTGTCAGCATGGCCAGACCGGAACGCATCATCCAGTATCCGGCGGTCATGGGTGTCCCTTTCAGGGCCCCGGCCTTATCAAGGGAGGCCTTTGCGTCAGTATAGGCGGCGAGATCATACTGGTAGGCCGCCAGTTGGATATAGAGGTCGCGTCTGATATCTACGAACAGCCCCGCAAAATCCGGGTGCGCGGTTATCTCTTTGAGTGTTGCGACCACCCCTACGGTGTCATCGGCTTTGGCATATTTCGACATTTGCAGGAACAGGCGCGTCATTTCCAATGTCGGGCCAGATGATTCAGGGTGCGGTTTTGCCGGTGTGTCCGCCTGAGTTTGAGTTTGTGTCTGAGGCGGATGGACCTGCACTGCCTGAGCGGTATGAAACGGCGCAAAAGCGCTCCCAATGACAGCCGCCGCCGTCAAGACCGAAAGATTTCGCTGCATAGAAAACGCCCCCATAGTTTGCGGTATGATTATGTGAGCACGCGCCGTTTGTCACGCGCTGTATTTAAATCCCCCTAAGCCTGACCAGATGGCTTTCGGCGGTGGTGGCGAGGCTGTGCAGGCCGTGCTCAAGGAAGATTTCCTTGGCGGCATCAAGGGCGTAGGCCGCCTGCGCGCGCTCCAGCATAAAGCCAGTGATGTCGCCACGCGTCACATAAAGCTTGCCCAGATTGGTCTGAAGGATCGCCCAGTCAATGGGGTCTTCGAGCGGGCGTGTGGCCCGCAGCTGCTCCTTAAACGCCCGTTCGGCATCATCCAGCGCCTTAAGGTCGCCGGTGGCTTCGGCACGTTGCGCCAGACACGACGCCCGCAGGCTCATCAGCCGCGCTCGTATCCCCAGGCCCTTTTGCAAAGGCCGCTTGAGCGCCAGATCATAGACGGCCAGCGCCTTGTCAAAAATGTAGTCAGCGCCGGTCAGGGTCGCCAGCACCTCTAAGCCCCGCGACAGGGCCATCTTATGGCACACCCAATCGAGCGGGCTGTGCTCATAGACCATCAGTTCGTCTTCGGCACTGAGTAACGCGATGCCAATGGATACCGCTTCGGCATTGCCTTCGATCTGGCTCTGATGAATGTGGGCTTCGGCCAGACGGGTAACGATGGCGGCAAAGGTGACGGGCTCATAGGCCGGATCAAGGCGGGCGCGCACGGCCTCAAGATCCTTGATGACCGCACCCAACAGGCTGGAATCCTGACGGTCGATACCGACCGCCATCAAAAGGTCGGCGCGCTCCAGACGCGCCTGTGCGGCCCAGATTTTGTCACGGTTGGTCTTGGTCAGGCGGACCTGTTTGTCGAACTTTTCCACGGCACGGTCGATATGGGCCATGGCACCCAATGCGGCATCCAGTTCGCCCACCCCTTCGCGCAGGGCCAGACGCGCACCCAGCATCCCTTCAACCAGCGACAGGCGCGCATTAAGCACCGGATCGGCGGGGCTGATGCCCGCCATAGCGACGCGCCCTTCGGCCAGCAGGCCTTCGGCGGAGGTAAGAAGTTCTGCGGTCTCAAACAGGTCAGCACCGGTCAGGCAGGTCAGGGCCTGCTCCAGCACGGCCTGCACGGCCTGGGCGATGGTCTTGGCGTCTTTGCCGGCGGACTCAGCGGCGGCGGCGGCTTTGCGCATGGCCAGCGGGTCGCCGGTGCGGCGGGCATATTCGCGCCAGATAACCGCGGATTCGATGTGGGGATCAAAGCGGTTCTTGGTCGAGACGCGGCCGGCCTCTATGTCAAGGCTGCGACCCTGAGAGATCAGCAACTCAAGATTCAGCAACTCGTACAAGCTGGAGTCCGATTCAAACCGTCCCTGATTGCCGAAAATACGTCTTAACTCGCGACCAAATTCAAACATCGATATCCCCGCAGGCCGTCAGGACACGGATTACGTCTCATAAGGGGACGCCGTGCCAAGCCTCACGCCGGGAATTGCAAACCCCGCGCCGGATTAGCGGCCTGCGCCATAATCCTTGGCCATTTGCCGGTAGATGTCGAGCAGATTGTTGGCGTCATAGCGCCCACCTACGGTTCGCGCGCGGGCCGGAGCTGGTGCGGACGGTGTAGACCCGGGGGCTTCGGCGGCATTGAGGCCCTGGGATATCAGGTTGGGGCGTGGGCCTTCGCCAGCGTTGTGGCCGAACCGGTCAAACACGGCCTCCTGATGGCGGGTCGGCTCCCAGATATAGGCGCCCCAGCCGTTTGGGTGGGCATGGACGATATCGTTGACATAACGCTTACGGCTGGAATATTCGGCCACGAAAAACCCGTGGTCGGGGTAGCGTTTGGCGTATTCGGCAAAGGTGCGTTCCCAGTCGCCTTCAGCCGCCTGCTGGTAGCACGAAAAGCCGGTGGCATCGAAGCGCACACCGCGACTGATCAGGTTATCCATCCAATTCTGCACGATCGGCCAGTGGCGGCCCAGATGGTTGTGCACGGCAGTTTTAGCGTCAGGCGCCGCATCATAACAGGCCGCTAATCCGGCCTTGAGGAACTGCGCGAACACATCAAATCCGCCCGCGTTCTCGACCTTCATATGGTTGCCGTCGGTGATCGGATTGCCGGTCGGAATAGTCAGCGGCACCCGCCCCTGCGGCCACAGCGTCCCAAAGGTCGTCTCATTGCCGATCAGTATCAGGTCGGGCGATACGCCCGCCTTAGCCATAGCCAACAGACTGTCGTGGGTGTGGCGATAGACGGCGTCGATCAGGCCTTTGGTGTCCAGTCCCGCCCAGGCCGCGGGGACGTTCTGATGCTCAGGGTCGGCCCAGGTATCGCTGTAGTGAAAGGTCAGGGAATAGTGCAACCCTGCAGCCTTGATGCGCTTGGCAAAGGCGATGGTTTGATCGATGCCGCACCATTTTTTGTCAGGATGGCGCTTGGAATAGCCATTTTCGGGGTTCACAAACAGTCGCAGTTTGATGGCGTTGAAACCGGCGGATTTCAGGATCTCCAGCGGGTCTTTTTGGACGCCATCCGCGAAATAAATCGCCCCTTCGGCTTCGTCCTGCGGTATCCACGACACGTCCGCCCCGATCAGGAACGGCCACGGGCGTTTGGTGGTGGCCGCGTACGTGGGCAAGGCGCTGAGGGTCGACAGCCCTGCGCCCAAGCCCAAAGCGCGCGTCATCTGGCGGCGGTTGATGCCTCTGTTGCCCATGCGATCCTCCTGAGATCAAATGTGATTATTTTTGATCAATGGTGACGCGTTTGACGACACTTGGCAAGAGGGCGATTTAATGCTTCGGGGTTTGAAGTTTGGCGGGATTACTGATACTGCGGCACCATGCAAACAGAATCTTTAAATTACGAAATCAAGTTTTACCCGCGCGGTCCGAAAAATACCGAGTGGAAAATATGGCCTACCGGCGGCGGCGTGGCCGCAGCCACCGGCGTTGCGGGCAGCTTTACCCTGGCCGAACGCGATGCCAAAAAAGCGCTCGAACGCCTGACCGGCAAGGGCGTTTAGACGCCTTTACCTAACAAACACAAAAGCCTCCGAAGTCACCTTCGGAGGCTTTTCTTATGGAGTAACCGAACCGGTTAAGAGTTCAGGTTGGCCGGGGTATTACCGCGCTCGATGGTCAGGGCAATCAGCTTGTCCCAGGCCAGCAGCGAGATCAGGTGCGCATAGATATGGGTCAGGGCACCATTGTCACGCAGAGCCACCAGCTTATCGGCGGGCAGCGCATTGAGCTTTTCTTCGTCGACGCCGAAATATTCAGCGATCTTTTGCGGCTCGCCCGGTGTGCCATCCGGATTTTGCGGACGGTAAACGGTTTCGCGCGGCGACAACAGGTCATAATCCTTCAGCAGGTTGACGAAGGATTCCGTGCGACGGCGCTCAGTTTCAAAGTCAGTGCAGAACTTCATGGCGTTTTCAACAAACGCAGATGCCTTGCCTGCCTCAAAGAACGGCACATCCGGATTGTTGGTGGTGACCATGGAGGCGCCGGTGTCAACGCACAGGATCATGCGCTCCTGACCTTCGTCATTGGCGAACACGAACGGATAACGGCGGGCAAAAGCCGGCAGGTAAGCGTCCGAACGGAACACGCCCGCATCGGACACGAACACGTTCTGGCCTTGGGTTAAGCCCATAGCGGCGACCGGCATACGGCTTTCGCCGATGAAGACGATCGGATAGCTCAGAGCGGCGGCCGGAAATTCGGCCACGGTCAGCGGCACGACATTGGTTTCGGCCACGAACGCGTGGGGGGTCGTTGAGGCGCTGATGCCGAGGTTGGCATGAAGCTCAGGGCTCAGGGGCTCAGGGGTTTTGTAAAACAGGACGCTTCCGGTCAGTTGGGCATCTGCTAATGGAGTTTGTTCCATAGTGGCTCTTTATCTGGGCTTAAGGTAAAAACAGTAGGAAATCGCTTCTAGCGCATGGCACGGCTGTGGGCAAGCCAGGTAACAGCCAAGTTGAGTGCCGTGACGCGAAAACCCCAAATACGACCTTCCCTCCTCCCTTGCGAAGCGGGGGAGGTGCCGAGTTAACGAGGCGGAGGGGGCACTCGCGACGCTTGCCCCTCATCCGGCCCGCCATCTTCGATGCCAGCCCACCTTCTCCCCGTGAAACGGGGAGAAGGAAGTTTTTTAAAACCGGTAGCTCAACCCCGCACGCAAGTTACGGCCCGGCTGAACCAGGATATCCTTATTGAACGACGCATGTTCACGCGCTTCTTCGTCAAAGACATTGCGCACTTCGGCAAACACAGACACGCCCTCAAAACGCGCCACCTTATAGGCGGCAAACAGGTTGACCAGCGTATAGGAATCGGTCGGCAGTTCCTGTTCGGTAAGGCGATCCTGTTCACCGGCGTAGCGGGCCTCAATATGGGTCGTCCAGCGCGGATCGGTATAGGACACCTTGCCCGTCACGCTATAGGGCGGGATGCGCGCCACCGGCCCCAGATCGCTGTCGCCATGCACATAGTCATAGGTGGCATCGAAGCGGACGGTCTTATCGCCGCGCGCCCACAGATTGATGCCGCCCTCAAGCTCAAGGCCGTAGAAATCAGCATCGGTCTGGACATACTGATAGACCGGCAGTGCGTCCTGTTCGGCACCCGTGGGGCGCAGGTCGATGAAGTTATCGAACTTTGAGGTATAGACATGGGCATCAAAGGTGAAATCGGAATGCTCATCCATCAGCCAGTGACCGGTCAGCTCAAGGCTATAGCCCACTTCGGTATCGAAATCGGCATTGCCAATTTCATAAGACCCCGTCCCCGCATGAGGGCCATTGGCCAGCAGTTCGACATCGGACGGTGCGCGTTCAGACCGCGTCAGGCTGGCGCCAAAGAAGCTGTGATCGGAGGGCTTATAGAACGCGCCCAGCGAGGCCGAGGTGTTGGTGAAATCACGGTCAAAACCTGCGGAACTGATCTTTTTCTGATCGAGACGTAAGCCCCCTTCCACGCCCCAGTTGCCCTTATCGAGGCGGCCTTGAGAGAACACGCCCAGTTCCTTGGTGGTGCTCGACGGAACAAAGGCCTCAGCGCCGATGGCTTCAAAATCGCGGGTCAGGCCGTTGATGCCGATGACGCCGGACACTTCGCCCATGCCCTGACGGATCAGATTGGCGCGGAACTCCTTACCGTCCGACAGGAAACGGGTGCCGACCTCATCGCCTTCCAGTTCGGTGTGCTCATAGTCGGTATAGCCCGCCGCAAATTGCAGGCTGTTGAACGGGCCGGAGTCGATATTCAGGTGTGAGCGGAAATCATAGCGGGTTTGTTTCAAGTCGATACGGACAGGGCCTTCTTCCTCATGGCCCTCTTCGGCCTCGCCTTCTTCGTGTTCATGGCTGTGGCCCGGAACGCCGTACAAAGAATTGGTCTGCTTGGCGCTGAAGCCGATAAAACCAAAATCACCGACATAGCTCAGGCCCGCACCGTAAGATTCGAGATCGGTGGCTGAGTTGACTTGCGTGTCGCCGGTATCGGGCTCTTCGCCCTCAGCATCGGTCAGGCGGCGTGATTCCGGCCCGACCGGGGTTTTATAATCCTCAGTCTTGCGCTTAAGGCCATCCAGCGTCAGCACCCACGGCCCGTTACCGGCCTTGAGGTTAAACGCCCCCTGATAGCCCTCATCCACTGACGAGGCCTGCGCCGTCACCCGTCCGTCAAGGCCGTCCTTGGCCGGTGCCCCGGCAATACGGTCATCAATGATGTTGACGATGCCGCCGATGGCATTACCGCCATAGGTCAGGGCCGACGGCCCACGCAGAACCTCAATGCGCTGGGCTTCCAGAGGATCGGTGGCCGAGGCATGGTCCGGCGATACGGCTGAGGCATCGACCTGCCCCATGCCATTATTCAGCACCAGCACGCGAAAGCCATCCAGCCCGCGTATGATCGGCCGCGACGCCCCCGGCGCAAAACCGGAAGAACGTACCCCCGGCAGATCAGACAGCATATCACCTAAACCACGCGCTGGCATTTCATCGATCTGCGCCTGTTTCAGCACATCGACATTGGACATCAGGGCGTCTTTGGAGACCGCATAGGCCGAGCCGGTGACGACAACTTCCTTGACGGGCTCATCGGCATTTTGAGCCTGAACCTGTGATTGGGCTTGGGCCACGCCCGATAAGGCAATAAGTGAAATACCCGCGCTCAACGCAATTTTAAAAGACGATCCGGTCATGATAATGCCCCGTTACTAAATAACATTAACGCCCGTGTTATTTAATAACATAACCACTGTCAAGCCGTACCGTCAAGATTCATGCTGCATCTGCACAATTGCGCGACGGATCAGGAACCACTACATTGCTACTATGACTCAGCACGCCTGCGACCACGACCATAGCCACGACACCACAACCATCAATGTCGATGCGCGCCTTAAGGCCGCCGAAGCCCTGTGCGTGGCCTCCGGTGAGCGCCTAACCGCGCCGCGCCTGCGTACCTATGAGTTGATCCTTGGCAATAACGGGCCGATGAAGGCCTATGATGTCATTGACCGCTTTCACCCGGAAGGGGCCGCCAAGCCCCCGACCGTGTACCGCGCCTTAAGCTTCCTGGAGCAGATGGGCCTGATCCACCGGATCGAGAGCCTCAATGCCTTTGTGGCCTGCGCCACCCCCGCCAATGTCGACCATCATCACCCGCACACCGCGGCGTTCCTGCTGTGCGATTGCTGTGGCCAGAGCGAGGAAATCGCGACCTTAAGTCTGGCCGATATTGAGCATCAGGCCCAGCATCTGGGCTTTGAGGTTAAGCACATCACGGTCGAGGCCAAGGGCCGCTGCAAGACCTGCCGCTAGCTAAAATTCCCACTCAGTATTATGCCCTGCCGCGCACGGGAGTAGTTGCGCCTGCATCTAAAATAGTGCTAAGGCATTTTCCGCATCAAGAGTTGGGCCGACGCCTGACACCAACCTGCTCATCCGGCAAGGTGGTGCCCCCAAATGAATGGGGGGATGTGGCCTGACCGGCAAATACGGGATCACAGCCACACGTCGTTTCGCTCTTTTATAATCAGAAAGGGCGCTTAACATGGCCAATATTCCTCAACAATTCGCCAGCGACAACTATGCCGGCATCTGCCCCGAAGCCTGGGCTGCCCTGCAGGCCGCCAATGACGGCTCGGCGGTCGCTTACGGCAATGACGACTGGACGATCCGCGCCGCTGATGGCCTGCGCGCCCTGTTCGAGTCCGACGCCCAGGTCTTCTTCGCCTTTAACGGCACGGCGGCCAATTCGCTGGCGCTGGCGTCCCTGTGCCAGTCCTACCACAGCGTCATCTGCTCATCGTCAGCCCACGTTGAAACCGACGAATGTGGCGCGCCGGAGTTTTTCTCCAACGGCTCAAAGCTGTTGGTCGCCCCCACCCCGGACGGCAAGCTGACACCGCAGGCGATCCGGGATCTTGCCATCAGTCGCTCGGATATCCACTTCCCTAAACCGCGCGTGGTCACGGTCACCCAACCAACCGAAACCGGCCTTGTCTACACACCTGACGAATTGAAGGCCATATCGGCGACCTGCCGCGACCTGGGGCTTAAGCTGCACATGGACGGCGCGCGCTTTGCCCATGCCTGCGCGACGCTGAACTGCACCCCGGCAGATATCACCTGGCGGGCCGGGGTCGATGTGCTATGTTTTGGCGGCACCAAGAACGGCATGGCTGTCGGCGATGCCGTGCTGTTTTTTGACACGGCCCTGTCAGAAGATTTCGGTTATCGCTGCAAGCAGGCCGGGCAACTGGCCTCCAAGATGCGCTTTCTGGCCGCCCCGTGGGTCGGGATGCTGGAGAGCGGCGCGTGGCTTAAGAACGCGCAACATGGCAATGCCTGCGCCAAACGGCTGGCGGCACAGATTGAGCCGCTAACTGGCGTCGGGCTGATGTTTAAGGTTGAGGCCAATGCCGTGTTCCTGCGCGCGCCGGAGACGGTGTTGCAGGGCTTACGCGATCGCGGTTGGCTGTTCTACACCTTCATTGGCGGGGGCGCGCGTTTCATGTTCGCGTGGGATGCCAAACCGGAGCGCATCGACGAACTGGCCGCCGATATTCGGGACATCGTGGCTGTGGCCGCTACATAACTTTTACAACCAGCCCTTGTACTTAAACCACACCATCGGCAGCACCGCCGACAATACCATGGCCCCAATCGCCAGCGGATAGGCCACGGCCACATGCAGTTCCGGCATGTGCTCGAAATTCATGCCATAGATGCTGGCGATCAGGGTCGGCGGCAGAAAGGCCGCTGACGCCACCGACACGATCTTGATGATCGAGTTCTGTTCGATGTTAATCAGCCCCATGGCCGCTTCCTGCAAGTAGGTGATATTGCCGGTCACATAACCCGCATGATCGGTCAGGGACTGGGCGTCTTCGTGCAGAGACCTAAGACGGGCGCGAAAGACCTCAAGCTCAGCCGCATCGCCGCTGACCTGATCATCGCTTAAGGTCAGGGCATAGGTAAACAGACGCTGGAACGACAGCAAACTGTCGCGTAACTTGGCGATATCGTTCTGGTGCCTCCCCATCTGACGCAGCAGCTTATCCAGCCCGCGATTGGCCTTGGTGGCAAAAATCTGCGTCGAGATATCATCGACTCCAGCAGAGACCTTTTCGACCAGATCGGCGGTGCGATCGATCAGCACATCGAGCAGATTGGTAAGGGTCAGGGCCGCGCTCTCACATAAAGCGGGGGAACGGCTGATCTTATCGGAGAAAATACTGAACGATTGCGGATCAATATAGCGGATGGTCACCAGGCGCTCCCGCAGCAGGGCAAAGGTCACCGGCCCGCTTTGCAGATGCGGCTG
The DNA here is from genome assembly GCF_026625745.1 of Asticcacaulis sp. SL142. Classification (NCBI taxonomy): domain Bacteria; kingdom Pseudomonadati; phylum Pseudomonadota; class Alphaproteobacteria; order Caulobacterales; family Caulobacteraceae; genus Asticcacaulis; species Asticcacaulis sp. SL142. Next base: position 3,140,830 of record NZ_CP113061.1, on the reverse strand, counting down.
ACCGCCAAAAAAAACCACCTGAGCGGTCATGAACACCGCCCCGTCTTCGGTATAGAGCCGCGACGAGATTTCAATCTCACTCATGTCCTCGCGCGTCGGAATACCAACACCCAGCGCGCCTTCAACAAACAGTTCCTCGTCGCGAGTCGGGTTATGCAGATCAAGCCAGGTCATGGCATTATCGATATCGCACCAGGCCGAACCAGCCCCCTGCTGCGGCTCTAAGGCGATCATCTCTTCGACCTCACGGCCATGCTCGATCGCGGCGCGCCGGTCTTCATGCGGCATATCACCGATAGACCTGATGATGGCAGTGTGGCCATCTTCGGAATCCTGGGCGCGGCTATAGATTTTCAGCATGACAGTCCCCTAACACGGCCAGCGGATTTAGCTGTCAGCATAGAGATAGGCACCGCCGCGCGTGAGGGCCTTTTGATAGCCCGGGCGGGCGCGAATGGCGTCCATATACCGGCGCACGGCGGTGATATCGCTCGTCACCTTAATCCGGGTCATGCCGGCCTCGACCGGGAAGCTCATGGCAATGTCGGCGGCGGAAAAGGCCTCACCGGCAAACCAGCCGCCGACCGACAGCGTGTCATTCCAGAAGGCCAGATGATCGGCCAGTTGCGGATCAACCAGCTTAGTTTGCACGCCGGTCGAGATCAGGCTGGCCACCGGACGCAGAAAAAATGGTATCTGACGCGGTAGCTGCCCGAACAACAGCTTGAGCAGCAACAGCGGCATGGCCGAACCTTCGGCATAATGCAGCCAGTAGGTATATTGCAACCGCGCCGGCGTGCCCGCCGCCGGACGCAGGGTATCATGGCCATAGGTATCGATCAGATATTCGATAATCGCACCGCTTTCGGCAATCACTCGGCCATTGTCCTCGACAACCGGCGACTTGCCCAAAGGATGTATTGATTTCAGCGACGCGGGCGCGCGCATATCCGGGGCGCGCTTATAGGTTTTGATGTCATATTCAAGACCCAGCTCTTCAAGCAGCCACAGGATTCGATGCGCTCTGGAGTTTTCGAGATAATGTACGGTAATCAATGTCTGAAACCTCCGGGCCGCCATCTTGATTAGATAAAGCAGGCCCAGCGTCCCGCCAAGCGCCAACTTACGCGCAACGGTAAAAACCGTAGCACGTCGGTATGGTTATCTATGTGAAGGGGTTCCGCTTTAAGCGGCTTTTTTAGCGTCGGTCTTGGTGGACTTCGCAGACGCTACCTTTTTGTCGGTCTTTGTTTTATCAGCTTGAGCCTTATCGACCGTTTTGCCGGATGACTTAGCCGTGCTCTTGTCCGCCAGTTTCTTGGACACCGATTTGGTGTCGGCCTTCTTGGCGTCAGATTTCTTGGACGCGGTTTCGGACTTCACCACCGCCTTGGTTTTCATCGCGGTAGGCTTATCGGATTTTTGGACTGGAATGGTCGGGGCGTCGATCAGATTCGCCGCCAGAAGCTTGGCCTCAATAGCGCGGGTATCGACCTTTTCAATCGCCTTCTTCTCGGCCACCTTGGCGTCATTGGCCTTGATGACCGCATAGGGCACGGGCCCGTTATCAGCCGATTGCTTGTCGTTGCCGCTAAAGGTCTCTGCAATCGAAGCCGTCAGGCTCTGGCCGATGTTCTGGCCTTTTTGGGCGGCGGCATAGATAAAACCATAGGTCGGATAGACCGAGGTGCCCAGATCGTTGATCGGCCCGTACCAGACCTTGACCTTGGACCAGTCGCCCTTGTCCGAGACATCGACCACGGTGACGTCTTTTTCGACCTGACCACGACGGCCATTGATCGGCGACCAGTTGGCGTGGGTGATTTGGATGATGCGGTCGGTGACCACTTGGGATACGACGGCGACGTGGCCGACCCGCATCTTACCTGTGGGTTGAAACACCAGAACGGCGCCCGCCTGCGGGGCCTGTCCTTTGTCGTACTTGCCGGAAGCTTTTTCCCACCAGGTCCAGGCATCGCCAAAAATCTGCATGCCGGTGATCGAGCGGGCGAAGGTGACGCATTGCCAGTAGGGCGATTTCTCAGCCGCCTGAGCCATCGGGGCGGCAGCCATTACGCCTGCGCACACCATAGCCAAACCGGCCTTAATTACTCGCGATACCTTAAATGCCTGCAACGCCTCACTCCACGGTAGTTAATCCAGTCGCGCATCTGATCCAAAAACCGCACTACACTTTTTGGGATGCACTTTAACACTCTGTGTCTTTGATACATCACATAAAATATTTTACAAATACTTTATGACTATCAAATGGGGAAAAGGTTAATTTTTATGAATAAACCCTTAACCGGACACCGCTTTAAGCCATAAAGCTTATTTTGATGTGCCTTGCAGGCGATAGTTGAGGCGATAACGCACCCCGTCACCGATATGGCGCACGACGTTGCGCATCGGATTTTCGACGACATGATGGGCCAGCATGGCGATGGGGATAATGGCCACAAATCCGCCCAGCCACCACATCAGCGGCAATGAGTCTTCGCTGCCCAAAATCATGCCTGCGGCCTTGGTAAACACCCACTTCCACGGCACATAGACCATATACATGGCAAAGCTGACATTGCCGAGATAGACCAGAACACGGTTAGACATAATGCCTTTACCGTCTGCCGTGGCCAACCCGCCGACCGACAGAATGAGTCCGCCCAAAGCCAGCACAACCAGCGCATCCGAGGTCATGAATGCGGTAGCACCCAAAATCACCGCCAGAGATACCGCAACCCCGCCAAGGGCTATGGTTTTGGATTTAACTGCCCCTGCCCGCCACGCCAGATACACGGCACAGCCCAGCGCAAAACACGGCACGATGCGCAGCGCCCCCCACATAAAGGTCGCACTGGTCAGACGGAACCCGGCCACGGCTTCAAAAGCCCAGTAAAGGATAGTCAGAAACGCTGCCGCCAATGCCACTGCGACGACGGGCCTTGATCTCAGGGCCCAGGTCACACTGGCAAAGACCGGAAACAGCAGATAGGCAAACCATTCCGCCGATATCGACCAGGACGGGTGATTCCATGATGCCTCCGGGGCCAGCCCCCACGCATGGACCATGAAAATCTGCGCCGGCAGTGACGCCCACGACGCCACATGGCTGTCGAGCGTCAGCCCCTTGACTGAGGCCGCGACCACCAGCGCCAAGGTGAACAAAAGGGTTGCTATATGCAGCGGATAGATGCGCGCCAGCCGGTTGACGATAAACTGCCCGTACTGAAACTTACCTGCCCCAAAGCTTTCCAGATAGACATGGCACAGGATAAAACCCGACAGGATGAAGAACAGATCGACCCCCAGATAGCCGCGCGCAATGATCCACAGCGGGGCGGCGCCTTGCAGCAGCGGCCAGTAGCTGAACAGGATAACCCAGACGGCGGCAAAAAAACGCAGACTGGTCAGGGGCTTGAGATAATCGGACACGGTATTCTACCTTGCTTCGTTTAGATGCCCCTTTTACCGCAAAGCCATGAAAAAACCCTGAAGCCGTTCAGCTTCAGGGTTAAATCGTCGGATTTCTCAGCAAAAATTACTTCTGCTTCCAGCTACCGGAGGCGTCTTTGTAATACTCACCGGCCTTCATTTTCGGCATAATGACGCTGGAGAAGGTCGCAGCCCCGGCGGCCGCGACCGGTACATTGTTCTTGGCGGCGGCTTCGGCATAGACCTTGGCGCGACCGGCATTGATTTCCTCAACCGCGGCCTTGGTGGCGGCATCACCGGATTTGACAAAACCCAGATAGCCGTCGGACTGTTCACCCACAACCCCGGCAGCCTTGGCGGCATCAACGGTGGCTTTAGCGGCGGCCTGCGCAAATACCGGCGCAGGCGACGCCATGTTGATCGCCACACCTGCGGCCATCATACCTGTGGCGGCCATCATCGCCGCCGTAACGGAAAACACTGTTTTTTTCATGATAGGTCTCACTTTGAAGGGCGCGAAATTAGAAAAGGTTCGGGTTTTGCTGGACCAGCGCCTTGGCGTCTTCGTCAAGGCTGATGCGGACATCGTGGTCAAGCTTGGCATAGATCGAAATCGGGGCGACCTCGACCCGAACAGTCGGGACGCAGGCGGCAAACACCGGTGCGGCCAGCACCAGTAATGCGAGAGGCTTTAGGCCTTTGTGGGTCATGGCGATTACTCCTTAGTCAAAGGCTCTCGGCCTTATCATGAATGTCTTATATGATTTGCAGTCTGAACCCAAGCTGAACAAAAAGTGCTCAAGGAGCGGAGTGTGTAGTACATAAATCGTTAATCGCCCTCCTCCCCATTCCATGGGGAGGTGCCGAGCTTGTCGAGGCGGAGGGGTACCTTACTACGGCCAGTAATACCCCTCCGTCTACTCACTACGTTCGCATCCACCTCCCCATGGAATGGGGAGGAGAAAATAGGACAAACGCCAAACCCTACGCCTTACTTCAATCCCGCCTTTTGCGCCTCAAACGCCATCAGGTCATCCAGCACCTGATCGAGGTTCAGCGTCATATCGAGATTAAGATCAACCCCGGTATCGGACGGCAGGTTTATCGGCTTATCAAACAAGCGTCCGCGCAGCACATCCGCATAGCTTACGCGCGCTTCCTGTTTTTTGGGCGGGTCATATCGGCCCTTGATCTTGAAATTGAACCCGAGACGGCCGTTTTCAAGGCTGTTGATCGTGGCCGACATATCGCTGTAGGCCATGTTTTCCAGCGCCTGATAGGCCATGCCTTCGACCACTTTTGAGGCATCAGCGGGCGACGGCGCAATCTCCTGCGGCGCATCGGTCGTCACGCCACCCGATGAGGCCACACCCTGCAAGGCGGCGCGTTGGATCGACAGGCGCCCCGGCCCGTCGCCTTTCAGTTCGCCTTGCGCAAAGTGGACACGGTTGCCGTTGATTTCAAATGGCATACGGCCCGTGACCGTGCCTTCAAATTTCATGTCGCGGCCCAGATCGGTGGCAGCGATAATCTTACCGAAATCAAGCTGCTCAAAGGTCAAAGCACCCTTGATCGGCACATTCTCAGCCAGCGGCACATCCATGGGCTCAAGGCCAAACTGACCGCCCGGAGATTGTGCCGTTGCCGCCGCCAGCGACAGGTGATCGCCCAGGAACTGCACCGAGGTATTGATGTCGGTCAGCGGCACGGCGGTCGTCAGCGAGGCCACACTGAGGATCTGCCCCGGCGGGGTCATCAGGGGCGACAGGCTGGTGAATTCGATATCGCCGCGTAGGTCTTGTGCCTTGCCCAGCGGCCCTTCAAAATCGATATCGTTCAGGCGCAGACGGCCTTGGCTGATCGGCGTACCCGTGCGCGACCAGTCAAAGCGGCCATCAAAGGTGGCCGAGCCCATCACATTCTTGGTGGCAACCGTGGCCACCTGCGGGGTCAGGTCAATCGGTTGCAGGCCCTCTGGCGCAAACACCATGTCACCGGTGCTGATCAGGGCATAGCCTGAGTCGGATCGCGCATCCTGCACGATGTCGATGCGCGCCAGATCACCGGGGGCACGTTCGCGCACCACCGGATTAAGCGGCTTGACCCCCAGCCGTCCGGTCATGCGGACGGCGTCCTGATCCAGCTTACCCGCCACCGTCACCGGATTAAAGCGGGTCTTGGCCGCCGTATCATGGGCTTCAGCCGCTGCCACGGTTATGCGGAACCCGGCACCATTGGCCGCGCCCGATTTGGTCGAAAAGGCGTTGAACCGGCCCTTGGCATTGGCCACGCGCGCTTCATAATCCGGCGCGTTCAATTTCAGATCATCAAAGGCCCCGGCCGACTGCCACTGACCGTTTTCCATCGTGAGGATCGGCGCTTCGGTAGCACAAATATTCGCCGTAAGCCCTTCCAGCCGCCCGCCGATGTCCGAGCGCGCCGCGCTAAACGGCATACAGTCATCCAGCACAAAGCTGGTGCGCCCGCCCGCCACAGTGAACCGGCCACTGGCCTTGGTTTGCGCTGCTGTCACCGGGGCGAAGTTGAATTTGGCATCCGCCGCCAGTTTGCCGCTCAGCTCGCCACCGGCCCCAAAGCCCATATCACTGAGGAAGGCATTCACTTCGGGCAGGTCTTCACCCTCAAGCTTTACCCCAAAGGCCGCGCGATCCGCACTGGCCATCAGAGCCCGCGCCCCATCCGGCGTCAGGGTCAGCTTGCCGCCCGAAGCCGGGGTGATGGTAATCGGGGTTTTGGTGCGGACATCAAAGGCCGCGGGCTTGCCCGCCGCGCCATCCAGCTTGATAGTGATATCATTGGCCTCAAGGCTAAAGGCCTGCGCTGCGGCCTGCAGCGCAAGGACCGCATCAGACTTAATCGGGGCCACCGGCACCTGCGGCGTATCGAGGTTAACCGGCTCAGGATAGACCACGGCCTGAAGATCTTTGCGACGCGTCTGCGCCATCTCGTCCAGCCCTCGATAGCTGCCGTGACGGCTGTTGAGGCTGGTCTTAATCGCCGCCGTCCATGCCGAAGACGCGTTTGCAGCGGCGCCATTGAGTCCGGCCTCGGCCTTGGCATTGCCGCTCACCGTCATATTGACCCGGTCGAGCGACAGGTCAGCCGCCGCCATGCGCCCGGCATAGGCTGTACCCTTAAAGCTGATGTCAGATTCGGTCCCCGCCATATGCAGGGCCACTTTTTCAAGGTCGGCGCGGGCATTACTGACCTCAATCCCGTCCTGACGGTAAAGGCCGATGCGCGCCTGCAACGGCCCGTCGATCCAAACGTGAGCGCCACCTTGATCGGGGTTCTCAGCCGTCGGCGTTTTGGACGAATGGGCGAAACTAAGATTTAGGCTTGCGGCATCCAGATAGACATCGCGCCCGAACATCGCCCCTTGCGTGACCGACTGTGCCCGCCCCTGAAAGCGCGACTGGCCCTCAAGGCGGGTTTCATCGCGCTCAAAACTCAAGGCCGCCAGAATAGACGCATCAGCGGTTACGCCGGTCAAGGCCGCAGCACCGGTGTTCAGTTCATCCGCCGCCACCTTCATGTGCGTTTCTAACGGGCCTGAAAACTCCGCCAGCGGTGAGGCCTTGAGGTTGGCCGCCTGCTCTAGCTGGCGATACGGCAGGTTGGAGGTCAGCTCCAGCCGCACGCCTTTGAGGCGGGTCACAGTCCCCGCCTTATCCGGCTTCATCTCCCAGGCATCGGCGACAAATTTGCCTGCGACCTTAAGGCCTTCACCGACCGAGCGGGCCTTGATAAAGCCGTCGCGTAAACTGCCCTCCCCCAGCGGCCCGCTCAGACGGGTCGAGGGGATGTTGAGATTAAGCGCCTGCAACCGTCCGGCCTGCATCTGGACGCGGCCCGTAGCGTTGATGGTGCCGTAGTCGGTCTTAAGCCGCACCACCGCATTTTCAATCAGGACTTCGCCGGGGGCCTCGCCCTTATTGGACGGCGACGACAATATGCTCTGGATCAGCGGATCAAGCGAACCAAAGTCCAGCCCCTTAGAGGTCAGCGCCAGGGCGATTTCGGGCTTGGTCAGGTGGATGCGCTTAAAGCGCGCCATCGGCTGACCCTGACCGGCAAACAGGTTCAGGTCGTAATCGATGCGGAAATCATTGAGGATCACATCCGGCGACGTCGCCTTGCCCAACCGGATCGAGCCTTCGGCATGGTCAAGCCCCAGACGCCCGATCTTAAGTTCGGAATCTATCTGCTGCGACCGTAGCCAGCCTTGGGCGATTTCGCGGGCGATTTCCTTGCGGGCCACGACGGCAGCAACGCCAATGGCCGCGACCCCGCACAAGGTCAGCCCGATGATTTTCCCGGCCTTACTGGCCCCGGATTTGGGCGGGCGACCGCTGCCGTTACCTTTTTTGGCTTTCTTTCCCGGCCTGCCCTTTTCGCCGCCACCGGCCTTGGCATCGCCACTGACCACGCGCGAAAACGTCCCCAGCGTCGAGGTGCGCACCGGGAACATCAATTCATCGTTTTGATCAGCGGTCGGATCAGTGGGCGTCAAGAGGCGGGCTCAAACTAAAAGGGAAACAATGGCGGTCGAAAAATGTGAAGACGACGCAAAAAATAATTTGATCATCATCAATAGGTCATTATGGCACATATATTGGTAAAAATTATGGACACATCACCGCATTTCGCACAAGAGGCGCGAATTTCCTGCAAACCCTTGCCGGAAATGATCGCCATTGGCGAATTCTTTGCCGTTTCGTTATAAATTTTAAATGCTTAAAGCATCAGTTATCAACAGATCGGTGCTCAGCACCCAAAGCCCCCGCACTATGCGTATACCCTTTTTTAACAAAATTTAAGGGCGATCTTAATCTTAATCGGCTAAAAAGCGCCCTTCGTTGTTGCCTTCGCGACTGCGGTATGCTTGATCTTAACCCTTCCTTTTGGGCCTCACTTTGGCCCTATTTCGACGTAAACAGGATGGCACGGAAATTGTAGCTGAGTTTTCAAGCTTCACGACTCAGGCTTTTTCGCTCATAAAGAGCGTCTGTAATGAGACAGATCCGTATATCCGCACGACTATAACCTTTAAGACTACCGGGCCCTTATGGGTTCATCTGTAAGTTTTAGTATCGTTTGTCTTTATTTAGTGTTTGACGGGGACTGATGGCTCAACTCGATCCACGCCGACAGCCAGTACGCTTAACGCCCATGGTCTTTGCGACCGTGGCGGCCCTCACGGTGGGCACCTTGATCTGGCGCGTTTTTCAGCCGACACCGGGCATATTGCCGGGTATGGCCCTTGATCCGGGCGCTGTTATGGCGCTGGAAACCGAAGCCTATGCGGTGGCGTCTGCACGACCCGGCTTTGACCAGCCGGAGCAGGTCTCCATTCTGGTCCGCTCAGGTGAGACCCTCTCGCAAGCGATTGCCCGCACCGGTGTCGCCCCTGCGGATGCTCAGGCGGCCGTTAATCTGCTGTCGCAAGCCTTTGATGTCGTCAATGTCCGCGCGGGCATGTCCATTCAGGCCGCGATTGCCAAACCGGCCCTCGGCTCTGGCCAACCCGCCCAGCTTTTGGGCCTGACGACCCGCACCGGCCCTGCCAAGCAACTGACCCTGACCACCAGCCATGACGGCGCCATGCGCCTGCGGGTGCTGGAAGAAAACGTGCGCGATGAACGCCGCGTGGCCATCGGCACCATCGACGGCTCCCTGTTTACGTCGGCGGCAGCCCTTGGGGCCACGCCAGCCGTCACCAACAATGTCATGAAGCTGTTCGCCCATAAGCTCGATTTCGAGCGCGACATCAAGGCGGGTGACACCTTTAAGCTGATCTTCGACCGTAAGGTGACTGAGAGCGGTCGCACCGTAGAGACGGGTAAGCTTTTGTACGCCGAAATCGAAGCCAAGGGCGGCATCAACCGCTTCTACAGCTTTCAGCGCGCGGGCGAAAAAGAGCCGCAGTATTTCGATGAAACGGGCAAGAACATTCGTGGCTTCCTGCTGGCCACGCCGGTTGACGGGGCGCGCACCTCATCAGGGTTTGGCGTGCGCCGCCACCCGGTTCTGGGCTTTATGAAGATGCACACCGGCGTTGACTTTGCTGCCGGTTCCGGCACCCCGATCGTCGCCGCCGGTGACGGTGTGGTTCAGGACGCCAAGTGGTGGGGCGGTTATGGCCGCTGGGTTCGCGTTCGCCACACCGGCGACTGGCAAACCGGCTACGCCCACATGTCGCGCATTGCCGTGCAACCGGGCCAGCGCGTCAAGCAGGGCCAGATCATCGGCTATGTCGGCTCGACCGGCCGTTCCACCGGCCCGCACCTGCACTTCGAAGTGTGGTACAAGAACCGTCCGATCAACCCCAAGGATGCCAAGGTTCCGCAAGGCACGATTCTGGGCGGCAAAGAGCTTCAGGCCTTCATGGCGCGCAAGCGTGAAATCGACACCATGATCGCCATGGCCGACATAAAGCGCGGCGACGAAAAGCAGGCTCTGGCCATGAACAGCCCGGCAAAATCCGCGCCTGTAGCCGCAGCCCCTGCACCCGTCACTCTGGTCAGCCATGAACGCGCCCAGGAACGCACTAAGACCTATGCCGCGCTCAAACCGGCCCTGTCGTCGACCCGCGGGATGAATTAAGCCGCGAAATCGTTTTAACGTAATAGGATTTTTAGTTCCTTTGGTTTTAGTCTAAGGCATCATATGTCTGGCTATTAACCAAGGGAGCTGCGCGGTGTTTAATGTCTCCGAGAAAATCAGCGAATTAAAATCCTCGATCCTCTACATCGTGTTTCTGGCGGGCAGTTTGCTGATCGGGCTGACCTGGCTGAGCATCGGCCTTTATAACGCGCTCAAGCTGTGGATCGGCACGCCGTGGAGTTCGTTTGTTCTGGCCCTGATCATGCTGGTGCCGGTGATCATACATCTGCTGATCAAAGCCTTTTCGCCTGATCGCCCTACCAAAGCCAACACCTTAAGCAGTCAAGCCCGCCCCGCCGTCGATCCGTCCGGCGCATTACTATCCCAGATTATGGGCGCAGTAGCCGGTCAATCGACGCTGATTGTCACGGTGGTAACCCTGCTGGCCAGCTTTATCGCTGTGCGCTTTCCGTCGTTTCTGGGGATGTTTGCGCAGGTGGTCACGGCCTTTGTCGACGACATGAAACTGCGCCCTACGGCTGCCGCCACACCACCCCGCAAACCCCGCCGAAAAACCGCTGAAACTGAAGAATAGCTCCGAATTGTAAATCGTGAGATTTGAGTCAGATAATAGCCGACAAGGGAAGCAGGTACACTTAAGTACCTGCGAACCGCAGACTGCGTATTAGCTGGCCAAAGACCGCGATTTACCAGGGGCGAAAGTGTTTGGAGAGCTTCAGCCCCTGCCCCTGATAGTGAGAACCGCGCTGACCATACAGTTCTGCCGGACGCGCGATCAGCGGCTCATAGACCAGCCGCGCCACGGTCTGCTCATCTTCCAGCAGGAACGGCGTTTCGTGACAGCGCACCTCCAGCACCCCGCGCGAACCGGCAGCCGCAGCCTCCTCCGTGCCAAAGCCCGGATCGAAGAAACCGGCATAGTGGACGCGAAATTCCCCGACACTGGGGTCGATCGGCAGCATTTCGGCAGCTTCCATGACCGGGATCACGACGGCGGTTTTGGACGCCAATATGTAGAACTCACCCGGATCGAGCAGAAGCTGGCCCTTGTTCTGGTACAGCGGTTCCCAAAAGTCGCGCGGATCGTGGCCATCGACATTATCAAGGTCGATCACCCCGGCGTGCCTGCGGGCGCGGTAGCCGACGAGATCACCGGTCAGATCGACACCACAGTCGGAGGTATAGAGCTTAGGCACCGTCCCGCGCTTAACCCGAAGCTGGTTCAGGCGCGTGCCGGTGCGGGCCAAAACGGAGAAGGTTTGCGGCGCGATTTCAACATAGATCGGGCCACTATAGCCTTCGCGAACGTCATCAAAGGCATCGGAATAGTCTGACAGCAGGCGCACAAATACGTCACAACGGCCGGTCGAGGATTTCGGATTGGCGCGCGCGCTTAAGCCCTGCGGCAGGTTCAGGCTTTCCTGTAGCTCGGCAATATAAACGCAGCCGGCTTCAAACACCGCCCCCTTAGACAAGTCCATCTCATGCATGACAACATCGCTGAGGCGCTCAACGACCGTGCGTTTACGCGGCAGGTAGGACGCCCGCACCCGCCAGGCGCGCGCCCCCAGCCGCAGGTCGATACTGGCGGGTTGAATCTGATCGCCATCAAGGGCTGAGGCGCTTAGGACAACGCCCTGATCAACAAGTACGGATAGGTTTTGCAGGGGCAGTATGCCGTGGGCGGCAGGCGTAAGCGTCATGGGTGTCTCAACTTTATGGGGGGCTTGTTTACGACATTTTTGGGGACACGCAAACCGAAGTTTAAAACCAAATGCGCAATGACGGTCTTTAAATCATCCCCGAAGCTGTTTAGATTGAGGTCATGATCTATGAAGCCGTCAGTCAGGGCATCCGCATCAGCGTCGAGGTGGAATATATCCCGCCCGAAGACGACCTTCCCGCGACGTCGCGGCGACAGCGGGCCTATGTATGGGCCTATCACATCATCATCGACAATGAACGCGGCGACCGGGTGCAGCTTAAGACCCGTCACTGGACGATTATGGACGGGCTGGGCCGGGTTGAGATTGTCGAAGGCGACGGGGTGGTCGGTCAGCAACCGATACTGGAACCGCAGGAAAGCTATAGCTACTCCTCCGGCTGCCCGCTGCCGACGCCGTCAGGGTCGATGAGCGGCTATTATATGTTTGAGGACGAGAACGGCAAACCGCTCAAGGTCACGATACCTACCTTCTCGCTCGACCTGCCCGAAGCCCGCCGGATACTTAACTAAACGGCATCCTGAATTAAAAAACCCCACTGTTACCAGCGGGGCTTTGAATCTCAATCATACCGTGACTGAGATCGTGAGATTTGAGTCTAGTGATAGCCGACAAGCGCCGCAGGTACACTAAGTACCTGCCAGCGCAGACTGCGTATCAATAGGCCAAAGACCGCGATCTCAGAGATAGCGGCGGAGTGAGCGGGACAAATCCACCCCGTCCTTTTTCTTCTTTTGCTGCGGCTGATAGGCGACGCGCGAATGTTCGACGCAGTAAGGAATACCGTCATCGGCCCTACGGCCGCAGAAGGTGAATTCATCAGAGGACGGATCGCCGATCGGCCACTTGCACATCTTGGCGCCGAGGGTCAGTACGGTGGCCGTGCCAGGGCCTTCCACCAGCGGAACGATAGGCAAAGTCGGCGCCTGACGCACGGCAACAACGGGTTCAACACGGCGGACGGGCGTTGCCTGCGCCTGCGGACGGGCGGCTTCGGGGGCGGCCGCCTGACGCGGCGGCTTGGCGGGCTTATAGAGCGGACGCGCCGGTTGCGACGGTGCCGCACGGCCCGACAGGCCCAGACGGTGCACCTTACCGATTACGGCATTGCGGGTAACGCCACCCAGTTGTTTGGCGATCTGGCTGGCGGAATGACCTTCCTGCCAGAGCTTCTTGAGTGTTTCCACGCGTTCGTCTGTCCAGCTCATATTCTAGCCTCCCATTCCCCGTGCAACAGGGGATACCAACCACAAGATATAGACCCCGACCGTAGGAAGTTCTTCCCGGCCATCTACATATCGTAAACAAATCGTTAAAAACCGCAATATTTAGTGGCGATAAGCCACAGCTCTGTCCACATGATTCTATATGTGGTGTTCGCCTGTGGATAATGCTTAACAAGATGTTAATTCCCGCAGCAGGTGATCTTTCACCTTGGGCAACAGTTTGCTAGCCGTGCTCGATTCCCGGAACTGACCGTCACGGCGTCGTGGCATCCGCTTAAGCGCAAACCTGCGGATAGTGCGTTTTTGGGCTTTGAGTCTGACGGCGATTACGCTATGAACGCATCGCCTTAGCCAGTCCGAATTTTATCAGGACCATGCGGTATATAGTGCGGGTGTAGCTCAATGGTAGAGCAGCAGCTTCCCAAGCTGACAACGAGGGTTCGATTCCCTTCACCCGCTCCAATCCCCCAAAATATTGATTTTATTAAATAAAATAATCGATTTTTTCGATTTTATGTCCCAATTTCGTGACTGTTATGTCCCAAATTTCGATGTCATTTTGCGCTTAACAATTCGCCGTGTAGCCGTTCAGGCAGCTAAACGCCCAAAGATCAGCTAATATGCTGGATCATTTGGGCGGGGGCATCTCGTAGCGGCATTAAACTGATTTATGATGGTTCTTGGTACAGCACGGGGGGCTTCAAAACCCGCCCAAACATGTAAAGCTGGTCAATGGCGCTATCCATCGCGCTTTTAGCCTCTTCTTTTGAGTCGTACCCAAACGTCAGATAAAATTCCGCGTCGTCGTCCGTCATGCTATAAAGCCTGAAACCCCAAGGCTTAAGCATACGGCGGTGGAGGATTAATTGCGTCCACATTTTGGGTACTCCGAATCAATACTAGAGTTACCAAAATATCACACGAAGCGCTAAATACGCAACAGGCGGCTTAACCTCTGAACACTGAAAAGTCGAAGCCATATCGTATCTTGAGATAGATCATCTGCTCATGAGTCAAATTCCAAAAGGTTTGATACATCTCTTCATAGATGAAGAGGCTTTGAATTTATTGAATATGCAAAACATTTTGGCGTTTTTTGCACAAATTTAGAAGATTTTCTTAAAGCCAAGGGTTGGAGTTTTTAAGAGCCCCGCCCCTTAAACCTACAAAACCTCCAGCAGTCGCTCGACCGGGCGGGCGATGACCGCGCCCTTAGAGGTCACCACGATTGGGCGCTCGACCAGCACAGGCTCCCGCACCATGGCCTCAAGGATGGCATCATCGCTGACATCCGTCGCCGTCAGGCCTAGGTCCTCGGCAGGGGTTCCCCTCGTGCGCAGAATATCACGCGCACTTACGCCCATGGTTTTCAGCAGGCCCTGCAGTTGCGGCTTAGTCCAGCCGACCCTGCCATAGTCTATGACGGTCGGTTCAATACCCTGGGCGCGGATCAGTTCAAGCGCCTTGCGTGAGGTGGAGCAGGTCGGACGGTGATAGATAGTGACTTCGATGGCCATGAAACGCTTTTCTTAAATGGTGTCTAAGCGTTTTGTTTAAGCCATGCCCGCAGTGATTCATAGGCTTCGGGCCTACCTTGCGCACCATCTTTCAGCAGAAACCCGATCATCTGTGAGAAATGCGCCATGTCGGCGCTGTAGATGATCGAGCGCCCTTCTCGGTGCGCGCTCAGAAGACCCGCGCCCGTCATGATGCTGAGGTGGGTCGAGGCGGTGTTGGCGGGCATATTGACCGCGCGCGCCACCTGACCCGCAGCTATGCCACCGGTTCCGGCGGCGACAATGACCTGATACATAGCCAGCCGCCCAGGGTGCGCCAGCGCGAAAAGATTAACTACGGCATCATCGGTGTTCATGCCGCCAAGTTTACATGAGTTTCAGCAATCAGAAAGCGAAAGACAATAAAATATTTCGTCTTTTTCGCGACTATGGAATTAAAAATCCATAAAAAACCAGAAACTTAAGCCTTAAAAGACCTCACGACGCCAGCCTGAAGGCTTCCTCGCCCATGCGCTCCAGACGCATGAAAGACGTCAGGGCCTCATCCGACATGCGCGCCAAGGTATCGATCCGGCTCGACAAGCGGGCGAACATGTCGCCGTAAGCCTGCGCCACCACGCTTTTGGAATCGCTCAGATCGCTCGGGTCAGGCAGGAACCAGTCGATGACCATCGGCGCACCCTTGAAATCCGGCCAGTGGCCGTTCTGCGGGACATGGTGCGACAGACGAAAGATGAAATCAAACACCGGCGCGTCATCGGTCACCATGGTCTCAACCGGCTTCGGCGCCAGCTTTGAGAGGGTATAGTTGATCTTTTGCAGCAGCCCCACCGCAAAGGGGCTGATCGCCCCAGCCGGCGTAATACCCGCCGAATAGGCCTCAAACCGCCCGGCCCCCAGCCGGTTCAACAGGGCTTCGGCCATGATCGACCGCGCCGAATTATGCTCACACAGGAACAAAACCTTATATGCCTGAAACCCCATGACGCCCTCACCTTTGATTATTTTGGGAACCCTTATCCCGCATAACAAGGTTACATCATCAGGTTTAGTTTAAGGTTTACAGACACGGTTAATTAAACACAAAAACGCCCGTCGGGAGGGGCCGACGGGCGCTCAGTCACCTTGCCCTGAAGCAAGGTGGTAACTTTGTTACAGTGTCGCCAGATTAAGCGGCGACGGTACCGCCGACTTCGGACGGGTCACGCAGAACGTAACCCCGGCCCCAGACGGTTTCGATATAGTGGTTGCCCGAAGCGGCCACAGCCAGCTTCTTACGCAGTTTACAGATAAACACGTCGATGATCTTAAGCTCAGGCTCGTCCATGCCGCCGTACAGGTGGTTCAGGAACATTTCTTTGGTGAGCGTCGTGCCCTTACGCAGGGACAAAAGCTCAAGCATTTCATATTCTTTGCCGGTCAGGTGAACGCGGTTGCCAGACACTTCGACCGTCTTGGCGTCCAGATTGACAATGATGTCGCCGGTCTTGATCACTGACTGGGCATGGCCCTTGGAGCGGCGGACCACAGCGTGAATACGCGCGATCATTTCGTCTTTGTGGAACGGCTTGGTCATGTAGTCATCAGCGCCGTTGCCCAGGGTCTTCACCTTGGTGTCGATTTCCGACGTGCCCGACAGGATCATGATCGGCGTATTGATCTTGCCCACGCGCAACTGGCGCAGCACTTCGACGCCCGACATATCCGGCAGCGAAAGGTCCAGCAGGATCAGGTCGTAATCGTAGATCTTACCCAGATCCACGCCCTCTTCGCCCAGATCGGTCGTGTAGACGTTAAAACCTTCCGACTTAAGCATCAATTCGATGCTCTGTGCGGTAGCACTGTCGTCCTCAATCAATAAAACTCGCATCAAGCCCCTCCGGCGTTGGGAACGAGGTCAGGGCAACATGCCCAAACCATTCGTTAACAAGCTAAAACGAAAATCCCTTAAGATTCGTTAAGCTTACCCGAATATTGATTCGTAGGGTGATTTGCGACTCACCCACAAGGCCGGCGAGTCAACGATTCGATTTATTAACAGGATAAATATGTGCATTTTTTGGCGGTGAGTCTTTTGAATCACACAGGCGGGGAGCCCCCGCGGGTGAAACTTGGAGCGGGCGGCAAGGACAGCTTTTTCGCAAACACACAATTGCGCTTGTAACTTCGGGAAAAGAGCTGAATAAATTCAGGCAATAACAATAATCGGGGGGAATTATGTCGGAACAGATCACGCCCGTCGCGCGCAACGAAGCGGTCGATGTCTTGCGCGCCTTTGCCATTTTCGGCGTCTTTGCGGTTCATATTGCCGATCAGTTCGAGCTTTATTACGCCCATATGACGCCCGACCCCCTGACCGGGTTTGTGCTGACCTACATCATGGGTAAGTCGTTTTCGCTGCTGGCCCTGTGTTTTGGCTTGAGCTTTTTTGTCCTGATGGACCGCGAAGCGCATAAGGGCGGGGATTTTTCCGGCCGGTTTGCCTGGCGCATGGCCGTGCTGGCGATTATCGGCGTCATACATGGAGCGCTGTACCGGGGCGATGTGCTGACAGTTTTAGCCCCGATCGGGCTGGTGCTGATCCCGTTTCATCGGGTGCGCCAGAACGGGATACTGGTCGCCATCGCCGCCATACTGATCCTGCAGCCGGTGATTTTCTATCAGATGTTCAGCGCCGTAAGCGGTGCCGACTGGGCCAATGCCAAGCCCAACTTCTGGAATGGCGGCAGTTTTGAAGCCTATCAGCACGGGACGTTTATCGATGTCATCCGCTATAACCTGTTTGAAGGTCAGTACCCGAAATGGTGGTTTTTCCTTGAAACGGGCCGGGTGGCGCAAATCGCGGGCCTGTTCCTAATCGGCATAGTACTGGGCCGGATCGGCTTTTTCGATCAGCCGCACAGGTTCGCCACCGCACGACGTATATGGCTGGTGATTTTGGCCGCCGCGTCTGCGGGGCTCATCATCTATAAACCGGCGCTGATCGCGCTGGCCCCGACCGCGCATAGCCCGGTTATGGCTGGGGCCCTGTCGAATATGATATTAAGCGGGTGGACAGACCTGACGCTGATGGGCGTTTACGTGCTGGTGATCCTTGAGCTGTTTTACGGGTTCGCAGGGTCGGCGCTGCGCGTTCTCGTCCCCGCCGGACGCATGACCTTAAGCCTCTATGTGTTTCAGGCCATGGTGTGGGTGCCAGTCTATTACGGCTTCGGCCTTAACGGTTGGGCATGGCTGACACCGCCGGTCGCCATGCTGTGGGGTGTAGCCTTCTTTGTGGCCGAAGTTATATTCGCCAATATCTGGCTAAAGCGCTTCTACTACGGCCCGTTGGAATGGCTGTGGCGCGCCGCCACACAGATGAGCGTAAAGGTGCCGTTTAGAAGAGCTTAATCCTCGCCTACCGTGGCGGCGGCTTTTTCCTTGGGCTTGCGGTCTTTGAAGACCGCACCCATGTCACGTTCTTCGGTATTGGTCAGTTCTTCATCGGCGGCGGAGAACATTTCCTCTTCCTCCTCCTCGATGTGGTGAAGGTATTCGTGTTTCAGTTCCGCGAACTTCTCCGACCATTTTTTTGACCCGACATCAAGCTCGGCAATTTCATCAATAAGGTCTTCGATCTCTTTGTGTTCGGCCACCGAATGGCGGGCCTTGCTGGTCAGGTCAGGATTGGCCATCATGACCGAATAGAGCGCCTGCTCTTCGGCCGCCGCATGGGCCTTGGCCTCCAGCGCAAAGGCCGCGAAATGCTCCAATCGCGCGTCCTTATCGGCGGCCTCGATCTGCTCCAGCAGCTTACGATGCTTATTGTGGTCAGCGATCAGGGCGGCGAAGATATCGAGCGCGGATTTAGTCATGGGGGTCAGCCTCCAAAAGGTTAACCCACCCTAACCACCTAAAAATGGCTTTTCGATCAGATCGCGCCGTCAGATTATAAAGTCTGCGTATCGTCCAAAACCATATCGGGCCGCGCATCAGGGGCTGCGGCTTCCAGCACCACATTATCCATCTTAAACCCCCGCACATGCCGCGCCCACAGGCCGTAGGCCGGGGTGATCCCGAACATGCTCGGTTCCGGATAGGCGCTATCCAGTTCAGCGGGCCGACGCGCCGCATCGCCAACGGTACCGCCGCCGCGATAGGTGAAATGCACATTCGATAAGGTCACGTCCTCAATCGGATGGTCGGTCAGCCCCATGATCAGGGCCGAATAATCCGGCAATATATCGGTCGCGGTCATGTCCGATATCCGCACCCGTCGGATCGCGCCCGGCGTCGTGCCTTCCGGCCCGCGCAGCCGTGCGCCGATGCGCAGAAACAAAGGCGCGGTCGTGACTTCATTCAGGCTCAGGTTCTCGGTGACTACATCTTCGATCACCCCGCCATCGACCGTTTCCAGCGCCAGCCCGCGGGAGCGCTCAAAATGGCAGTTGCGAATGGTGATACGCCGGAAACTGCCGTTCGATTCCGTGCCAATCTTGATGCGGCCGGTGACGAGGTCCTGATCCGGCGCGCGCGCTTGCGTCCGTCCAAAGGTGCCGTCCAGCATCGTCCCCAGATCGAACCCGCTGACGCGGCAGTCTTCGATATGGATATCCTCACAATCACGGATTTCGCCCAAGGCAAAACTCGATTTCAGCACAATGGCATCGTCGTTAGGCGTGTTGACCTTGCAGCCGGTGATGCGCACGCGCTTACAGCCATCGATATCGAGCCCATCGCGGTTGGTGTCGATGGTCAGACCGTCGATCACCATGTCGGAGGCGCCGGTGGCCAAAAGCGCAAAATGGCCGCCATTTTTGATCGTAAAGCCACGCAAGGTAACGTGCTGGCAATTCTTAAGGGCGATCGATTTATTGCCCAGACCCTTCATAACGGAGACTTCCGGTGCCAGTTCGGCCATGACTTCAGCGGACAGACCGCGCATGCTGAGCGGAAACTCACCGGCCTGTTTTTGCCACTGTGACCCCGGCCCTTCGCGGGTCAAACCTTCGCCATTGATCAGGCCCGCACCGGTGATGGCGATATGTTCCAGCCCCTCGCCCCAGATCAGTGAGTTATGCCAGTGGGAGTGGCCGAAATCCTGATAGAGATCGAACGGATTAGCCTCAAACGGGTCGTACGCGCCGCTGTGGATTTTGGGATCAGCCGCGATCAGTTCCGCCCCTTCGGACAGGTGCAGGGTTACGTGGCTTTTGAGGCGGATCGAAAAACTCACATACCGCCCCGCCGGAAACACGACCACGCCAGCGTCAGTGGCTGCCGCGTCTATGGCGGCATTGATCGCGCCGGTATCCAGCGCCACGCCATCGCCCACCGCTCCGAAATCCCTGATATTGAACATGCGCGTCTCCGTTTTGGCCGGATTAGCGCAGCCCCCCTCAAAGGGCAATGTCAAACCTTACGGCACCAATATCGTTGTGCCGGTAGTGGCGCGGCTTTCCAGCGCTTCGTGGGCTTTGGCGGCATCTTTCAAGGCAAAGCGCTGATGGATCGGGATGGTGATAATCCCCCGGCCGATCAGGTCGAACAGTTCGCTTGCCGAGGCCAGCAGATCTTCCCGCGTGGCGTTATAGGCAAACAGCGATGGCCGCGTCATATAGAGCGAGCCCTTGGCATTGAGGAGGCCGATATCAAACGGCGGGATCGGCCCTGACGATTGCCCGAACGACACGAACAGGCCGCGCGGTTTGAGCACATCCAGCGATGCCGGAAAGGTATCCGCACCGACTGAATCATAAACCACATCAAAGCGCCCGCCATTCAGGTCCAGTGCCTTCGGGGCAAAGTCCTCATCCGCATAGTTGATGACGTGATCATAGCCATGGTTCAGTGCCAGATCGACCTTGGCCTGTGATCCGGCGGTGCCGATGATGTGCGCCCCCAAATGCCGCGCCCACTGCCCCGCAATCAGGCCCACCCCACCCGCGGCGGCATGAAACAACAGGCTGTGACCCGATTTCACCTCAAACGTCCGGCGCAGCAGATACTGCACGGTAAGTCCTTTCAGCAGCGATGCCGCCGCCACCTCATCAGGCACCGTATCGGGCAGCGGGATCAGCTTATCGGCGGGGACATTGCGCGCTTCAACATAGGTGCCCGGCCCATGCAGATAAACCACGCGATCGCCAGATTTAAATCCGTCAACACCTTCGCCTATGGCCTCGATGATACCGGCGGCTTCATTGCCCGGTGAAAACGGCAGGGTGGTCTTATAAAGCCCTGAGCGGAAATAGGTGTCGATATAGTTGACCCCGATCGCCGTATGGCGCACCCGCACCTCACCGGCCTGCGGCGGGGTGAGATCGACCTCTTCGGCCACCATGACGTCTGGGCCGCCGGTGTGATGGACGCGGATCGCCAGAACCATATTGACCTCCTACTATAGACTTACCGCTATATCGGCATGCCCTGGCAGGAGATCAATATGGCGACGCGAGTTTAATATTCAGCACATTTTAATTCGCCTTATGAACGTGACACAATGCTGTTAGAGGACAATGGCGCTAATTATCCAAACCTTTACGGGATCAAACAACGAACCCCCGGTATTAATAGGAATAGGAAATGGGAAACCCGTACCGTTAGTGCCAAAGAAAACACCCTGGTCAACCATCTGATCTATCTCGATAGAAATTTTATTTGGGTTAGCCTTTATTACGCCTAATATATGTAAAAAGCTTTCATGCGCGGAATCATGATCCTTACCAGCAACCGTAATCACAGCGGACATGTTTATCTCCTATTTCCATTTATAAACTTCAGCTTCAAACTCTTCACGCTCTTTAAACTCAGGTATAGAATCATAATAATCTAAAATTATATTTTTAACATTATCATCATTAATATTGTTCAATAGCATTCCTGAAATAGTCGACATTCCAGACATGCCTTTAGTAGAAATATATTTATTAAAACCAGTAGACAATTTTGTAGAATCAATATTTTCTATTATTTTCTTAAAATTTTCGTACTTTGGATTATAAAGAGCAGTATATGTTTCAATACTAGCCTCAAGCTTTAAACGATCTATATTCTTTCCTGATTGCTGAATAAAATAGGTTGCGCACATATCCCGCAACTCTCCGGTAGCTTGCCCCTTACGCCACATTAATACACACAACATCAGCAGTTCTTTTGTATCGTTTGCTTCTGTAAATATAGCGTGCACCTTATCGGCAACGGCTGCCAATGCCTGTAAATCTGCCTGCCTAAACTCAGCCTGCTTGAGCATCTGCGCCTGAGATTGCACCACCGAGGCACCCGCGCCTCCTGCGGATGCCGCAGCAATGCCTTCCCAACTTGCGACCCTGCTCTTAGCGACTTCCAGCGCCGCGGCCGCGCTGTCATGCTCGGCTTTGGCCGCGCTTTCCGCATCACACTTTTCCTTATTGGCCACCACTCTACAGTCCAACCCTTTCGCCGCGGCAACCGCCGCGTCCAGCGTCGTTTTTCGTATCTCCAGAGTGGCCTTTGCCCGGGTCGACTCCGCTATGGCGCCATTCAACTCCTCGGCCACATCAACCCCACCGCTTGCCGTCATCAGGCCAGGACCTCCAATAACGACCGGGGCGGGCCTTAACGGGGCCGTCAGTTGCTCTATCGTCAGAAAGGCCAGCATGGCTCGGTGATCGCGCGATCCCTGAATGACAAACTCATCCTCATCTATCGCCCCACTGAGGTAGCGCTCGCAGGTCCGGTAAAACGACTCACGGATCAGGTTCAGCGCCTGGGTGCGCTCAATGGCGGCGGCGGTTTCGCCGGTGGCCACAGCCCCCGCAGCCGACAGGGTTTTGTCCCTTTGGTCCGTTGACGCCAGATTGATCAGGCTGATGTTAAGATCGCCACTGGCTGAGGCCGAATAGGCACTGAACACGTCCGGCTGCGGCTCAGCGCATATGCGCGTTTGCCGAGAGAGTGGCACCTTCAGGGTTCCGCTCTGAGGCGCTCCGTCTTTGGGTGTAAACGTGGCGGATACCTCAGTTTCATCCCCTTCCCCAACCGTCGGTGTCGACACCAGAATATTGCGCTGCTTGGCGTCAATCGTGAGTGCCGAGACCTTATTTTGCCCCTTTTCCTCAGAAATGGTCCGCTTGTGATAAATGGATGATAGTTCCGCGATACTGCTGCACCCGCTCAGCACCACAGCCGATACTGCGCACACTCCGGATACCCATAGCGCCCTCTTTAACCGCATTGCAAACTCCCCTGCACGTCCCACCGTAAGGATGCTCAAAAGAATTATATTTGCAACTTTAAGTTGATTTTAACGCTTCCTAATTTCCAGATTTGGTGAAAACTTGGCAGAAATGCCACAACAGGCCCGGTCACACCCCCGGCAGACCGCAGCGTTGCAGAAAGTTGTAAGTCTCGTTATAAAACTCTGACGGCCGGGTCGGGTCGCGGTCATCGCCCTTCGGCACAAAGATCACCATGCCCTGCCGCGCGCGGGTAAGGATCACGCGGTAAGCGTTTTTCAGATAAATCCGTTGATGGCGGTCCTTAACAGACTGCCATTTCGTGCCTTTGAATTTGTTCAGTTGCCAACCGTGGCCATCATGGCGCAGGTCGGCATCCCAGCATATGCCGGCCCAGTCCAGTTCCAGCCCCTGAACGTCAAATTCGGTCGCCACGTCCTCAAGATAATAGGACGACCGCACATCCGCACGGTCATTCAGGAACCAGTTGGCAGGGTCAATCTCAGACTTTATGTGCACACCTTCGGGCTTGAGCCGCAGCGCCCCGGATGAAGCGATCAGGCCAAACCGTTCCGACCCGCGCGCGGTGTGCCGCAGCCATTCGCGGGCCGTACTCAAATCGCGGGTCAGATAGATGGGATAATGCCCTAACTTATCAAAGGCCGCCCGCGCCGCCACAGCATCGCCGTTCAGGACGTGCGACACGAAATCCGACAGAGTTTCGGCCCGGAACGACCGCATAGACACCGACAGATGCAGGTCTTCATGCAAGGTCACGGGCTCGGTTTTGATAAAGGCAGCGGCATCATGATTAAGGTCGTAATCCGGCTGCGTTATCTGGGCCGAGGCATGGACGCGCCAGTGCGGAAAATGATCGCGGATCGCCGCCATCCATTCGGATAATCCGGCCTCACCGGTGTTAATTTCCTGCCCGCCCCCGATCAGGCACACTACCGTGCACCAGTCGGCGTGCCGATCCATAACCCGCAACAGGAACTCAGGTTCAGACATATCAAAATCGGCGACCGCACGCTTTTGCTGCATGAATTTTGAGGCCTGAGCCCGCGTCCAGGCACGCTGGGCTTCATCAAAGACGACAATATGGTCTAGAGTGAAAATCAAATACCTCTCAGGCGCTTCAAGTAAACTCGTACATAGGACTGAAAAGCACTCTCTGAGAGGGAGTTTCGCACATCGTCACATGGGAAAGCGGCCCAGTTCGTGGCGTTTCTGCGCGAAAAAGTGCGAAACCATTTTTTTATTTCAGTTCCCTTGCGTATGGCGCTTGAGGAAGAGTTTTCAGAATTATCTCTGTTTTTAACTTGTAATAACTCCCAGTTATTATTGCCAGCAAGTGGTCTTACGAAGTCAACAGCCTTAACAATTGTACCTGAACACCATATCCATCCATGATCCTCCATTACATAGGCCAAGTAGCGCTCCAGCAAGTCTCCTACTAAATTTTCGGCTGCCATTGATAGCATATGCTCATTTTTTACGCGTTCAGTCTGGTCTGCAGGGACATCAAAAAACTCATTTAAAATTACGGAAACTACTTCGTCAGGAACTGTCTGAGGTGGGGATGGTCTTCTTGGGTCACGAGAATTAGCAAAGGAGTAAGCTAACTTTTCGATGTATTCATCACTACCAATTTGCGGCGAATTTCTTCCGCGTAAGTTAGTGGCGGCATCAGGTTGCCAAGCTAAAAAACGGATTAACTCAGAATATTTATCCGACAGTTCTGGACGTATGCCCATCATAGCGTCGCGAGCCTTTTGTTCGCAATTTTTAGAGAAACTCATTTCGGCACCTTGTTTATCAAACAGTGCTGATGAAATAGCAGCAGAATATTAATTTACCACTTGTCAGACGCACTCAAATCACACCACGAATGTGGATTAAATTTTGTTTCGGGTGCGAAAATATGCAAAATCCAAAACCGACCTTTATAACTACAAAAGATGTATGTGAAAAATTGGGCGTGTCTGAGCAACGTGTCAGAACGCTTATGCGGTCAGGCGCTATTTCTGGCCAGCAAGTCGGAAAACAATGGGTAACAAACGAACAAGCCTTAGAATCATATTTGAACGCTCCCAAAAAGACCGTACTCCCGGATCGGCATCGTAAGCCGGGAAACCTGCCCAAGATTAAAGCATTGTCCTTTTTTTCTGGGGCAATGGGACTTGATCTTGGTCTTGAAAAGGCCGGTATCGAAATTTTGTTGACGTGTGAAATTGATAAAATATGCCGCCAAACCATCACCGCTAATCGCCCTGATATCGCTATGCTAGGGGACATATGGGCCTATAGCGCACAGGATATCAGGCTTGCGGCAGGTCTTGGTGTTAACGACGACATTGATGTCATTGTAGGTGGCCCTCCCTGTCAGGCCTTTTCTACTGCCGGTGCCCGCCGGGGGTTTAATGATAATCGCGGAAATGCCCTGCTCAGATTCATTGATCTGATTACAGAGCTTAAGCCCAGATTTGCAGTTATTGAAAATGTGAGAGGGCTTCTATCAGCCCCAATGTTACATACACCTCATGCTGAGCGAGGCGAGGACTGGTGTCCGGCACCCGAAGAACAACCAGGCGGCGCTTTGTATCATGTCTTATCGAAACTTGAACAGGCCGGATATGGTGTCAGCTTTAACCTTTATAACGCAGCAAATTTTGGCGTACCTCAATCGCGAGAGCGCGTAATAATTTTGTGTTCAAGAGACGGTAAAAAACTGCCTCATTTAATCCCAACTCACGCCGATGGCGGAAAATATAATCTTCCGCAATGGCGTAGTCTGTCTGACGCATTGAAGGGAATGGATACTCAAACTGACTACGAGAATTTTCCTGAATCCAGATTAAAATTTTATCGAATGCTCAGTCCCGGACAATACTGGAAACATCTGCCGCAACACCTGCATAGAGAAGCCATGGGGGCTTCACTTGACTCTGGCGGGGGAAAGACAGGTTTTTACAGACGGCTTGATTGGAACAAACCGGCCTGTACGCTCGTCACTTCCCCAACTATGCCTGCCACAGATATTTGCCACCCAGAAGAAAACCGTCCTCTATCTGTGCAGGAATACATGCGCGTACAGGAATTTCCTGATGACTGGGTGTTTTGCGGTTCTATAAAAGATAAATACAAGCAGATTGGGAATGCCGTCCCCGTAGGCCTTGGAGCGGCTGTTGGCCGCGCTATTCTTTCGCACATATCAGGAGAAGAATACTCCCCACCCCCCGGCTTTCCATTTAGCCGCTACAAGGGTACAGACGAAGTCTCATGGCGTAAACAATTTCGACTACATGAGGCGAGCAGGATATCTCAAAATTCTGACAAGCAATTAAAGTTATTCGGAACTTAATTTTTGGTTTCAATGCGCATAAACCCATTAACCATTCTTAAGTTTGCGTTACCTAAACTCACCCCATGCAGGATCTGATTCACGCCGCCGATAATGTTGAGCCGTTACGGGTTTATGGCCGGGTGGCCGTGGTCAATGGTCTGCTGATCGAGGCCAAGGGCGGGCTTTCCTACATGCAGGTAGGTGCCCGCTGTGAGATCATCCGCCGCCATGCCGAGCCCCTGCCCGTCGAAGTCGTAGGTTTCCGCGAAGACCGCGCCCTGATGATGCCGTTTGGGCCCATCGAAGGTATCGCCCCCGGCGCCGAAATCCGCATCCTGTCCGATGGCGGCAAGGTTTATCCGTCACGCGCCTGGCTGGGGCGGATTGTCGATTCCTTTGGTGAAGCCATTGATGGTCTGGGGCCGCTGCCCAAGGGGCAAGTCGGCTATAATTTACGCGCCGCACCACCGCCTGCCCATACCCGCGCCCGCGTCGGTGAGCGGCTGAACCTTGGCGTGCGGGCGATGGATGTGTTCACCACCTGCTGCCGCGGTCAGCGCCTGGGCGTATTTGCCGGTTCCGGCGTCGGTAAGTCCGTGCTGCTGTCGATGCTGGCGCGCGAAGCCACCTGTGACGCCGTTGTGGTCGGCCTGATCGGTGAACGGGGCCGCGAAGTGCGTGAATTTATCGAAGAAACCTTGGGGCCAGAGGGCTTGCGCCGCGCCATTGTGGTGGTCGCCACGTCGGACGAACCCGCTCTGAAACGCCGTCAGGCCGCCTATATGACGCTGGCGCTCAGTGAATATCTGCGCGATCAGGGCCTGGAGGTTCTGTGCCTGATGGACTCGGTCACCCGCTTTGCGATGGCCCAGCGCGAGATCGGTTTGGCCACGGGTGAGCCGCCGACCACCAAGGGCTATACGCCGACCTGTTTTGCCGAATTACCCAAGCTTTTGGAGCGCGCAGGCCCCGGCCCGACCTATCCAGACGGCACCCAAGGCGGGCCGATTACCGGCCTGTTCACCGTGCTGGTAGACGGCGATGACCACAATGAACCGATCGCCGATGCCGTGCGCGGTATTTTAGACGGCCACATCGTCATGAGCCGCAATATTGCCGAACGCGGCCGCTTCCCCGCCATCGATGTTTTGAAGTCCATCAGCCGGACCATGCCGGGGTGCCAAACCCTGCCTGAGCGGGAGGTCGTGCGACAAGCGCGGCAGGTACTGTCGGCCTATACCAATATGGAAGAACTGATCCGGATCGGGGCGTATCGCGCCGGCGCCGACCCCGATGTTGACCGGGCTATTCGTCTTAACCCTGACATCGAAAATTTTTTACGTCAGGACAAGGAAGAATACACCTCTCTTGACGACTCGTTTACATTTCTAGCGCAAATTCTGACTTCGGATCAGGTGGAACCTCCACCGGGTTAAGCGCATTCCAAAAAGTGTCAGCGGTTTTTGGAATCTAATGCGCGTCAAACAAGTGTAAGGGGTTCTACACATGGCTAAGTGGGTCAAAAGCTTAATCCGCATCTCGACCTTTGAGGTGGAGACCCTGCAAAAGACCCTCGCCGAAGTCGTTACCCGCCGCACCCACGCTGAAATGAAAATCGCCACGCTCGACGCCGAATTTGAGCTGGAAACCGTACGCGCCAAGGAAGATTACAGCCTACAAATCCATATGCCCGCCTATAAAAAGGGTTGGGACGCGCGCCGGGCTCAGGTGGCCAATGATCTTAACCTCATCGCCCACGAAGAACGCGGCATCCGCGATCAACTGACCGAAGCGTTTGAGGAACTTAAGAAATTCGAGCATGTGTCCGAAGTGACCAAGCTTAACCGTCTGCGTCAGGAACTGGCGCGCGAAAATGCCGCCATGGACGAAGCGGCGCTGCGGATGAGCTACAGCCGCGCATGATGTCCCGGCGGGCCGTGCTGACCGGAGCTGTGGCTCTGGCCGGATGCGGCCAAAGTACCGCGTCGCCTCAAGGTGATGCGCCCCTGCCCCCGTTAAAGTCGCTGGCCCCGTTTGATCTGGGGGTCTGCGCCATGACCGCCAGTTTCAAAGACCCACAATGGGGGCCGCTGGCCGCCACCCATTTCGACCGCATCACGCCGGAATGGGAAATGAAGATGGAATATATTCTTCAACCCGACGGATCGCTGCGGTTTGATGCGCCCGATGCGGTGGTCGATTTCGCGCACGCCCACGGCATGAGCGTTTTTGGCCATGTGATTATCTGGTACGCGCAGGACGGCGAACCTTTCCAGCAATTGAAGGGCGATAAACGCGCTTTTGTGAACGCCTACCGCGCCTATGTCCGCGATGTCGCTGCTCATTACCGGGGTAAGGTCAATGGCTGGGATGTGGTCAATGAACCTATGCTGGATGACGGATCGGGTCTGCGCGATTGCCTGTGGATGCAGATGATGGGCGAGGATTATGTGGCACAGGCGTTGCGTACCGCCCATGCCGCAGCCCCCAGCGTGCCACTGTTTTTGAACGACTATAACCTCGAATATTATCCGAAAAAGCGGGCGGCGTTTCTGCGGTTGGCTGAGCGATTATTGAAAGCGGGTGTGCCGCTGCATGGTCTGGGCACCCAGACCCATATCGACGCCAATATCGCACCCGGTATGCTCAAGGCCGCGATCGCAGACATCGCGTCTTTGGGCCTGAAAGTCCATGTCTCGGAAGTCGATATCAGCCTGAAACCCGAAGGCATGGTATTGCCGGGGACTGACCTTGTTGCGGGTCAGGTGCGCGCACTGGACGAGATTACCGACGCCTATTTGCAGCTAAAGCCCCATCAGCAGTTCGGCATGACCATCTGGGGCCTGCGTGACAAAGACACCTTCCCGTACCGCAAAGACAACAGCGATAAACCGGTTTTGTTTGACAGCACAGGCTTTGCCAAGCCTCTGGCACACGCCTTTGCGGGCCGGTTTTCAGCGTAGAAACCTTATACTCCCCCATCGCAACCGGTTTCAGTTATGGTCACGTTGTCATATGGGGGAGGTGGATTTTTGCTTTAGCAAAAAGACGGTGGGGGGCTTGATAGCTGTTTTCAGGTTGAAGAAGCCCCCCACTGCCTCGGCTAAGCCTCGGCATCTCCCCCGCTTGATAAGGTATTTCGATACCTGAGGCTTAGTGCGGTGGGGGAGTATTAGAGCGAAGCCAAATCCGGCTCTAATTCTCTTTGGCCGGACGGATATTGGTAAAGGGCGAATCCATCACGTCCTTGGGGTCGCCCATATCGATCGGGGCCTGCGGGTCAAGGGTCGGGCGCGGCTCAGGCGCTGGCGCGACAGGTGCCTGGCGGCTGGCCGTTTCGGCCTCTTTACGCAGAAAACGCAGATCGTCAGCAATGCGGAAAATAGCGACGTAAAATTCGCAGAACGACCGCCACAGCAGGATACCAGCAAACACAAACAGCAATCCGCCTATCAGAAACGGCACCGCCAGAAACCAGCCCCACGGCGCTTCTTCGCGCATGGCGATACCAACGGTCGCGCCGAGCACACCAAAGGCTGACAGCAGCAACAGCGACAAACCCGCCCAATAGATCAGGTGAATAACCGGCCGCGTAATCAGGCGGTCAAAGGTAATCAGGTCAAAGAAAATATCGCCCGGAGAGGTCGAACCGAACACCTGCTTGATCAGACGCTTCATAAGCTGGCCACCCTTTAACCCGTCATGGGTTTGTCATTAAGGCGTTAGAAATGATTTTAACCCCGATTGTCAAGGTCTGACCTTGGGTCGCAGGCTTGCCAAAACCTATACCAAACAGGATTGAAAGGTATTATTTACCCGCAGCCATGTGGCGATTTTTTGCATTGCAAAACCATCAGTTTAACCTCACTATCCCGTCGTTCAGCGGGGGGCCGGATGATGTCATTAACTGCCTGGGTCAATCGGCTGGATTACAAATCCGCCCCCGTCATGTGGGCGGTGTTGAGCGCCATTATTCTGAGCGCACTGGTTTTGCGGCTATATCTTTCCGACATCTCCTTATGGGTCGATGAAAGCGCTTCGGTTGCCTTTGCGCGCGCGCCGGTTCAGTTGCTGTGGTCAGACTGGATGGCCCGCGAAACCAATCCGCCGCTCTATTACACGTTCCTAAAAGTATGGATGGCGCTATTTGGGGACAGCGATCTGGCGCTGCGCAGCCTGTCGATTATCGCCGGATGTACCAGCATATTCATAGCCTTCCTGATCGCTCGCGACATAGGCGGGCCGTTAGCGGGACTTTTAGCGGCACTGCTTTTGGCCATATCGTTTCAGAACATATTCTACAGCCTTCAGGTGCGCGGCTATATTTTCACCCAAACCTTTGCGCTGGCCGCCCTTTATGCCGTTTTGCGAATCATGAGACCGAGTGAGCCTCAGTCTTTGAGACGATGGGCCTTGGGCGTTTATGTCGTCAGCGTCAGCGCCGCGGCCTACTGCCATACAACCCTGATCATCCTGCCGGTCCTGATTAATCTGTTTCTCATTCCCTGGGCGCTGAAACAATGGCCCGCCAACCGGATCGTGGTGATTGAATGGGCGCTGGCGCAAGCCATCGTACTGATCCTGTGGAGTTGGTGGGGCGGCATAACCCTGCAGCAGATGAACCATGCCGCAAACATTAATTGGATACCGCAACTTAATCTGCCCGAAGCCATCGGCATGATGCGGAAAGTCTATGCGCCCAATTTCCAGTCGGTAGCGCCGGGCGGAAAATTCTGGGCCGCAGTGCTGATCGGTCTGGCCGTCTATATGGCGGTCAAATACCGCGCCCGCCCGGCCCTGATCCTGCCCCTGGTCGGGCTCGCCGTGCCGATCCTGATATTTCTGCTGAACCTGAAAACCCCCATCATGCTGCCGCGCACGCTTTACTGGGGGACCGGCCCGTTCATCGCCGCCGTGGCCCTGGGCATCTGCGCCCTGCCCGACCCTCGCGCCGCCATAGCTGCGGCCATACTGGCCATCACGACGACCGGCCTTGAGACGATAAGCCAGCGCCATACGTATCAGATGGAACCCTGGCGCAATATCACGCATACGCTCAGCCAACAGAACCCGACCGCCGTCGTCCTGACCAGCTACGAGTTACAAGGCCACCTGATGCAGCGCTATTGCGCCGAAATCAACTGCCGCCTGACCATTCTGGTGCCCCGCACTGATCCCGGAACTACGTCTTACCTGCAGTTGCATAATCAGGTTGATCTGGCGCAGGTTCCGGCCTTGCTGCCCAAGCACGGCACCCTCTATGTCACTAGCCGCCGCAGTAAGAACCTCAATGGTCTGCTCACTCCGCACGGCATATCCCGGCCCGTGGCGATTGACGGCCTGCCGGAAATTATAGCGGTGACGGAATGGACAGCGGCCAAATAGTCGTTATATCTGCCCGACAGTTTTCAGCTTTACCTTGGGGTGGATTTCGTTCTGGCTCATGACCGTGGTGGTCGGCCGGAAGCGTTCCACAATTGAGCGCACATAAGGCCTGATCTGCGGGCTGGTCAGCAGCACAGCCACTTCACCGTTCATCGAGACGCGCTCAAAAGTGTCACGCACGCCGCGAATGAAGTCCTGCAAAATGGAGGGCGCCATAGTCAGTTGGCGCTCCTCCCCCGTACCCACCAGCGATGTTGAGAACGCATTTTCCCACTCATGGCTCAGGGTCACGATCGGCAGGGTGCCGTCGTCGCCGCGGTTATGCCAGCACAACTGTCGCCCCAGACCGGAACGGACATGCTCGACCAGTTGGGTGACCGATTTGGTATAGGGGGCCGCCTCCCCCAAACCTTCGAGGATCGCGGGCAGGTCGCGGATCGAGACCCGCTCTTTCAGCAAGGCCTGCAAGACCCGCTGCAAGGTCGCCACCGGCACGACCGACGGGATCAGGTCGTCGATCAGCTTTTTCTGGTCGTCCGGCGCGTCTTTCAGCAGCTTGGTCAGTTCGGCGTAGGACAACAGATCGCTCATATTGTCTTTCAGGATCTCAGTCAGGTGGGTGGTGATCACGGTCGCCGGATCGACGATGGTGTAGCCCAGAAAGGTCGCCTCTTCGCGCAGGGCCTGATCGATCCAGGTGGCGGGCAGACCAAAGGCCGGTTCCTTCATATGCTCACCCGGCAGCTCAACCTGACGCCCGCTTGGGTCCATGGCCATCAGCGAGCCGATGCGCACTTCGCCGGATCCCGCTTCCATTTCCTTGACGCGCACCACATAGCCCTGATGGGGCAGGCGCATATTGTCGAGAATCCGCACCGATGGCATGACAAAGCCGTACTCCTGCGCCAGCGTCCGGCGCAGGGCCTTGATCTGATCGGTCAGCTTACGGCCATCCAGATCGTTGATCAGACCGAGCAGGCCCAGGCCCAACTCGATCTTGACATCATCAATGGCCAGCGTCGCGGAAATCGGCTCATCTTCCTGAACGAGCGGGGCGGGTGGCGGCAAGTCGGCCACGACCGGCTCCAGCATTTTTCGCCCGATGCGCCACGCCATGAACCCGGCCCCCAGCGATATACCCGCCAGCGGCAGGATCGGCATCCCCGGCACCAGCGCCAGCACGCCCGCCGCCGCCGACACCATGCCGAGCACGACCGGATTTTGCGCCAATTGCGCGGTCAGGGCCTTATCAGCGGAACCATCGACACCGGCCTTGGACACCAGAAAACCGGCGGCAATCGAGATAATCAGGGCCGGGATTTGGGTGACCAGACCGTCACCGACGGTAAGCTGAATATAGGTTGAGGCCGCTTCACCGGCCGGCATCTGATGGTTGATAATGCCGATCAGGATACCGCCGACGATATTGATGGCGGTGATCACAAGGCCTGCGACCGCATCGCCGCGCACGAATTTCGAGGCACCGTCCATGGAGCCGAAGAAGTTCGATTCCTGCTCGACCTCTTTGCGGCGTTTCTTGGCTTCGTCTTGATCGATAATGCCTGACGACAGGTCGGCATCGATGGCCATCTGTTTACCCGGCATGGAATCGAGGCTGAAGCGGGCCGACACTTCGGCGATCCGGCCCGAACCCTTGGTGATGACGACAAAATTGACCAGCAGCAGGATGGCGAAAATGATCACCCCGATGATGAAATTGCCCTGCATAATCAGGTCGCCGAACGCCTTAATGGTCTGACCGGCGGCGTCGTGGCCTTCGTGACCGTGGGTCAGGATCAGGCGCGTTGAGGCCAGGTTGAGCGACAACCGGAACAGGGTCGTGACCAAAAGCACGGTCGGAAAGGCTGAGAACTCAAGCGGCTTTTTAATCAGCAGCGCCGTCATCAAAATCAGCACGGCTGAGGCAATCGACATCGACAACAGCACATCGAGCAAAAATGCCGGCAGCGGAATGATCAGCATGACGATGATCAGCATGACGCCGACCGCCATGATGACTTCGCCGCGCTTCAGCCAGCCGCCAATTTCGGAGACCTTAAAGGGCTGGACACCCGTAGTTGTTGCCGCTGCGTCCGCCACCAAGGCCCCCGAATTACTCGAACTCCACACCGAAGACACACTTCGGGCGCTAGGCAAAATTTACCCGATGGATGGTGAACAAGTGGTTAATAAGGATTAACTACAGCTACCTCCTCCCCATATAATGGGGAGGTGGATCGGCGCGGAGCGACGAGACGGAGGGGTACAACGAATGTAGCGCAAGATACCCCTCCGTCAGCTTTGCTGACACCTCCCCATGAAATGGGGAGGAGAATATATACTAGGCCGCATTAGCACCTGATTGCGGGGCAGGCACGGGCACACCGGCGTCGGAATATTCTTTCAGCTTATTGCGCAGGGTGCGGATCGAAATGCCTAAGATATTGGCGGCATGGGTGCGGTTACCCAGACAGTGCGACAGGGTATCTAAGATAAGCACCTGCTCGACCTGCGCCACCGTGGAACCGACAAAGGTACGCGCCGCACTCTCGGCGGCTTGCGCGGCACGGCCCACATAATCAAGGCCAATCGGGGCCTCGACATTGAGCGGCTTACCGTCGGGCAGGCGAATAGCCTCGGCATCAATCTCAGCCCCGGACGATAACAACACCGCCCGGTGCATGGCGTTTTCCAGCTCACGGACATTGCCGGGCCAGTTATGGGCCTGAAGGCGGCGACGCGCTTCGTTCGACAGGGGCTTAAGCGCAATACCGTTGGCCTCTGAATACTTCTTGGCGAAAAATTCCGACAAGGCCATGATATCGGCCGGACGTTCCCGAAGCGGCGGCAGCGCCAGATTGATGACGTTCAGGCGGTACAGCAAATCCTCGCGGAAAGTGCCTTCCTTGACGGCCGTGGCCAGATTGCGGTTGGAGGTCGCCAGCACGCGGATATTGACCGGCACGGGTTTGGCCCCTCCGACGCGGTCAATGACCCGCTCCTGCAGCGCGCGCAGCAGCTTGGCCTGCAAACGGGCATCCATTTCCGAGATTTCATCGAGCAGCAACGTGCCGCCATCGGCCTCTTCGAACTTACCGATCCGGCGGGCCATGGCGCCGGTGAACGCGCCTTTTTCGTGGCCGAACAGTTCCGATTCCAGCAGATTATCAGGTATCGCCGCGCAGTTGACCGAGATGAACGGCTTTTGGGCGCGCTTTGATTTTTCGTGCAGGTAACGGGCCATGACCTCTTTACCGACCCCGGACTCACCGGTGATCAGGATCGAGGCATCGGACGCCGCCACCTGATCAGCCAGTTTCAGCACCTGCTGCATGGCCGGATCTTGCGTCACTAAGGGGCGCTGATCATCGGCCACGGCGGCCAGCACCGCCGCAATCAGTTCCGCATCGGGCGGCAGCGGAATGAACTCCTTGGCCCCGGCGGTTATGGCTTGCGCCGCCTTGCGCGGATCGGGATTAACGCCGCAGGCCACGACCGTGATGTGTATGTGCTCCAGATCGCACGACGCGATAAGCCCCGCAATATCGAGCTCATAATCGACCATCAGCAGATCCGCACCCTGGCCTTTGCGCAGGGCATCTAACGCCTGCTGGCAACCCTCGACATGGGACACCTTGGCGCCCGTATCCATCACCATCTTGACCGCGACCGACATCTGACCGCTTAATTTTCCGACTACCAAAAGTCTCATGGGTTTTTCCTTTGCGGTTAGCTGCTGCTGTCTTCGGACTTGATGATTTCAGTCATGGTAACACCTAAGCGCTCATCAACCACCACGACTTCGCCGCGTGCCACCAGCCGGTTATTGACGTAGATATCGATGGCCTCACCGACCTTGCGATCCAGTTCAAGGATCGAGCCCTGCCCCAGTTTGAGCAGTTGTGCGACCGACATGTAGGACTTACCCAGCACCGCTGAGATATTGACCGGCACATCAAACACAGGTGCCAGATCAGCGGCGGTTTTATCACCGTCGTCTTCGGGAACGGCACCGGAAGCGCCCGTTTCGCCAAACTCTTCCAGTGAGAAATTCTCGGCCATGGTCAGGCCTCCCTTTTCACGGCAGGCGCCGTGGGTTGGTGATGATGTTGATCGGCCGCCAGCGCTTCACGCAAAGCGGTATCGAGCGCGTTTAACACCCGCTCCGGGTCGAACTCGGCGCGGCCATCGGGCCACATCACCTCGAACGCCCCGGTAGGCATGGTGGTTGAGGTGCGAAAGGTGATCGCCCCCGTAAAACCGGCCAGGGTCACGGCTTCACGCGCCGCCCCTTGCAGGGAGGCATCGGGATTAGGCACTGAAACCACCAGACGCGGGGCGGTATCGATCTCATGGGTCAGGGCCTCTAATGTCGCCTTGAGTGGCGCTTCGGGAAACTGGTTGAGGGCTTCGGCGCTGATTTTTTGCGCACACATCAGCGCCAGTTGCGCGCAGGCGGCCTTGTGTCTGGCGGTGGCATCCTGGAGATGCGACAAGCCATGATGAGCGGCATCGGCCAGAGCCTGCAGCGCCTGTGCCTGCGCCAACTGGGCGCGCGCCAGCGCCGATTGTTCACCGTCATGATAGGCATTAGTGCGCAGGGTTTCGACCTCTTCGGGGGTGTAGCTGCGCTTTTGGATTGGGGCACGCGTCACCTGACCGGCGTCACCAAAGACGGTGCCGAAGTCGAATTTTTTATGAACCGGCTGGGTCATGACGATATCTCCTCCCCTGCACAGCGGGGGAGGTGGATTTTGCGATAGTAAAAGACGGAGGGGCCATACCCCGCCGCCATTGCCCCTTCCGTCAGTTCGCCCCCCTTTAGCCCTACATGCGCCCTGACACCTCCCCCGTAAACAGAGGAGGAGGAATGGCAAATGTTCTTAATAAATAAGCTCATCATCGCCTCCCTGACCGGCCAGCATGATTTCGCCCTTGGCCGCGAGGTCTTTGGCGACCTGCACCATGGACATCTGCGCACCATCAACATCTTTAAGGCGCACCGGGCCCATCGCATCCATGTCGTCGCGCATGATCTTGGCCGCACGCTCAGACATGTTGGACATGAACATATCGCGCAGAGCATCGGACGCCCCCTTAAGGGCCATGGCCAGTTGATCCTTTTCGACCGCCCGCAGCAGGGTCTGAACCCCACCGGGGTCGAGTTTCGACAGATCCTCAAACACGAACATGAGCGCGCGGATACGCTCCGCCGACTCGCGGTTGCGTTCCTCCAGCGAGGTGATGAACCGGCTTTCAGTCTGGCGGTCGAAATTGTTGAAGATTTCGGCCATCAACTCATGGCTGTCGCGCTTTGAGGTGCGCGCCAGATTGGACATGAACTCGACCCGCAAAGTCTGTTCGATCTTATCGAGGATTTCGCGCTGCACCGGCTCCATGCGCAGCATCCGCTGCACGCATTCCAGTGCGAAATCTTCCGGCAGAGCGGCCAGAACGCGGGCAGCGTGGTCGGTTTTCACCTTGGACAGCACCACGGCCACGGTCTGCGGATATTCGTTTTTCAGATAGTTAGCCAGCACGGCTTCATTGACGTTGCCGAGCTTGTCCCACATGGTCCGGCCCGCCGGACCCCGGATTTCCTCCATCAGGGCATCGACCTTATCGGCCGGCAGGAAGGACGCCAGCATCCTCTGGGTCTGCTCAAACGAGCCCATGATCATGCCGCCGTTATTCAGGCTTGAGACAAACTCCAGCAGCAGGTCTTCGACCACATTCGAGGTCACCGTGCCCAGCGACGACATGGCTTGGGAGATTTCCTTGATCTCTTCTTCGTCAAGCGCCTGCCACAACTGCATATGGTCTTCGCCCAGCGCCAGCAACACGACGGCGGCCTTTTCGACCCCGTTCAGCTTTTTGGCATCATCAATAAGGTTTTTACGCGCCATGACTGCCCCTTAGCTTTCGTGCAGCCAGCTACGCAGGATCGACACCGACTCATCCGGGTGGCGCTCCACGAACTCAGACACCTTCTTGACCGAGGAGGCCTTCACCTGACCTTCGATCTTGGCCATATCGATGCTGGAGGTATCCGCCGGCAGGGCCAGGCCACCGGCCTGCGCCGCCAACGCCGCCTGTTGAGCCTCCGGCAACATGGCCGCCTGCTCCGGCGTCAGGGCGACGGTGAAGTTATTGGGCAGACCCGCCGCGCCGCCGGGGCCTGCGGTGCCATTGATGAACTTCATCAGCGGACGGGCCACAAAGAAGATGATCAGAACCGCCACGACGACGAGGATCAGCATTTCAATGGCGCGCATGATATCGTTTTTGTCGAAATCAAACATACCGCCTGCAGCCCCCGTACCTTCAGCGATCTCACCCGGATCACGGCTGAAACGGACATTGGCGACCGAAATCACGTCGCCCCGCTCGGCGTTAATGCCCACGGCGGCGCGCACCAGCTCTTCGATTTTGGCCATGTCCTCAGCCGAGCGCGGCGCATAGGCCGGTGCGCCCTGACCATTAGCCGCCGGGGTCAGCACGCCGTCCACGACCACAGCCACGGCCAGCTTTTTGACCTGCCCCGGTGCCGTGACTTCGGTTGTGGTGGTGTTTGAAATCTCAAAATTGGTGGTTTCTTCGGTCGCCCCCGAACTGTTGGTCGCGGTCGCCGCCCCATTGGCTTCCTGACCGCCCGGAATATTGGCCGCCGCCGTAGTCACGCCGTTCGGGTCAGGCTGGGACGAAGAGTCAGTGGTTTCCGACGTTTTGGTCGAGCGCACCACCTGACCATCAGGATCATACTGTTCCTGCTTTCGCGTGGTGGTGGTGGTATCAAGCTCTGCGGTCACCGTCACACGGGCCGCACCCACGCCAACCACGCCTTCGACAATATCCTTGATGCGTTTGCGCAAGGTTTCTTCGACTTCGTTCTTACGCTCGGCACCGGCCGCGCCCAGCGCCGAATCATCCTCACCACCCGCCGCCAACAGACGGTTCTTGTCATCGACCAGCGTAATGTTCGAGGGCTTAAGGTTCGGCACGGCCGAGGCCACCAGATTGCGGATCGAGCGCACTTCATCGCCGGTCAGTTGACGGCCCGAAAGACCGACCACCACAGAGGCGGTGGGTTGGGCGGCATCTTCCTCAAATAACTGGCGCTTGGGCATGACCAGATGCACCCGCGCCGAGGTCACGCCTTTTAGGGAGCGGATGGTGCGGGCCAGTTCGCCTTCCAGTGCGCGCTTGTCATTAAGGTTCTGCACAAATTCGGTCTGGCCCAGCGCCGGTGCATTATCGAAAATCTCATAACCGACTGACGCCGCCGTCGGCATACCTTTTTCAGCCAGCATCAGACGGGCGGTCGCGACCTGATCGCGCTCAACCATGATGGTCGATCCGTCGCCCCTGGCGGAATATTTAATACCGGCCTGATCAAGGGCAGCGGTGATTTCCGAAGCTTCTTTAAGGTCGAGATTGGAGAACAGCAAAGATTGCGGCTGGGTAGCAAAATGCAGCATGACCGCCGCCAGAACGGCGGCGATGCCAATCGCCACGCCGACGATCGCGGCCAGACGGCCTATACCAAAGCGCTGAAGGAAACCTCCGCCCTGCTGGGTAATATTAAGTGTCTGACCCTGTGCCGCCACGCTGTAACTGCCCCATTAAATTCTGGTCGCGCATTCGCATGCGCTTGAGGCGAAGCAGCCTTATGCTGATCACCGCTAGGCAGTAATTTCCCAGTGAAGAGTAAACGAGCCATTAATAAATGGCGTTAAGACGTTAAAAAGGCCGATAATTCAGAGCTTTTATCCACATATCCTTAAAACGCATTAAGGTTCCGGGCACCGGAAACACTTCAATGGCTAAAATGCGAAAATTCCCACAGGGCTTAGCCCGCGGGAATTTTCACAATGCAAATCCGCTGAAAACGTATTGGGCGTTTACGCCCAAACTTTTCTGCGAGTTTTA
This sequence comes from Asticcacaulis sp. SL142, assembly GCF_026625745.1. Classification (NCBI taxonomy): domain Bacteria; kingdom Pseudomonadati; phylum Pseudomonadota; class Alphaproteobacteria; order Caulobacterales; family Caulobacteraceae; genus Asticcacaulis; species Asticcacaulis sp. SL142. The sequence continues at coordinate 3,101,422 of NZ_CP113061.1, read as the reverse complement.
ACGGTACTGCTGGATGCGCGTGGTGCGCAGGCCTGCCATACCGTGCGATTCAATCGACTTCTGCCAGGACAGAAATTCTTCGGAGGTAATGCGATAACGCTCGCACGCCTCATCGAAGGTCAACAGCCCGCCGCGGACTGCCGCCACGACCTCTGCCTTGCGCCGTATTACCCAGCGTTCCGTCCCCGGAGGAGGCAGATCGTTGAGCGTAAGCTTTGCTCCAGTTGGACCAATCACGTATTTTTCGCCTTTGTTATCGCGGCGTTGTTCTTGCAGCATGACTTTTTCACGCCTTTCTTACCATCACCATTGAGAGCCAATATACCCCAAGGGCTTAAACATCAGCTTAATCGCCATAGTAAATATATTACTAACGCAACTATTTCCGAAATTAACCAGTCGTTTACCGAAACCGGGATGGTTACTGCAAGCTTAACGCGCTATACTTACTTACCTCTTGATGCTAATCAACTCAGCCAGCATGTCGTCTGCTGTTGTGATTATCTTTGATGCCGCGGAGTAAGCCCGCTGCGTTGTAATCAAACCTGTGAATTCCGTAGACAAGTCCACCGCCGAAGCCTCAAGAGTCGAGGGGCTCAGCAAACCCGACCCGCCGACACCCGGCGATTTCAGGTTAAACGTGCCGGAATCGCGCGACATGATGTAGGAGTTGCCGTTGACCGGGATCAGACCGTCCGGATTAACGAAGGTCGCCAGAGCCACCTGCGCGATATTGCGGGTCACGCCATTATCATAAATGGCGGTGACAATGCCGTCTTTTGAGACCTGCACGGTGGCGAGGTTACCAAAGGCCGTACCGTTAGTAACCACAGACTGCACGATCGATGTCGAGTTAAGCTGGGTCAGACCCGCCGTGGCATCTTCCAGATCAAGGGAGATGGTCTGATCATCGACCCCCAGAATATCCTTCCAGCGCGGCGTGCCCGCGGTACCGGAAGCGCCTATGGTAAGGGTCGAGTTATAAGGCGTACCAAACAGGGTTGAGTTGGCGGTATCCAGACGACCGTCCTGGGTAAAGGTCAAGGTCCCTCTGGCCAGTTGTCCGGCGGGCGCCCCCGTCGTGATGTCGTCCGACACCATTTCAGCGTACCAGGTGTTGGCGGTTTCCGATTTCAGCAGACGCATAGTGATATTGCGCTGACCGCCTTTGGAATCCGACACCGGAATGGAGATTTCAAAGTCGGGCTCAACGCCTGTGCCCGCGTCAATATCATATACAGCCATCGAATTGGTGGCTGAGGTAGCATCGTAACGCGTAGCCACCGGTGCCGCGGTAAATGTCCCCGCCGCATCGACCGTGCCGACGCGTGCCGACAGGGCCTGACCATCGGACAGGTTGGCGTTGACGACGACGCGGGTCGTCGCTTCGGCCGCACCACCGACGCTTGAGACGTTGATTGAGCCCAGCTTTGACATATCCGATGGGTCAGTGACCACATTGCCGAGCGCATCGACCGGCCAGCCCTGGAGATAATAGCCCGACGCGTTTTGCAGATAGCCATATTTGTCGACCGCGAACGAACCGGCGCGGGTAAACAGACGGGTATCGGAATTGGTCAGATTTTCCGATTTTTCCGTCACCACGAAAAAGCCCTGACCGTCGATGCCTAGGTCCATGTCAGAGTTCGTGCGCTGCAACAGGGCCGGGCTGGAAATCTGCTGGCGCGTATCGGCGATGACACCCCCGGCGCTGTAGCCGCCCGAACTTGAACTGTCAGTGACTATGGCGGAGAAATTGGTGGCCACGCGCTTATAGGCTGTGGTGTTGACGTTGGCGATGTTGTTGGAAATCGCCGCCAGAGCCGTCGAATTTGCCGCCAGCCCCGAAACCCCGGCCAGCATGGCACTGTTGATACTCATCAGTTTTCTCCGTTACTTATATTGTGAGCGCATTCCGAAACGTGTGACGCGGTTTTCGTAACCAATGCGCGTAAAACTATATTGGTCTGAACATTGGTCATCAGGCTGCCGCAGCCTCCTTGACCGACAGGATTTTGTAGAAGGGTACGCGGTTGTCGCCGATGGTCAGGATGATCTCGCCGTTTTCGTATTCGGCGGATTTGACGGTGCCCTTGACCATGACGGTTGAGCCAATCTCCGTACCGGCTGTGTTTTTGGCGGTGACGCTTAAGGTATAGTCGCCGGCCGCCATGGCCTTGCCATTGGAGCCCTTGCCGTCCCACTCAAAGCTGTGACTGCCTTGAGTCTCATTCTCAATGCTCTTGGTGTAGACGATATCGCCGTTAGAATTTTTGACGGTCAGGAGCGTACTGGCGACATTACCGTCGAGCTTATAGTCCCATGACGTCCCCGAACCGCTGGCCGTTATGGTGGCGGTGTCATGCTCAGCGCTGACGTCCTTGCCGATATAGTTGACGGCGGTCGTCATGCTGTCGCCGCCCTGATTGGCGATGGTGGCCAGATATTCGTTGGATTGAAGTTGTTGTTCGACACTGGTGTACTGAACCAACTGGTTCGTCCACTCGGTCGTATCCATCGGCGACAGCGGATCCTGATTTTTGATCTGGGCCGTCAGCAGCGACAGAAACGTCTCATAGGTTGACGCAAGCCCCGTCGATCCCGCCGCCGCCGTTGTATTGGTCGGCGTGCTTTGGGTCGAAAGATAATCGGTAATGCTGGTTGCCATAGCCTGTTTCCTAAACCCTTACATTGAGCGCGATACGCCCGCCCATACTGTCAAAGCCATCCATGCCCGGCAGCCAGTTGCTCCCTGACAGATCATCTGCCGTATCTTCGGTCTGTGAAAACTGCGCACTGGCCGCCGAGGCCGTCACGGCGGACTGATCCGCTTTATCGCGGCCGGAATCACGCCCCGACTGCTGCGGGTTCTGATCGCGCGAAGAGAAGCTCAAAGACCCGTCTTCGAGATTAAACCCCGACTGTTCCAGTTGCCGGCGCAGTTCGTCCTGACGGCCGCGGAACTCGCTCTCAGCCACCGGGCTGTCGAAGCTCAAGTGCGCCGACAGCTTACCGTCGGTATTGATTTCCATACGGACATCGACCCGGCCCATGTCACTTGGGCGCAGTTCCATGTCAAAGCGCATCGACTTGCCGTCCATTTTCTTCTGAATATTGGCGGCCAGTGCGGCGATATTGTCCGCCGTCTGGTTTGACATGACATAGACCTGAGCCGTGGCGGCGCTTGATGCACTTGATGCCGCCGTGGCGCCGTTCAGCCGCGCCGACAAATTATTGACCAGAGCCTGAGCCTCGCTCTGCGAAGTCGGCACCTGAGACGCTTGCGCGGTTGCCACCGCCGGTTGGGCCAGTTCATCCGCAGCAGACGCGACCGCCGTCATATCCTTGACGGCGCTTAAGGCAGGATCGACCGATGTATCTGCATCCTTGGCGGTCAGGGTTTGCGCATCCGCAGAGGTTCCGGCAAAGGCCTTATCCATTAGGCTTTGGCTGTTGGACTCAGCCGAGGTGGGTTTCGGGATTGCGGGTTTTGCCTGACCATTCGCCGGGTTAGCCGTCGCCTGCAACAGGGCCTGAAGCTCTGGCGGCAGGGTTTTCAGCAAGGCCTCAAGATCGGCGTCGGTTGGCGGGGTTTCTGCGGCATCGGCAGACTTAATCTCAGTAAATTGGGCTTCATCAGATTGTGCCAGTTGCGCCGCCATCAACGCCGCCGCCAGGTCAAGCGCAGGCACGGCGGCCGTGGGTTTTGCCGCCTCTGTCGCGCTAGCGTCTGACGGCTTTGAGTTTTGCGCCGCGTTCAGGGGGGCCATCAGCGCCTGAACCACAGGCGACTGCGCTACGGTCGCGGCGGCAGAGTCATCGGCAGTGAGGGTCAGGTCAGGAGTTTGGCCCAAAGCCTGGTCTATCGTCTTATCCAGAGTCGGGCGTGTTTCCAGTCCGCCCTCGCCACTCACCTGAGTTTCAGCATATATGGCCTGAGCCAAAAGCTCGACCGAAACCGGCGATGCCGATACCGGGGCTACCGCTGGCACAGCGACGCCGTCCACAGATACCAGGACTGGGGGCGCGCCTTCGGGCGTTGAGGGCGTATCCGTCGCGGCCTTTACCGATGTGTCGGTCGAATCGCTTTCAGCCGTTTGGGTTTGCAGGGCCTGATCAAAGCGCGACTTGATGCCAGCCTGCTCAGCGTCTGACAGGCTCTGCCCGCCCGCGGACGATGCCGCATCGGCAGAGGTCATAGCCCCCGGCAGGATCAGATTGTGCGCGTCAAACGACATGAACGGCTCTTTAAAAGCGGAAATATTCCGGCAAAGACCATCACCCACATTCAGCCGTGACGGACCATTTTTCTCAGAGCGCGTTTTGCGCAAGGTTTAGGTCACTGCCGTAGCAAGCGTCAGGCCAGATTTAAAATCATTGTTTTTATTGAATTTTTATACGAAACACATGGGATGCGTTCTGATCAGTTTCTTCCCGGTGCGGCCAAATCTGCCGCCTTGACCGGCATCATTCCTGCCTAGCACGAGGTGGAGGCACGCCGCCAAACCGCCCGCGCAAAGCGCCCCGCATCATACCTTTATAAGCTTGGCACCTAACTTGCGACAGCCATGCCAACACATGGTTTTCGCTCAAGGCGGATTTTGGTATCTATATGAAAAACAACAGGTTTTCATTTTGGCCCGTATCTTCAGTTAGGCAGAAATTGCCTGATGATGCGCAGGCTTTGCCTAAAGACGGGCCATCGGCGTGCGCGCGCTTTGGTTACGGAGGCTAGGTCATGTCGCTTTCAAACATCCTGAATATCGGTGTTTCGGGCCTGATTACGGCCCAGAACCAGTTGAGTATTGTCTCGGACAATATTTCTAACCTCAATACACCGGGCTATATCCGTAAGAAACTTGAGCAAAACGCGGCCACGGTTAACGGCGTTGGTGCCGGGGTGACCACCGGTCAGGTTAATCTGTCGACCAGCACTTATCTGCAGAGCGCCTCGCTCAAGGCTACCTCAGCCTCGGCTCAGGCCCAGGCCTATTACGAATTGCTGGATCAAATTCAGGGCCAGTTCGGCGACATCAGCGAAGCCGGCAATGTCTTTAATTTGGGCGATGAAATCTTCACCACCTTCGCCAAGGCCGCCGAAAGCCCGCAATCGACCGCCAGCCGTCAGGAAATCGTCACTAATCTGGAAAACTTCCTCGATGAGACGGCGCGTATCGCCGACCAGATTCAGACGATCCGCAAGGATGCGGATTCGCGCATTTCATCGGGCGTCAAATCGGTCAACGACCTTCTGAAAAACATCAGTCAGTTGAACGGCGTCATCTCACAGGCCTATGTCACCGGCGGCGACGCCTCCGGCGCTCAGACCACCCAGTCGCAATATATGGATGAACTGTCCAAGCTGATCGACGTCGGTGTCTCATCGAACGGCACGGGCGGCGTGACCTTACGCACCCAGTCGGGGTTTAATCTGGTCACCAAGGACTCTTACGCGACCTTAAGCTACCAGTCCGCCGGCAATGTCGATGCCGACACGACCTTCAATTCAATCTATGTCACCGGCCCTGACGGCGAAAAGCGCGACTTTGGCGACCATCTGGGCAGCGGCGAGCTTAAGGGCCTGACTGATCTGCGCGACGATACCTCGGTCAAGATTTCCGAGCAACTCTCCGAATATGTCTCGGCCTTTGCCGATCAGTTGAACGCCGCCCATAATGCCGCCAGCGCCGTACCGGCCCCGACCGCACTTAATGGCAAGGCAACCGACCTGACCCTGGCCGAAGCCGCCACCGGCTTTACCGGTACCACCAATCTGGTGGTCACCAATTCATCCGGTGTCATCCAGCGCCGGGTCGAACTGAACATGACCGCAGGCACCTGGACCGCCTATAATGCGGCGGGGGCGGCCGTTGGCACGGGCGGCTATGCCCCGGCAACCTTTGATACCGACATCACCGCCGCCATGGGCGGCTATGGCACGGTCAGCTTCACCAATGGTCAGTTAAGCGTTGCCGCCAGCCAGACCGCACCGGGTTCCGCCGGAAACGGCATTGCGGTCGTTGAGCCTGACACGGGTGCTTCAGCCAAAAATGGCCGATCTTTTTCGCACTATTTCGGCCTAAACGACCTGATCACTTCCTCGGGTCATACCCAATACGATACCGGCCTGACCTCGACCTCCAACCATGGCTTTACCGCCGGCGATACCATCCGCTTTGACCTGCGCGAAGCCAATGGCTCCATTCTGGCCAAGGTCGATTTCCAGATACCGGCCGGCACGCAGATGAGCGATCTGCTGACTGCGCTCAATTCAACCACCACCGGCGTCGGCTCCTATGGTCAGTTTGCGCTGTCATCCGAAGGTGAATTGCAATTCACCGGCTACGGCACCCCGTCAAACAAACTGAGTGTTTTGTCGGATCAGTCCTCGCGCCTAAATGCCGGGGGCGCATCGCTCACAGAATTTTTCGGCGTCGGCGGCACACCCGCCACCCGCATAGGCACGTTTTCCGTTAGCGACCGCATCTCCAATAATCTCTATAATCTGTCGATGGCGCAGGTTGACCTGTCGGCCCCGGCGGGTGAATCGGCCCTGGTCAGCGGCGACGGCGACGGCGCGCTGTTGATGTCCAAGATCGGCGACGCCACCTATAATTTTAATAAAGCCGGCTATTCCGGCGTCGGTCTGTCGTCCCTGTCGCGCTACGCCTCTGACCTTGCCGGCCAGATCGGCACCCTGGCCTCTTCCGCTGAAAAGCGCCGCGATTCCGCCGAAGCGTTGTCGAGCGAGGCCACGGCCCGGCGCTCTTCGGTCGAAGGGGTCAATCTGGATGAAGAATTGGTCAATCTGACCACGTTCCAGCAGGCCTATAACGCCTCATCCCGCGTCATTCAAACCGCTAAGGATATGTACGATATCCTGCTTAATCTGGTGTAAGTCATGAGAATCTCAACCGGCCAAAGCTGGAACAATGCTTTATCGAACCTGATGCAGGCGCAAGCACGCCAAAATCAGGCCAATGAGCAGGTTCAAACCCAAAAGGTCGCTACCGACCTTGGCGGCTATGGCCGCTCATCGGAAATCGTGGCCTCCTACCAGTCGTCAATCACCCGCATTGACGGCTATCTGAGCGTCAACCAGACGGTGGGCGATCGCCTCAATACTCAGAACCTGGCGCTGGAACGTGTAGGCGAAGGGGCCGAAGGGGCGCGCCAGACCATTCTCGATGCGCTCTCTAACGGCACCGCCAACACCATGATGCAGGCCCTCAATTCCGATTTTGCCGCTGTCGTCGATGGCCTGAACTTCAAGCATCAGGGCCAGTACCTGTTTGCGGGCGGCAAGGATGACACCGCCCCGGTCAATGTCTCGACCATGGCTCAGGCGGCGGCGCTGACCAATGTCGCAGACGCGTTCGATAACGGGACGATTAAAAAAAGCTCCCAGATCGACGCCACCACCAGTCTGCAAACCGGTATGCTGGCCAGCGATCTCGGCACCGAAGTCATGCAGATCTATAAGGATCTTTATGACTATCACGCGTCGGCTAACGGCCCGCTGGATGGTGAACTTAATGACGCTCAGCAGACCTTCCTGAGCGGCATCGCGTCGCGCTTTGCCACCGCCTATAGTAATGTGCTGGAATCGACCTCGCTCAACGGCACCTATCAGAACCGGGTCGAAAATGCCGCCACATCGTTGACGGCCCAATCAACCTCATTGCAGGGCCTGTTGGCCGATCGCACCAAAGTCGATCTTGCCGAGGCCTACACCAAGCTTGAGATGGCGACCGTGTCGGTCAATGCCTCGGCTCAGGTTGTTGCTAACCTCAAGCAAACGACCTTACTGGATCTGCTGCGGTAGGGCCTATACCCTCACCGCCTCCACCATCAGATCCATGCCCTCTGCGATGTCCTCGGCCATGGCGGTGCGGGCGGTGTCGGCATCGCGGGCAGCAAAGGCACCGATCAGTTCCTGATGGTGATCGCGAGGCAATTGCACCGTGCCGAGCTTATTGAACACCACCCGCATAAACGGCCCGGTTTGCAGCCACAGGGTGCGCGCCATATCGTAAAACAGGTCGGCATGAGCCGCCTTGTAGATATGGAAATGAAAGGCGTGATTGGCCTTCATATAGCCTTCGACATCGCCTTTGGAGAGCGCGACCATCAGGGTATCGTCTTCTTCCTTAAGCGTATCGACCAACTCCGGCGTCGCCTTGATCGCCGCGATCGCCGCCAGTTCCGGCTCGACCCAGGAGCGGGCCTTAGCCAGTTGATGCAGGCGATCTTCAGACAAGGACGGCACCCGCAGGCGTTTATTTGACGGCTGCAACTCCAGCGCTTTTTCGGCGATCAGACGGCGCACAGCTTCGCGCACCGGCATGGGCGATACATTTAGCCCGCTGGCAAGTGTGCGCAGCGACACTGACTGTCCCGGCGCGAAAACACCTTCGGTCAGGGCTTCGGCCAGGGCGTCATAGACCTGATCGTGGAAGGAGGCGTCGTCGGCCTTTAGCAAATATGAACTCAACGCTTCCACAGCCAAAACTGATCTCCTGTAGCGGAACATGATTGCGGAACCGGTTCAGATGTGATCACAATCGCCTGCCGCCTGACTCATAGTGTCACATGTTTTACCACCCCGTCATCAGGGATTTTTCGTATAATGGATAATCTCAGCCCCAACCTGCCGTCGCCCGAAGCGCTCGACAGCTTTTGGATGCCCTTTACCCCCAACCGGCAGTTCAAGGCCCAGCCGCGGCTGTTGGTGTCGGCCAATGACATGCACTACCAAAGCCATGACGGGCGTCAGATTCTGGATATGACGGCGGGCATATGGTGCTCCAACGCCGGCCATAACCGTCCGAAAATCGTTGAGGCCATTCAGAAGCAGGCGGCGGAGATGGACTTCGCCCCGACCTTCAACATGGCCCACCCCAAGGTCTTTGAGTTTACCCATAAGCTGTCCAAGCTTTTGCCCTATGACCTCAAGCGGGTGTTCCTGACCAATTCGGGGTCAGAATCCGCCGATACGGCGCTCAAGATCGCCCTGGCCTATCAGCGCGCGCGCGGCATGGCAGGTAAGGTGCGGCTGATCGGGCGGGAGCGGGCCTATCACGGCGTCGGCTTTGGCGGCATCAGCGTCGGCGGCATCCCTAAAAACCGATTATTTGGCCCGCTGCTGAACGGCGTTGACCACCTGCCCCACACCTATCAGCCTGAACTTGGCCGCTTTATCAAGGGCGAACCGGAGCATGGTCTGGACTCTGCCGAAGCGCTGGAGCGGATCATCACCCTGCATGACGCCTCAACCATCGCCGCCGTGATTGTCGAACCCGTGGCCGGATCGACCGGGGTTCTGGTGCCGCCGAAGGGCTATCTGAAACGCCTGCGCGAAATCTGCGATAAACACGACATTCTGCTGATTTTCGATGAGGTCATCACCGGCTTTGGGCGATTGGGCGCGGCCTTCGGGGCCGACTATTTCGGCGTGCGGCCCGACATCATGTGCATGGCCAAGGGCATCACCAATGCGGCCGTGCCAATGGGGGCGGTCGCCGTATCGAACCGCATCTATGACACCTTTATGCAGACCAGTGAGACACCGATTGAGCTGTTCCACGGCTATACCTATACCGGCCACCCTCTGGCCTGTGCGGCGGGGATTGCGACCTTAGAGACCTATGCTGAAGAAGGCCTGTTTGCGCGCGCTGCCGATATGGCCCCCTACTGGCAGGAGGCGATCCATTCCTTAAAAGATGCCCGTCATGTCATTGATATCCGCAATCTGGGTTTGATCGGCGGGATCGAGCTTGAACCGCGCGCAGGTGCCGCGACCGCGCGGGCGATGGAGGTGTTCAACAAAGCCTTCGATGCCGGACTTCTGATCCGCGTGACAGGTGACATCATCGCCATGTCCCCGCCGCTGATCCTTGAGAAATCCCATATAGATCAGGCGGTGGAGATACTGCGGAAAGTTCTATCGGAGACGGAATAGGCCGTGAAATTATCGTTCAGACGCTTTGCTATAAAGCGGCGTAAACCCTATAAACGCTATCTAAAGCATAGGTTCACAGTCAACTCTGCATCAGGGGCAGATCGGTTTGTATTCCGAACACCAGATGCTGGTTACCAAACTTGGGAGCTAAGGCATGGGTTCTTCTTACCGCAGAACGCACCTATTCCCGGTTACTATGAACGTGAACTATCTTCGGCTTATCAAATCTGTGATCATAGCCGAGGGTTCTTCCCCGGAAAGTTTGCGGCCAAAGTATACTGAGCGAAGGCGCATAGCCGAAGCGAGGGACTTTGGGGCGAGGTCTATAGCTGGTCGGATTTATATAACGCCGGAAACAGCTTGACCCACGCGCCGGTGACAATCAGCGAGCCGATCCCGCCAAACAGCGCCGCCCCGACCGGCCCTAAGAACCGCGCGGCCACACCGGATTCAAACTCTCCTAACTCATTGGACGCGCCGATAAACAGGTAGGACACCGACGCCACCCGCCCGCGCATGTAATCCGGCGTGACGATCTGCACCAGGGTCCCGCGCACATAGACGCTGACCATATCGGCCGCCCCCAGCACCACCAGGGCTGCGACCGACACCCAAAAGCTTTGGGAAATACCGAATATGATGGTGCAAATCCCAAATATCGCTACCCCGCCATACATCCACTTACCGGCATGACGCCGGATCGGGCGCCGCGCCAGCCAGGCCGCCGTGGCCATGGCACCTACCGCCGCGGATGACCGTAAAATACCGTAGCCTTCCGGCCCGACATGCAAAACGTCCTTGGCAAAAATCGGCAGCAGGGCCGTCGCCCCGCCCAGCAAAACCGCAAACAGATCCAGTGACAAGGCCCCCAGCACGACCTTATTGGTCCAGATGTAGCTCAGGCCTTCCCTGACCATTTCCATCTTGGAACCGCCCGCATAGTCCGGCTGGGTATTGGCCTTGATGTTGAGGATGATAATGCCTGCAATCACGAAAAGCACTGCACTGACGCCGTAGGCAAAGCCGGTCGAAGCCGCCACCAGCATGCCCCCGAGCGCTGGCCCCAGCACCCCGCCGACCTGAAACGACAGGGAATTGATGGCGATCGCCTTGGGCAGCATGTCGCGCGGCACAATCATCGGCCCGATGCTGGAACCGGCGGGGGCGATAAATGAGCGCGTCACCCCCAGACACGCCGACAGCACAAACAGCGCCCAGAATGGCGAATCCGGTGTCACCGCCAAGGCGAAAAACCCAAGCGCAATCACGGCTTGGGCTGCTATCGTAAAGCCCATCACCTTCTTGCGATCGTATTTGTCCACGACCACACCAGCGGGCAGGGTCGTGATAAACATGGCGATAAACTGACACAGGCCCATCAACCCGACATAGAGCGCCGATTGCCCCACCCCGGTGGTCTCGCGCGCCGTTTCATAGATATGCCAGGCAATCGCCGCCGACTGAGCCGAATAGCTTAGGACCGAAATGAAGCGCGCCAGCAGGAAACTGCGAAAGGCCGGAATTTGCAGCGGCCCTTTGTAGAGCGACGGCGATGGATTGACGGGCGGGATTTCGGCAGGGGGATTTGACACAAAAAAAGTCCCAAAATGGCGGAAACCGGCGCACATTGCGGCTTCCCTAATATGACCGGAGGTCTTACACCAAGCCTCATGTCAAATACACAGAAATGTCTCACCGATCCCGTTCAGTTAACGCAAGCCCTGATCCGCCGACCGTCCGTCACCCCCGCCGACGAAGGGGCGATGGATGTGGTGCAGGGCTGGCTTGAGGATCTGGGGTTTAGCTGCACGCGCCTTAAGTACGCAGAGATCGAAAACCTCTATGCGCGGCGGGGTTCGGCCTCTCCCAATCTGTGTTTTGCCGGTCATACCGATGTGGTGCCAGATGGCGAGCGCGCCGGTTGGCGCTGCGATCCCTTTGCCGGTGAGATCAAAGACGGCATCCTGACCGGACGTGGTGCGGTCGATATGAAGGGCGGCATTGCCGCCTGGATCGCCGCAGTGGCGCGGCTTGAAAACACCCCCGGTTCGTTGTCATTTCTGATCACCGGCGACGAAGAAGGGGTGGCGACCGATGGCACGGTCAAGGTCGTTGAGTGGCTGAAAACACAGGGCGAAGTTATCGATCATTGCATCGTCGGTGAGCCGACCTCATCGGCAGTGTTAGGTGACATGATCAAGGTCGGTCGGCGCGGCTCGATCAACGCCACGATCACCGTGACGGGTAAGCAGGGTCATGTCGCCTACCCACAGCGGGCGCTCAATCCGGTGCCGGTACTGGTCGATATCATGCAAGTGCTGAACGCGCGGGTATTGGATGAGGGCTATGAGCGGTTTTTGCCGTCAAACCTTGAAATCACCACCTTTGATGTCGGCAATGCCACCACCAACCTCATCCCGCAAAAGGCCACCGGCCGGGTCAATATCCGCTTTAATCCGACCCATTCGGGGCAATCTCTGGCCGACTGGATGCGCGGCGTGTGCGATGAATTTGCGCACAAAACGGGAGCTCAGGTCGAGTTCAAACCGACCATATCAGGTGAAGCCTTCCTGACCGAAGGCGGGCCGTTTGTGGAGGTGATCTTAAGCGCGATCCGTGAGGTTCTAGGGACTGACGCCGATCCATCGACGACCGGCGGCACGTCCGACGCGCGCTTTATCCGCAGCCTGTGCCCCGTCGTCGAGTTTGGTCTGGTCGGCCAGACCATGCATCAGGTCAATGAATCTACGCCTGTTGCCGACCTTGAAAACCTGACCCGCGTTTATCAGCGTTTGATCGAGCTATATTTCGCGCGGTTCGCCGCCTAAGAACTCCCCCCTGTTGCAGGGGGAGCTTTTATTTGATGAAAACGTCAAATAAAAGAGGGGGTAATTACCCCCGCCCTATATCGAACTGCGCCCCTCAAAATCCGGCTCCGCCTCATAGGTCACATGGGTCAGGAACAGGCCTTCCGGCGGAGCAACCTGCCCGCACGCCGTGCGGTCTTTCGCCTCTAACGCTGTCTTCACATCGTCAATATCCCAGCGCCCGATGCCGACCTCCGCCAACGTCCCGACCATCGAGCGCACCTGACGATGCAGGAATGAGCGCGACGCAAACACCAGATGCACCTCATCGCCGACGCGGGCGACACGGGCAATATCCAGTGTCTTAATGGGCGATTTCGCCTGACATTCTACATGGCGGAAAGTGGTAAAATCATGCAGCCCGATCAGAGCTTTCGCTGCCGTCTGCATGGCAACCGCATCCAGCGGTTTCTTGACATGCCACACCCGCCCCAGATCAAGTGCTGGCGGCGCACGGCGATTAAGGATACGGTACAGATACATCCGCCCGGTCGCTGAAAACCGCGCCGAGAAATCGTCTGGCACCTTAGCGGCCTCCAGCACCGACACCGGCTCCCCCATGAGGTGGGCATTGAGCGCATTGGCGACGACCTCACCGCGATAGGTTTTCTCTAAATCAAACGTCACCACCTGCCCGGTGGCATGGACGCCGGTATCGGTCCGCCCCGCAGCCGTCAGCCGCAGGCGTTCACCGGAAAATTTGAAGATCGCCGCCTCTATAACCCCCTGCACGGTCGGCAAGTTTTCTTGCGCCTGAAAGCCTTTATAGGGCCGGCCATCATACTCAATAAGGCAGGAATAACGCGGCATTAATTCAGACGATCCCCGACCTTCAAGCCCGCACCATTCAGAAACGACAGCGTATCCTGCGCGCCCTTGCCTTCGCGTTGGACGCGCAGCAATTCGATCACGCCGTCGCCGGTCGCGATGCTAAGTCCATTGCCAACAAAGGTTCCGTCGGGCTGATCTGTGGTCATGTCCGATACCCGCGACATCAGAACCTTTAATCGTTGCGGACCCTTGGGCGTTTCCAGCTCACACCAGGCACCGGGAAACGGCGACAGACCGCGTATGTGATAATCCAGGTCTCTGGCCGAACGGTTCCAGTCGATGCGCGCCTCAGCGGGCGTGATCTTGGCGGCATAGGTAACCTTGCCAACCTGCTCAGTGCCCGCGGCCCCGCCCCGTTCAATCGCCGCCAGCGCCACCGGCAACAATGCAGCACCCGTGTGGGCCAGCTTATCGTGCAGGGTCTGGGCCGTGTCATCGGGAGTGATTTCGACGCGTCCGGACAATATGATCGGGCCTTCGTCCAGGCCCTCACTCATGCGCATGACCTGCACGCCGGTATAGGCATCGCCCGCCATGATCGCGCGTTGAATGGGGGCCGCGCCGCGCCAGCGCGGTAGTAACGACGCGTGCAGGTTAAAACACCCAAGACGCGGGTGATCGATCACAGCTTTTTTCAGAATCTGACCATAGGCGACGACGATACAGGCATCGATATCCAGCGCCTGAAACTCAGCAATGGCATCCAGCGATTTCATCGATGCGGGCGTGCGCACTTCGATGCCCAGACTTTCGGCGAAAGCATGAACGGGCGACGGTGACAATTGCTGGCCACGGCCCTTGGGCTTTGGCGGCTGAGAATAGACGCACACGACCTCATGACCTGACGCCACCAGTTCGGCCAGGGCCTTCACCGCAAACTCAGGCGTTCCCATGAAAGCTAATTTCATCACGCGTCCTCAAAACAAAAAGCGCACCGTTAAGATGCGCTTCTTTGGAATATATTGTGCTGCGGATCAAGGCTTATGCAGCGCGCTTAAGCTTCTTGACCTTGGTGATAGCACGGTCGCGCTTAAGCTTGGACAGATGGTCGATAAACAGCACGCCGTTCAGGTGGTCCATCTCATGCTGGATGCAGGTCGCATAAAGGCCGTCGGCATCTTCGATAATCTCTTCGCCCTGATAGTTCAGATACTTGATCTTGACGCGCGCCGGACGCTCCACCTCATCATAGACTTCCGGCACCGACAGACAGCCCTCATCATAGGGTGCCGTCTCTTCCGACGCCCAGACAATTTCCGGGTTCACGAAATAGCGCGGCAGCTTTTCTTCGTTTTCCTGAAGGTCCATGACGATGATGCGGATCGGCTCACCGATCTGGATCGCCGCCAGGCCAATGCCGGGGGCATCGTACATGGTTTCCAGCATGTCATCCATCAGGGTGCGCAACGCATCCGTCACGCCGCCTTCGACGGGCTTGGATATCTGCTTCAGCAGAGGATTAGGAACGGTTATGATTTCACGTATGGCCATAGCGTAAAAATAAGGATCGCGCCGCATAACGTCAAGCGGTGTTCATTCCACCGATGACGATTCCAGTTTATTCAATAGCTTAGTTTGCACTTCAAGCTGGTTTAACTCCGGCAAGGTCTTGCCTTCGTGGTCTACGCTTAAATCCTCGAACCGGCGCGCCTGGGTCAGAACCTTGGTCTCCAGCGATCCCACGAACTGATTATATTTGCCAACCGCGGTATTCAGTGACTTGCCCAGATCGGCGACATGCCCCCCCATGACCGACAGGCGCGCATAAAGCTCACGACCCAGTTCGGCCACGGACTGCGCGTTTTTCATCTGATCTTCGACACGCCAGCCATAGGCCACCGCCTTACACAGCGCAAACAGGGTTGTGGGCGTCACAATAATGACCTTACGGTCCATAGCTTCATTCATCAGGTTCGGCAGCCGCTCCAGCGCCGAGGCCAGAAAGCCATCGCCGGGAATAAACATGGCCACAAAATCGGGCGAAGCGTCCTTAAATTGATCCCAATAGGCTTTCTGTGACAGGTCACGGACATGGGTTTGCAGGGCGCGGGCATGGCGCATCAGGTGCATTTCGCGCGCCTCATCGTCAACCGCTTCCATCGCCTCAAGAAAGGCGGTCAGATTGACCTTGGCATCAATGACAAACACCCCGCCGGGCAGTTTCACGGTCACATCGGGCCGCCGACGCCCTTCTTCGGTGTCAAGATTATGCTGCTCAGTAAAATCAAAGCGCGTAAGCCCTGCCGCCTGCAACACATTGCGCAGGGTCTCCTCACCCCACCGGCCCTGAACGCCCGCGCCGCGCCGCAAGGCATTGGCCAGCTTCGCCGTCACGTCACGCGTGGCGGTAGACGCCGTCATCAGATGTTCGATCTGTTGTTTCAGACCGCCGGTGTCCTTATGACGGTTTTCTTCCATGGCTTTAACCTGAGCCTCAAAGCGCGTGAGCGTTTCCGACACCGGTTTTAAGCTGGAATCCATACGCTCCAGCGCCAGCTTTTCACGCGCCACAAACGATTCTTCGGCACGTTTCAGCAACCCGTCCGCCGTCTGCTCCATCGCCTGAAATGACGCCGCCTTGAAATGCTCGCTCATCGCCGCCTTGGCGTCTTCTAGGTTTCGTGCCCGCTCCTTGACCTGCGCCAATTCGCCGATGGCCGACAGCAAACTGTCGTTCAGGTCTTCGTTTTTAGCGCGCAAACGCCGGTTGTCAGCCACGCTGACATACCATCCGCCCGCAAAGGCCAGCGTGACCACGATAAGAATCACGGGTAAAATAATTTCGTTCATGTTACGTTCTTATTTGATTTTTCCTGATATTGCAAGCATGGTTAAACGGATTCTGAGTATGGGGCGAATGACAGATGCACACGGCTGAATTTTTAAAGAAGGTCTTTAGCGGCCGCACGCCGTGGACTTATTTTTACGTCTTTCTGATCCCGTTTGTGAACTGGTCGTTCGCCCATGTGCCGTCGATCCCAATGCCCGACGGCGGGGCCTGGCCACCACTGGCGATCGTCACCGGCTTTATTCTGGTGGCGCGCGATTTCGCTCAGCGCGAAGTCGGTCACCACATTTTCGTCGCCGTTTTTATCGGCATGGCGGTGTCGTTTCTGATGGCGCCCCCCGCGATTGCCTTTGCGTCTGCAGCCGCCTTTTTAGTGTCGGAAGTGGTAGACTGGGCGATCTATACGTTCAGCAAACGGCCTTTGTCCGAACGGGTGCTGATATCGTCGGTCGTCGCCGCCCCGCTCGATACCACTCTGTTCTGGGGGTTGGCATCTTTGAGCGCTGAGGCTTCTGGTACATTTACGCCGTTGACGCTTGTGACCGCCGCCGCGTCAAAACTGGTCGGGGCCTATGTTGTCTATCTGCTTTTGAAACAGCGTGAGAAAAAAGCCGCGATCACACAGGAAAAATTGCCGGATTTGTTTTAACTTTCAGCGTTGCTTCCAGCCATTCCATATCGTCGTCGGACAGGCCGAAATGATGACCGGCTTCGTGGATCAGGACATGGCTGACAAGGTGATTGAGGTCCACGCCGGTCTCGATCCATTCCTCTAAGATCGGACGGCGGAACAGGTGGATCATGGCGGGCATATCGCCGGTCATCGCCTCAGTCTCGGCCGGTCGTCCGCTATAAAGGCCAGTCAGTTCAAACGGATCCTCAATGCCCAGATCGGCCAGCAGATCTTCGGCCGCAAAGTCCTCAACGATCAGGATGACATCTTTGAGGTAGCCCGCAAACGGTTCGGGCAGCCTCTTTAAAGCTGCCCGCGCCATAAATTCGATATCATCAAGTGAAGGCGCGGAACCAAACTTCATCTTTTAACTCCGCGCTGAAAATCGTGAGATTTGAGTGGAGTAATAGCTGGCAAGCGACGCGGGTATGATTGATACCCGCAAGCGCTGACCGCGTATTAATCCAGCAAAGACCGCGATTTTCCTAAGAAATGTCTTCAGGGAGACCAACCGCATGAAAGCCCGCATCGACGTGGATGACTTCGCCGGTCGTGGAAAAACCGAGGTCGGACGCCAGCCACAGGGCCGCCCCAGCAACCCCTTCCATTGAGGTTTCTTCCTTCATCAGGGAGAACTGGCCGGACTTTGCGTGCAGGCCGCGACCACCGGAAATGCCGGCCAGCGACAGGGTACGCATGGCCCCGGCTGAGATGGCGTTGGCGCGGATGCCCTTGGGGCCGAGGTCGCGGGCGATGTAGCGGGTTGAGGCCTCAAGCGCCGCCTTGGCCACGCCCATGGTGTTGTAGTTCGGGATGACGCGCTCTGAGCCCAGATAGGTCAGAGTCACCAGCGAGCCACCGTTGGGCATGAGCTCGGCGGCGCGGCGCGATACGTCCACAAACGAAAACGCTGAGACGTTCAGGGCCAGCAGGAAGCCTTCGCGGGTGGTGTTTTCAACGAAGGACCCTTGCAGTTCGTTCTTATTGGCAAAGGCCACCGAATGGATGACGAAATCGATCTCGCCGTAGATTTCTTTAAGCTTGGCAAAGGTTGCGTCCATCGAGGGATCGTTGGTGACGTCACATTCGATCAGGTGCTTGACGCCGATCGAAGCGGCCAAAGGCTCAACCCGGCGCAGCAGGCTGTCGCCCATGTAGGAAAACGCCATGTCGGCGCCTTGCGCTGCCAGTTGCGAGGCAATGCCCCAGGCGATGGACTTGTCATTGGCCACGCCCATGACCAGGCCCTTTTTGCCCTTCATCAGGTCGCCCTTGGGGAATTTCCAGCCATCTTCAGACATGTATAAACCTTTGAATTATAATTACAGATCGGCCTGCGACAGGATCAACGACCCGTTGGTACCGCCAAAGCCAAACGAGTTCGACATGATCGACTCCAGCGCACCGTCACGACGTTCGCGTAAGATCGGCAGGCCTTCAAACGCCGGATCAATCTCATCGATATGGGCCGATTTGGTCGCAAACGATGAGCGCATCATCAGCAGGCAATAGATCGCTTCCTGCGCCCCTGCCGCCCCCAGACTATGGCCCGTCAGAGACTTGGTCGAGGAGATCAGCGGCATGGCCTCACCGAACACGTTTTTGATCGCGCCGATTTCACGCTCATCGCCAATCGGTGTCGAGGTGCCATGCGGGTTGAGGTAGTCGATCTTACGGCCACCCGCCATGTCCAGCGCCATCTTCATGCAGCGCTCAGCGCCTTCGCCGCTTGGGGCCACCATATCATAGCCGTCGGAATTGGCGGCATAGCCGACGATTTCAGCCCAGATATCGGCACCGCGCGCCTTGGCGTGCTCATATTCTTCGAGCACCAGCATACCGGCCCCCCCGGCGATCACAAAGCCGTCGCGGTTTTTATCATAGGCACGCGACGCGACCGAAGGGGTGTCGTTATAACCGCTCGACATGGCGCCCATAGCGTCAAACAGGTTGGATAGCGTCCAGTCCAGTTCTTCGGTGCCGCCGGCAAACATTACGTCCTGCTTGCCCCAGGCGATCTGCTCGGCCGCAGCACCTATGCAATGCACAGAGGTAGCGCAGGCTGATGAGATCGAATAGTTGACGCCGCGGATTTTAAACCAGGTCGCCAGCACGCCCGACGGGCCAGAGCACATGGCTTTGGGCACCGCGAACGGCCCGATGCGCTTGGGCGAGCCCTTTTCGCGGGTGATATCAGCGGCTTCGACGATCGCGCTGGTTGACGGGCCACCGGCACCGAAAATAATGCCGGTGCGGTCATTGGAAATGTCTTTTTCTTCAAGACCCGCCATCGCAATGGCTTGATCCATCGCGATATGGCCATAGGCCAGACCCGGCGACAGAAAGCGGGCAGCGCGACGATCGATCAATTGCGTCCAGTCGCCGATCTTTGGGGCGGCATGAACCTGACACTTAAAGCCGCGATCCTTATATTCCGGAGCGGCTATGATACCGGAGCGGGCTTCACGCAAAGATGCGGTGACCTCATCAGCACCCGTACCAATGGAGGACACAATCCCAACACCCGTTACGACGACTCTACGCATATTCAATTATCCTCGCTGATCCTAAATCAATGCTCAGTTTGAGGGTTAATAAGCAAATTATACCAGATCTTTGGCGTCAAACAGACCGACCCGCAGGCCCGACGCGCTGTAGATCAGTTTGTCGTCGGCATAGACCGAGCCGTCGCCAATACCCATGATCAGCTTACCGGCCATGACGCGCTTCATATCAATCTTATAGGTCACTTTTTTAATGGCTGGCGTCACCTGTCCGGTAAATTTCACGTCGCCTACGCCCAGGGCGCGGCCACGGCCCGGATGGCCCGACCAGCCGAGGAAGAAACCAACCAGTTGCCACATGGCATCAAGGCCCAAACAGCCCGGCATGACCGGATCGCCCAAAAAGTGACAGGCAAAGAACCATTGTTCCGGCGTGATATCCAGTTCCGCTTCGATATAGCCCTTATTGAACGCCCCGCCGTCTTTGGTGATCAGGGTGATGCGATCCATCATCAGCATCGGCGGCGCCGGAAGCTGCGCATTACCATGCCCGTACATCTCACCACGGCCACAGGCCAGCAAAGCTTCATAATCAAACGACGAAGGACGATCGGACATACGGCAATAAGACTCCGGGGGCGGCACCGCACCTGCATCACAGGTTGAGGGCGAACCGCTCAGGTTTGTAAGAACACGAAATGATGCGTTACACGACCGCGCGCGTCGTCTCAACCCTTTTTAGTAAGTGGCAACTTACAATTCCCGCTCAAGCCGCCACCAGCGGCGCGGCCAAGGGGGCGGATGCCCCCGCCCGGCGAGGGACTAAAGTAAAGCTGGATCACTATGGTTTTTATTTAAAATCATAGTGATCTAGCGGGCGGCAAAGGGATCGGGCCGCTTACAGACCGGCTGGGTTTGCGTGCCCCACAGGCTGTCCTGGGGCACCCAGCCGCGCTCAGACCCGACCGAAATCCGGCACCAGCCGTCCTTGCACTTATCCAGCGACGCCAGAGCGCGTGGCCGGATAATCGCCTTGGTACGGGACTCTGACTTAGGCGAGGCCTTGAGTTCCAGCTTATGGCCCTCCGGCGTCAGGGCATTGGTCTTACCCGACAACAGATTGGCCGCCACCCAGCCGGTATTGCCGTCCGGATCGCAAATCAGCCGCCATTCGCGGGTCTCAGATATAATCTGCACCGGCAGGCCTTTGACGCGGTAAGCCCACAGGATTTTATGATCTTTGGACGGCCCGGCGCGTGTATAGATCTTGTTAGATCGCATAATGCCCCAGCGCGGCACCGGATTGCCCGACGGCGTATCAGTTGTGACAGCGCTATCATCGGCCAGAGCCAGACCGCCGGATAGGCTCGCCAGCATAAAAATCGCCGCCACAGCCAACATCCGGTTGATTTTCTTGCGAAATAGCAGGTTTTGCACGCTTAAGTCTCGACGGGCGGGGTAAGATTGATTAAGGACTGTAGCAGAAGTTTACGCAACGATGGGTCATTGGGGCTTCGGTCAGATTTAACGGCCGCAGGTTCAGATTTGGTTAACATAATCATAATAACCCGCCACCGGATGACTTCGGCCATTGCTTGCGACTACCACCGGAGCCACAAGACCTCATCATGAGCGCCAAAAAGCTTAAAGTCTTCGTCACCGTCAAACTGCCCGACAGTGTGGAAACGCGCCTGCGCGAACTGTTCGACACGACCCTGTGCCCGGACAAGCGCCCCATGCCGCGCGAAAAGCTGCTGGAGGCGGCACAATCCGCCGAAGTGATCATCTCATCCATCAATGATCAGATCGATGCCGATTTTTTTGCCGCCGCCGGTGAACCGCTCAAAATGGTCGCTAATTTCGGCGTCGGCTATGACCATATCGATATCCAGAGCGCCGCCGACAAAGGCATCATCATCACCAACACCCCCGGCGTCCTGACCGAAGACACCGCCGAGATGACCATGGGCCTGATACTCGCCGTGGCGCGCCGCTTCGTCGAAGGCGCCGAAACGGTTCAGCGCGGTGAGTTTTCCGAATGGTCGCCGACCTTCATGATGGGTCGGCGCATCTATGGCAAACGACTGGGCATTATCGGCATGGGCCGCATCGGTCAGGCGCTGGCTCGCCGCGCCAAGGCTTTTGGCATGAGCGTCCATTACCATAACCGCAAGCCGGTCAGCGCCCGCATCGCCGAGGAAATTGGTGCGACCTACTGGGACAATCTCGACGACATGCTGCCGCGCATGGATGTGGTCTCGGTCAATTGCCCGCGCACGCCGGAGACGTTTCATCTGCTGAACGCCGAACGGTTGGGGCTGTTGTCGCCCAACGCTATCATCGTCAACACGGCGCGCGGTGAGATTATCGATGAGACGGCGCTGGCCCATCTGCTGCGCGAACATAAGATCGCCGGCGTCGGCCTTGATGTCTATGAGCGCCTGCCGGGGATTAATCCGGAACTGTTCGGCCTGCCCAATGCGGTGCTGCTGCCACACATGGCGTCATCAACCATCGAAGCCCGTCAGGACATGGGCGACCGGGTGATCCTGAATATCAAGACCCTTCAGGACGGCCACCGTCCGCCCGACCGGGTTATTCCGGCGATGATATAGGGCCTCGGAGAAAAGTCCTTCGCTCCGCTCAGTGTACTTTTCTCCGCAAGTTTAAGAGAGCCTAAATTTATACTCCCCCGGCGTGCCGGGGGAGGTGGCGCGGCGCTTTAGCGACGTGACGGAGGGGGGCAACGAGCCACCCCCAACGGTGGGGTTAACGGTCGCAAGTTTACCCCCTCTTTCATTTAAGCAAAGCTTAATTGAAAGCTCCCCCTGCAACAGGGGGAGTTCTTAAAGCAGTCCGTACTGTCCGGCTAAATCCTTAAGCGACACCAGCGGCCGCGGGCCATAGTGGCCAATGACCTCAGCCGCCGCCATAGCCCCCAACCGCCCGCAGGTATAAAGATCAAGCCCACGCGACAGGCCAAACATCGCCCCCGCCGCATACTGATCACCGGCACCGGTCGTATCGACCAGACTATCGACATCAAACACCGGCACCAGAACCGTGTCATCCTTGGTCAGAATCACCGAACCCTGATCCGAGCGGGTCACAAAGGCCAGATCTACCTTGCCCCGCAGAGCAGTCTGGGCCGCGAAGAAATCATCGGTTTCATACATGGCCAGCAATTCGGATTCGTTCGCGAACACGATGTCGATGTGCTGGTCAATGAACGGCAGCAAATCCGCGCGCCAACGATCAACCACAAAGCTATCTGACATGGTGATCGCCGTTTTACGGCCTGCCGCGCGCGCCAGTTCGGACGCCTTGACAAAAGCCTCGCGCCCGGTTGGCGTATCGAACAGATAGCCTTCGAGGTAGACAATGTTTGAGGCCTGAATCAGCGCCGGATCAACATCGGCAGGGCCGACTTTCGCCGCAGCCCCTAAAAACGTCGCCATGGTGCGCTGAGCGTCCGGGGTGATATTGATAAGGCAACGCCCCGTGGCGATATCGCCATCAAACACCGCCGTGTCAAACTGTACGCCCTGCGCCTTCATATCGTGGCGGAAGACCTTACCCAGTTCGTCATCGGCGACCTTACCGATATAGCCACATTTGCCGCCCAGCGACGCCGCCCCGGCGATAGTATTGCCGGCCGATCCGCCTGAGGCCAGTTCCGCCTGCGCCATGACGCCGTAAAGGCTTAAGGCGCGATCCTGGTCGATCAGGGTCATCGCCCCTTTGGCCAGATTTTGTGCGGTCAGAAACGCGTCATCGGCGGGGGCCAGAACATCGACAATGGCGTGGCCGACGGCGGTGACATCATAGGGTGCAGTCATGTGATAATATCCGTTTGATTTTCGCTTCCCTCATGCGCATAAAACGCCTCATGAGCAAGTCTTTATTGATCCTGACCCCAAACCCTGACCACCCGTCCCACCACGGGCGCTGGCCCTATGTGCTGGAGGCCCTGCGGGCAGCGCTGTATGACCTTGATCTGGATGTATTCGATCAACCGTGGTCTGAGCCGGTCATCACGCCCTATGATCTGATCTGTCCACTGGTGGCATGGGGCTATCACAATGCGCCGGATGATTTCAGACGTGCCCTGGCCCAGATCAAGGCCAAAGGTCACCGTTTTCTGAACCCCGCCGAGATCGTGGCCTGGAATGTTGATAAGCGGTACCTGCGTGATCTGGCGCAGGCCGGTGTGCGCACCATTCCGACCGCCTTTGTTGATCAGGTAACGCCGGAAAATATGGCCGCCGCGCGGGCTGATTTCGGCCAGGACGCTTTGGTGCTTAAACCCGTAGTGTCAGCCGGTGCTAAAAACACTCTGATCTGGGAAGGGGCTGATGTGCCTGCAGATGCCCCGCAATCTGAGGCCATGATCCAGCCCCTGATGCGGGCTATTCAGACCCAGGGCGAATGGTCTTTGCTGTTTTTCGGCGGCGACTTTTCTCATGCCGTCCTGAAAACGCCCAAGGCTGGCGATTTCCGCTCACAGCCTGATTATGACGCCCATCTGCGGGTTGAAACCCCGCCGGAGGCAGCCCTGCAACTGGCCCATGATGCGCTTGAGTTTGTGGGCCGCGATAGCGTGCTCTATGCCCGCGTCGATATGGTGCGCGATGAGCAAAACCGGTTCTGCCTGATGGAACTGGAACTGATCGAGCCAGATCTGTACTTAAAGTATGATAACGACGCGCCGGAGCGACTAGCCAAGGCCTTCGCCGCCGCCCTGCATATCGGCTGTGGGTGTCACTGAAAACAACTCTGAAATCAAAGATTTCAGAGTGAGGTAACTATATTGCACTCTCGAACTTGAGCGGGCGCGACATCAGGGCCGAAACCGTGTCCTCGACCCCCGCCTCACCAGCCAGAATCGCCGCCACCGCCTCGCAGATCGGCAGTTCGACCCCCAGCTTTTTCGCCAGATGCACCACGGCAGGGGCGGATTCGACCCCTTCGGCGACTGAGACCTTACCGGCCAGGGCCTGCTCAAGCGTCTGACCACCGCCCAGCGCCAACCCGACACTCATATTGCGCGACTGCGGTGACGAGCAGGTCAGCACCAGATCACCCAGCCCGCACAGCCCCGCCACGGTTTCCTTTTTCGCCCCCAAAGCCACGGCAAAGCGCAAAATCTCGGCAAAGCCGCGCGTGATCAGGGCGGCATGGGCATTCCGCCCCAGTCCGCGCCCTTCGGAAATACCGCAGGCAATCGCCAGCACATTTTTCAGCGCGCCCGCCGCTTCCGCGCCAATCATGTCGTCGGAATGGTAAGGCCTGAAGGTCGGCGTCGCCAGGGTGTGAATAATCTGCGCCCCCAGATCGACATCGGGACAGGCCAGGGTCACCGCCGCCGGTAACCCCCGCGCCACTTCGGCGGCAAAACTCGGCCCCGACAGGACGGCGGGCCTCGCATTGGGCAGGGTCTCCGCCAGCACTTCGTTCATCAATGCGTCCGTGCCGCGCTCGACCCCTTTGGCGCACAGCACGATCGGCACACCATCGCTGATGAACGGGGCCAGAGCGTTTAAGGTCGACCGCATATGCTGGGCCGGCGGCACCGCCAGTATCAATTCACACTCTGCCAGATCAGAAAGGTTGGCGGTCGCTCTGACCTGCGGCAACAGGTCGATGCCTTTCAGGTAAATCTCATTGCGTTGGGCCGTGTTGATCGATTCCACCACCTCAGCTTCGCGAGCCTGCAAGATCACCTCGCGACCGGCACGCGCACAGACCTGCGCCAAGGCCGTCCCCCACGCCCCGGCGCCTATAACGCCAACTCGATCAAAATGATCGGCTAATTTAAGTTTCTTCACGCTTTCGCTCCCTTGCGACCGCTTACCTTATGGACGGGCGATGATGCCGCCGCCGCCTCATCCAGCGGCCAGCGCGGCCGCGCCACCGTGGCCATTGATCCCATCATGTCAGCACGTTCAGCCGCATCCATCAGGCTGAACCGTTCCAGTCCGGCCAAGGCAATCATAGCCGCGTTGTCGGTGCAATAGGCCATCGGCGGGGCGACGAACCGAAAGCCATGCTTATCCGCAAGTTTAGTGAGTTCAGCCCGCACAGTTTTGTTGGCCGCCACACCACCTGCCACCACAAAGGCCGGTTTGCCGTCCCCGTGTGCGAAGGCCGTCATGGCCCGTTCCGAGCGCTCACACAATTGCCGCGCAATCGCGGCTTGTACCGAGGCACACAGATCGGACCGGTCCTGCGGGGTTTTAACCTGATCGGTGGCGACCTTGGCGGCGGCAGTTTTCAGGCCCGAAAATGAGAAATCGCAATCCTTGCGGCCCAGAAGTGCGCGCGGCAGGGTAAATCGCGTGGCATCGCCATCCGCCGCACATGCCTCCAGCGCCGGCCCGCCGGGATAGCCCAGCCCCAGAACCTTGGCGATCTTATCAAAAGCTTCACCGGCCGCGTCATCAATGGTGGTGCCAAGGCGCTGATAATCGCCGATACCGCGCACGTTGAGCAACTGACAATGACCACCCGAAACCAGCAGCAGCAGATAGGGAAACGCGACCGGCTCGGCCAAAAGCGGCGACAAGGCGTGGCCCTCCAGATGATTGACCCCGATCAGCGGCAAACCCCGCGCCAGCGCAAAACCTTTGGCAAACGACAGCCCCACCATCACCCCGCCGATCAGACCGGGGCCTGCGGTGGCGGCCACCGCATCAAGCTCGGCCTCATCAAAGCCTTTGGTCTTGGCCTCACTCAGCGCCCGGCGGCACAGGTCATCGATGGTTTCGACATGGGAGCGGGCGGCGATTTCCGGCACGACTCCGCCATAAACCGCGTGGGCGGCGATCTGCGAATGAATGACCGACGATAAGACCTCGACCTGCCCGCCGCGCTTACGCACCACCGACACGGCGGTCTCATCGCAGCTTGATTCCACGCCTAATACGCACAGGTCATCATCCGGTGCGGGCTTTTGCGATGGATCGGAGATTGCTAAGGTCATAAGGCTCTTGTAACGGGGTACATATTATAGATTGGCCACTGTCTTTCCCGTCAGATGGGCGTGCGTCAAGCGTTTTGCCAGCTTTTTTGAGTTTAAGATTCCATGATACGACTGAAAATCGGCACCCGCGGCTCCAAACTGGCCACCACGCAATGCGCACTCGTCCAGCGTCAGATTGTCGCGGCGTTAGGCGAAGATGTGGCCCGCGCCGATGAGATTGCGCCGCTTACCATCATTTCGACCCAGGGCGACCGCATTCAGGATCGCCGCCTGATCGAGGCCGGTGGCAAGCAGTTGTTCACCAAGGAAATCGAAGATGCCCTGCTGCGCGGTGATATCGATGTCGCCGTCCATTCGCTCAAAGACATGCCGGCCAATGAGGTTGAGGGCTTAAGCATCGCCGTCTTTCCGGTACGCGAAGACCCGCGCGACGCCTTTGTCAGCGTGAAATATCAAAGCCTGATGGATATGCCCGCCGGTGCGAAACTCGGCACGGCCAGCCTGAGACGGCAAGCTCAGGCGCTTCATGTGCGACCCGATATCGAGGTCGTCATGTTGCGCGGCAATGTCGATACCCGCCTGAAAAAGCTAGAGGCCGGGGACTGCGACGCTATCCTTTTGGCGGCGGCGGGACTTAATCGTCTCAGCCTGTCGCACCACATCAAATCCTATATCGATCCCGATCAGTTCGCCTGCGCCCCTGGTCAGGGCGCCTTGGCGGTGCAGTGCCGCACCGCCGATATCGATCAGGACTGGATCCGAAAACTGCACCATGTCCCGACCCATATCTGCATCTCGGCCGAGCGTGGGGCGCTGGAGGCACTCGAAGCCTCCTGCCGCACGGCGGTGGGTGCCTATGCCAAACTCAGTGATGACCATACCCTGACCCTGTTCACTGAGGCCTTAAGCGCCGATGGCACAACCCGCTGGCAAAGGCGGGCGAAACTGGCCAACCCGACGGTCGAAAGTGCGCGCACTTTAGGGCTCCGGTTGGGGCACGAAATCCGCGAGGAAGCCGGTGACGATCTCATTCAGTATCTGGGTTAGGCCATGAAGGTATGGGTCACGCGGACGGCTAACCGGGCGCACAAGACCGCCGCCGCGGTTGAGGCGTTGGGGTTTGAAGCCCTGATTGACCCGGTGCTCAAGGTTGAGCGCCTGCCGACTCCGCCCCTACCTGATGTGACTGACGCCATAGCCTTCACCAGCCGCAGCGCGGTTGAGATATTCGCCAAAACCTATACCTTACGCACTGCGACGACGTTTTGCGTTGGTGACGCTACCGCCGATGCGGCCCGCGATCAGGGTTTCTCTACGGTGCTGAGTGCGGCGGGTGACGGACGCGCTGTGTTTGAATTGATCTGTCAGCACAGGCCGCAGGCCGTGATCGTCTGCGCCCCCGAAACCCCCGCCGCCCCCCTGACGCAGTGGTTGACTGACGCAGGCATTAGCGCCCACGAATTACCGCTTTACCGCACCATCACGATCACGCCCCATGCAGCTCTGAACGCCATAGACGACATAGATATTATCCTGCTGCATTCCGCAAAAGCGGCACGGTTCATCGGTGAAATGCTGCGCACAAAAACAGGCCCTGACACCGCAAAACGCCTGACGTTTATAGCCATTTCCAAAGCCTGCGCTGAGGTACTTAAAACTGGCCTAAACCCTCCCTCGGATAGCCACAGTGCCATTGAACGCGAAAATGTGTCTGAAAATTCGCCTAAACTACTGATTTCGCAGTTCCCAGACGAAGCCTCTATGCTTATGCTCCTGAGCGATATCCCGCGTTAGAGCATATTTCGATCAAATTGATCCGAAATATGCTCTAAATATTTGTTTGGTCGCTCTTTCTTATCCAATAAGTGAAGACACTTATTGGGAAAACGCTCTAACCCTTTAAAGATACGCGAAGCCTTGATGACTGACCCAGATACTCCGCCAGTTGATGCTATGTTGCCCACGGGGCCTGATGCGGCCAATCAGAACAGCCGCGCCGTCCTGAAAGAAAAATGGGCGCGCACGCCACTGATGATCGCCATCGCCATACCGCTGCTGTTCATTGTCGCGGCCTTTGTGTTCATGGGGCTGGGCATATTCAAGGATGTGGGGGGCAAATCCGCCCCCGCGACCGATGTTCAAACTCAGGCAGCGATCGCCGAATTGCGCGCCCAGGTTCAGGCACTTAAGGCCCCCACGCCTGCGGTCAACCCCACGACTACCCAAACCACTCCAGCGCCCCTCGATGCCCCTGCCGCCCCGGTCTACAGCGACCCCTCAGCTTTGGCGCGCCTGTCGCAGCGCATTGATGAACTCGAAGCCCGCCAGCGTGAAGTGACCTCTGCCGCCGCCGCCGTTGAGGCTGCCACCGCCCTGCAACTAGCCGCCCGCAGCGCCCAGCCGTTTTCCGCCCAATTGACGGCGGCGGAGCGGACCCTGACCGACCCGTCACCACTGGCCGCCTTACGCCCCCATGCCGACAAGGGTGTCATGTCCGAAGCGGCGCTGGCCATCGAATTCCCGGCCTATGCCGCCAAGGCCCACGCCACGGTCAAGGCCCCCGAAGACCGCAACACCATCTGGAGCGGCGTGCTGGATGCTATTGGCTCTGTGATCTCCATCCGTCCCCTTAACCGCGTCGAAGGCAGTGATGTCGATGCCACCTTGCGCCGCGCCGAACTGCGGCTCAATCAGGGGGATCTGAGCGGTGCCATGACCCATATCGACGCCCTGCCCACCCCGGCCCAGCACGCCCTGTCGCCGTGGCTGGATCAGGCCCGCGCCCGCCTGTTGATTGATGCGACCACCCGCCGGATCAGTGAGACCGCCCTTAAGCAATTGTCCGCGACCGCGCCGCAAACCTCAGCAGCCGCAATCCCCGGAGGCACCCTGTGATCAGAACCTTTCTCATTCTTCTGGCCATTACGGTTCTGGTCACCTTGGGGATTGGGGCGGCCGGCGAAGCAGGCACGGCCAGCCTGATCTGGATGGGTTACCGCGTTGATACGTCGGCGACCGCCGCCATTATCCTGATCGGTTTTCTGGCCCTGACCGCCGTCTGCTTCTGGAATCTGGCCCTGTGGCTGTCGCGTTCCCCGCAGCGTCAGGCCCGCGCAAAAGCTGAAGCCCGCCGCCGTCAGGCTGATGATACTTTAAGCAAGGGCTTTGTCGCTATTGCCGCCGGTGACGGGGCCGAAGCCCGCCGTCATGCCGTCAAGGCTATTGATCTCAGCGACAATGTGCCTCTGGTGCGGGTCTTAGGGGCGCTGGCCGCCGAAACCGCTCAGGACGATGTCGCCACCAAGGCCGCCTATTCGGCCATGCTGAGCGTGCCGGAACTGAAACTGGCGGGCCTCAAAGGGCTGATGACTCTGGCGCAAAAGCAGGGCGACCGCCTTGAAGCCATTCGTCTGGCCGAAGAGGCCTACAGCCAGACCAAACCGGCCATGTGGGCGTTTCGCACCCTGTTTGAAGCCCGCCTGACCGCCGGGGAGTGGGCCGAAGCGCTTGACCTGATCGAAGGCGCTTTGGGCCGCAAGCTGATCTCACCGATATATGCCGAACGGGCGCGGGCCTCACTGATGGCCGCGTCGGCTGCCCGCATGGAAACGGCGGCAGATACCGCCACCCGCGAGCAGGCGCTTGATTACGCCGTGCGCGCCGCCAAGCTCCAGCCGCAGTTCGCCCCCGCCGCCATCATGGCCGGTCGTCTGCTGGCCGCCCACAATAAGCTGGGTCGGGCCGAAGATGTGCTTGAGGCCGCCTATGCCGCCCAGCCCCATCCGGCGATCTGGCTGGCGTACCGCGATCTGGTCAATGACGAGACCCCGCGTGACCGTGCCCGCCGTCTGCAAGGGCTGGTCGACCGCAATCCGGCCCATCGCGAAAGCCGCCTGCTTAACTTAGAGCGCGCCCTGATGACCCACACCAAGGCCGATATCCGCACGGCCATGGCAGCCTTAGAACCCGATCTGGCCGAAGAGGTGGTGACCCGGCGGGTGTGCGGCCTGATGGCCAAGGCGTGCCTGGGGCTTCAGGACATGGACGGGGCCCGCAACTGGGTCGCCAAGGCGTCTCTGGTCAAGGCCGAGCCGGACTGGTCCGACCTTGATCCAGAGGGCAAGGCCTTTGCCTATTCGCCCGCTGACTGGGCGCAACTGGTGTTAAGCTATGCCGAAAAAGGCACGCTGGTGCATCCACGCTTTGAGCGGGATGAACGCACCCTGTCCGAGCTACCCGATCTGGTGTCGCGCTATATGCCGTCCATGCCGTTCGTCAAGGCGGCACAAAAGGCGGCGACCTTCGTGCCCCTGCCGGATGATCCGGGTATCTATGATGACGCCCTGCGCGGCGATGATGCGGAGGCACCGCCGGTCCCGGCTCCCAAACCGCGCGCGAAACGGGCACCTGCCAAAACCAAATAAGAAATCCCGATAAAAATGAGCGCTGCGGCCTTGGCAAAGACCACGGTCATGTGTAAAGAAACGCCCCTGTCGACTGGCCGGGGCGTTTCTTTTTATTCCCCGCCTGCGCAACGTGCCGCATTAGCTCAGCTGGTAGAGCACCGCATTCGTAATGCGGGGGTCAGGTGTTCGAGTCACCTATGCGGCACCACTACCTTGTCCAGCAAAATCCGAGCAAGGTTGAAAAATCCAACAAAATCTGTTACTTTAGGCGTTAGGTGGCCACTAGCGTCCGCCCTCGTCCGCCTGCATTTTGGCGAATTTGGGGGCCTCCGTGGGGGCCTTTGCAAATTGCGAAAATGAAAGGCCCCCAAATGGCACTCACCGATATCGCGTTGCGTAATGCCAAGCCGATGGCAAAGCCCTACAAACTCACCGACGAAAAGGGCCCTCTATCTTCTCGCCACACCTTCGGGTGGACGATTATGGAAGCTGAAATTCAGAAACAAGGCGTGCGCTGGGAAAAAACTCTCTCTCGGAGCGTACCCGGAGGTCAGCCTGAAACAAGTTAGAGAGCGGCGGGACGAAGCCCGGCGCATGCTTTCCAACGGCGTTGACCCTGCTGAACAGAAACGCGTCGATAAGCACACTGCTGAAATCAGCGCCGCCAACACATTCGACGTTGTGGCCAAAGCCTATATCGCCAAGAACCAACGCGACGGACTGGCGGAAGCCACGATTCAAAAGCGATAGTGGTTTAGCCATATTTGACCGTCTCGCTGTCCGGATTGGCGGCCTCTATAATCCGGTTCAAAGGATCGAAACTATTCTGCCAGGTCTTGCCACGCCCATCGACCGTCTGTTTCAGGTTGCTGACCTTGTCATAAGCCAACTGGGTCGGGTTCGTACTTGCTACTCCCAAGGTTTGGATTACCTGAGTGGGCAGATCGAAAACCGTACTCCACGTCGTATTGGTGGTCCGCGCAGATGGTGTACCAAAACCTTCAATAGTCTGAGTAACTTGGCCCTTGGTGTTGCGAGTAAATTTAGTTATCCGCCCCTTGTCATCAGTGGATTGGGTAACCTGATAGTTGGCGTTGTAGGTAAGCAATTACACGCTCGTGGGGTGAAAATTCGCTATACCAATATTGGTCATGCTAAGTTCGTCCTTGAAAATATTGTTAACCATCCCGCCAACAGTTAATGGGTATAGCGCCTTTTTTTATAATATTATAATCGGACAAACGATTGCTACATTTAGGAAAATGCATAACAATGGTAAATATTTAAGGACTATTATAACTTACGATAAGGCACCATGAAGATCGCCGCTATCATAAGGGCACATCATAAACCAGATTTGCTCAAAACCTTGGTGGACCGGCTGTCCGTCACCGGAATGTGGTCGATTTACATTCATGTAAACCGGACTTCAAACATTACAAAATTTCATGACGTTATTGATAAATCTCTGTTTTTAGATTCTCGGCTCACGGTGAGGTGGTCCGGATTCAGTATGGTAGAGGCCACTTTGCTATTGCTCAAAACAGCCTACGCCAATTCGAAAAATACCCACTTTTATCTAATGAGCGGTCAGGATTTCCCCCTCAAAAGTGACGCATACATTCGCGATCATCTCGCGGACAAGGCGTTTGGAAATTTTATACAGGTTTTGCCCATGCCACAATGGCACAAGCCACTGGACCGGCTCAATCGCTGGCATTTTCGCGACCTTCCCGTTATTGCCCCTCAATCGTCCATTCGCGCACGGTTGCGAAGGTTCTCGCCGCCTCGCAACATGGACAATCTATTACGGGGGCTCATACCCTTTGGCGGTTCAGCCTGGTGGTTATTGAGCCGTGATACAGTGGGCAAGATGCTCAGCTATATTGAAAAGAACCCTTGGTACCTTAAGGCGTTCGCGTTCTCGGCGTTTGCTGACGAAATGTTTTTCCAAACCTTATTCGTCCATCTGGATTTGAAAGCTGAGGATGCCGCCCCCACGTCTGCGTACTGGCTGCCCGGGCAGTCAAACCCGGAAATCATCACACATGATATCTATTTTCATATGCAGGAGGGCTGGCATTTCATGGCGCGTAAGTTCGACGAAGTTTACCCCTGGATGTTACCTCTGAACCTATAATAGGACGCCCTGATCATCGCTTCAACAGCAGCAATATAGTCATTTATTCATGTGTAAACATTGTATAAAATTTCACCTAATACGGAAGGGTGCGACACGATATGAGGCGTTGGGAAAACCCACTAATTGAAGCGGTCGGCTTACGAGACTTACTCAAAGAAGACTTCAGGCAGCATCATCGTGACTGGACCCGCCCCGGCTTTCGGGCGTTAGCCGTTTACAGATTTGGAACCTGGGCCCGAAGCCGCGGATCAAAGCCTGTGCGTATGGTATTCTCGCTGCTACATCTGCTCATGTTCCGGCATGTTCGCAATCACTATGGTATAGAAATCTCTTACAAATGCCGGATTGGCCGACGCTTTGAGATCGGTCACCAGCATGGCATCGTCATCCATGAATACGCGACGATTGGCGACGATTGCGTGATCCGGCAGGGTGCCACCCTCGGCATCGGCGGCATCTCCCGCGGTACGCCTGTAGAAGATACAGGGCCCATCATCGGCGACCGGGTTGATATCGGTGCCGGTGTCATGATTATTGGCAAGGTCACCATTGGCAGTGACGTTAATATTGGCCCTAATGCGGTGATCCTCAGCGATGTTCCCTCAAACACCACGGTGCTGGCACCGTTTCCCAAGATTCTGCCCCGCCGCACGCCCCCATCCGCCTCTGACACAACCGCTCAGGCTGAATGACCAATGACTCAGGTGGATACAGTTGTGATCGGCGCCGGCGTTATAGGCCTGGCTGTGGCGCGGGCACTTGCACTGAATGGGCGTGAAA
This sequence comes from Asticcacaulis sp. SL142, assembly GCF_026625745.1. Taxonomy (NCBI): domain Bacteria; kingdom Pseudomonadati; phylum Pseudomonadota; class Alphaproteobacteria; order Caulobacterales; family Caulobacteraceae; genus Asticcacaulis; species Asticcacaulis sp. SL142. The sequence continues at coordinate 3,067,487 of NZ_CP113061.1, read as the reverse complement.
CCCTTATTTTGGAAGCCGAAGATAGCTTTGGCACCCAGACCTCCTCGCGCAACAGCGAAGTCATCCATGCCGGGATCTATTACCCGCCCGGCTCCCTCAAAGCCCGGCTATGCCGTGACGGTCGCACACAGCTTTATGACTATGCCAAAAGCCGCAACATTGAGTTTAACCCCTGCGGTAAGCTGCTGGTGGCGACCACCGAGGCGGAACTGCCCAAACTCGAAGCCATCGCCGAAAACGCCCGCTTAAGCGGCGTACATGACCTGATCCGGCTATCCGCAGATGAAGCTCATACGCTGGAACCAGAAGTGACGTGCGTAGGCGGTTACCTGTCACCTTCCACCGGCATTATTGATGTGCATGGGTTTATGCTGGCCCTGCTAGGGGATTTTGAAAATGCCGACGGCACGCTGGTGTGCGGCACCCCCGTCGTAAGTTGGGCCGTTGAGGCCAATGGGTTTGTGCTTGAGACCGGCGGGGCCGATCCGATGACGCTTAGGGCGCGCAGGGTGATCAATGCCGCCGGACACGGTGCGCCGCGTCTGTTGCAGGACTTGAGCGCCTATGCCCCGCCCTGCCCTCAATACTTTGCAAAGGGCAATTACTTTTCCCTGACAGGTCGCTCACCCTTTAAGCGGCTGGTCTACCCGATGCCGGAAGCCGCCGGTCTTGGGGTTCATGCGACGATTGACTTAAGCGGACGGGTAAGGTTTGGCCCGGACGTTGAATGGGTGGCCCATGATCAGGATCTGAAGGTTGATCCCGCCCGCGCGGAGGTTTTTGCCGCCGCCATCAGACGTTACTGGCCAAACCTGCCGAACGGGGCACTGATACCCGACTATGCCGGGATCAGGCCTAAGATACACGCGCCCGATCAACCCATGCCAGATTTTCGCATCGAAGGGCCGCAAAGTCACGGCATCAGCGGGCTTATCAACCTGCTGGGCATCGAAAGCCCCGGTATGACGTCGGCGCTGGCTTTGGCCGCCCATGTGGCGGGTATGCGTTTTGAGACCTGAAGGCTTTAGTTTGGAAAATACGCAGATACCAATTCTTAAGGCTGATATTTAAGTTTTTCTGAAGCATTTGGCCTCATGTCAGGTATGAGTATTGCATTGCATATAAATCAGAAGTTTCGTGTCACATCGGTGTTACGAAACGATCCATTTAAGATAGATTTCCAATCGGGCGCAAAGGGGCGGCTGCCAATGAGAATTTTAATTGCCGGAAACATGGGTTATGTCGGGCCCACCGTAGTACGCCACTTACGCGCCACTCATCCCGATGCCATCCTGCATGGTTTTGACAATGCCTATTTTGCCCATTGCCTGACCGGCAGTGTGACCTTACCGGAGCGGGCTCTGGATGAGCAGTTTTACGGCGATGTCCGCACCCTGTCGGCAGAGCGCCTGAGCGGCTATGACGCCGTGGTCGAACTGGCCGCCATCTCGAACGATCCGATGGGCAATCAGTTCGAAGCCGTGACCTTTGACATCAATCAGGGCTGCGTGGTCTCTATCGCCAAGGCCGCGGCCGCAGCCGGTGTCAAAAACTTTGTCTTTGCCTCTAGCTGTAGCGTCTACGGCATTGCGGCAGGTGGCCCGCGCTCTGAGACCGACCCGCTCAACCCGATCACCGCCTATGCCAAGTCCAAGATCGGTGCCGAAGGGGAACTGTCAGCCCTTGAGACCGACATGGTCATCACCTCGCTGCGCTTTGCCACGGCCTGCGGTATGTCGGATCGCCTGCGGCTTGATCTGGTGCTCAATGATTTTGTGGCCTGCGCCCTGTCGCAAGGCGAAATTACGGTATTGTCCGATGGCTCGCCCTGGCGCCCGCTAATCGATGTGGCCGACATGGCTCGCGCCATCGATTGGGCTGCGACCCGCTCAGCCGATAACGGCGGGCAGTATCTGGCCATCAATGCCGGCTCCAACGACCGCAACTATCAGGTGCGTGATCTGGCCAAGGCCGTGTCCGAAGCCGTACCCGGCACAAAGGTCTCCATCAACCTAGATGCCCCGGCCGACAGCCGCTCCTATCAGGTCTGTTTTGACCTCTATAAATCCCTGGCTCCGAACCATCAGCCGCAGGTTAACCTGAAACAATCGATCGAAAACCTGATCGAGGGCCTGACGCGCATGAACTTCAAGGACGCGCAGTTCCGCAATTCCGAGCTTATGCGCCTGAAGGTACTCCAGGGGCATATTTCGCAAAACCGCCTGAACCTGGCGCTCGAGTGGCAATCCTGAAATACGCCGTCCATAATTGGACCCACAATTCATAAGTACAAGCGTTCCCATCCTTAGCCGCACCCCATAAGCCTTAAACATCCGGGGATGCACAAAACCGCAAAGGGAATAAAGTGGTAAAAGTGGCATTACTGGCCGGGGGCTTTGGCACCCGTCTGAGCGAAGAAACCAGCATCCGGCCAAAGCCTATGGTCGAAATCGGCGGCCGGCCGATCATGTGGCACATTATGAAGCTCTATGCCCATTACGGGCTGAACGATTTTGTGGTTCTGGGCGGCTATAAGGTTGAGTTCATCCGCGACTATTTCCTGCGTTATCAGTCGATGGTCAGCGATTTCACCATCGATCTAGGCACCGGCAAGGTCGACTGGCTGGAGGCCCGCACTGAAAACTGGCGCGTCACTGTGCTCGATACCGGCCCCGACACCATGACCGCGGGCCGCATCAAGCGCGCGCAGGCGCACCTCGGCAATGAAACCTTCTGCCTGACTTACGGCGACGGCGTGGCCGATGTAAATATTGCCGAACTGCTTGAGTTCCATAAAAACCAAGGGCGCTGGTGCACCGTCACTGCCGTCACCCAGCCGGGCCGGTTCGGGGCACTGTCCCTCACGGACGACCGCACCCAGGTGCGCGGGTTCCGCGAAAAGGGCACCCATGACGGCGGCCTGATTAATGGCGGCTTTTTTGTGTGCGAGCCTGAAATTTTCAGCGTCATCGATGGCGATCATCAGATGTGGGAAGAAGCCCCGATGGACCGAATCGTTGAGGCCGGGCAACTGTCCAGCTATCATCACCACGGCTACTGGCAGAGCATGGATTCCCTGCGCGACAAGATGACCCTCGAAAACATCTGGTCGTCGGGCAAGGCGCCGTGGAAGGTGTGGAAAGACTAAGCATGATCATCGTCGATACCGCCCTTAAAAAACGTCACGCCGACAATAATCCGATCCGCGTCGCCATAGTTGGTGCCGGTTTTCAGGGGCGCGGCATAGCGCTGAAAATCATCTCCGCGACCCCCGGCATGGTTCTGGCGGGTATAGCCAACCGCAATATCGACCCGGCGCTGGCGGCCTATCGTGAGGCCGGAGTCGAGCCTGCCACAGCCTCTACAAAAGCCGAAATCGAAGCCCTTATCCGTGAGGGTAAGCCGGTCGCTACCACTGACGCCATTGCGCTCGCGACCGCCGACGGGATTGATGCCGTGGTCGAAGTGACCGGCTCGCTCGAATACGCCGCCCATGTCGTGGTCGCGGCCCTTGAGGCCGGTAAACATGTCGTGCAGATGAATGCCGAACTGGATGGCACCATCGGCCCGATCCTGAAAGTCAAGGCCGATGCCAAGGGCGTGGTCTATTCGTTCTCGGACGGCGACCAGCCGGGCGTGCAGATGAATCTGGTGCGCTTTGTCGAAGGTCTGGGTGTCAAGCCCGTCCTGTGCGGCAATATCAAGGGCCTGCACGACCCCTATCGCAACCCGACCACCCAAAAGGCCTTTGCCGAAAAGTGGGGGCAAAAGCCGGCGATGGTCGCCTCCTTTGCCGACGGCACCAAGATCTCGTTCGAGCAGGCCATTGTCGCCAATGCCACCGGCATGACGGTCGCCAGACGCGGCATGGTAGGCCCTGATTTTTCCGGCGGCAATCCCGGCGCGCCTCTGGTGCCGCTGGAGGATACGGTCAGCGCCTTTGCCGAACATCTGGACCGCGTATTGGCCGAAGGTGGCGAAGGCATAGTTGACTACGTTGTGGGCGCGCGCCCCGGCCCCGGCGTGTTCGTGCTGGGCACGATCGACAATGCCCGTCAGCAGCACTACCTCAATCTCTATAAGCTCGGCACCGGCCCGTACTATTGCTTCTACACCCCCTACCACCTCTGCCATTTCGAGGTGCCGACCTCAGTGGCGCGGGCGGTTCTGTTTGATGATCCGGTATTGACCCCAAAGGCCGGACCGGTTGTGGGAGTTATCGCTTTGGCTAAAAAAGACCTTCAAGCCGGTGAAACGGTCGAAGAACTGGGCGGCTATGAAGTTTATGGTGTGGCGGAAAATATCGATGTCATCCGCCGTGAAAACCTGATCCCCATCGGTCTGGCGCTAGGTGCCACCTTGCGCCGTTCTGTCCCAAAAGATCATGCGCTGACCTTTGATGACCTCGATCTGCCGCCGGGCCGCCTGATCGATCAGCTCTATGCCGAGCAGGAAGCTATGTTTGCGCCCCAAATGGCCATAGCCGGAGCCGCCCAATGATATTTCATGAGACCACGCTCAAAGACGCCTGGCTGATTGAGTTGCAAAAACGCGGTGATGAGCGCGGCTTTTTTGCCCGCACCTATTGCGAAACCGAGTTTGCGGCCCACGGCCTTGTGACCCGCTATGTTCAGCAGAACACGTCGTTTTCCAAGGATAAGGGCACCCTGCGCGGGATGCATTTTCAGCGCGCAGATGCCGCCGAGGCCAAGCTGGTACGCTGCCTGCGCGGCGCAATTATGGACATCATTGTCGATCTTCGTGGCAGCTCGCCGACCTATATGCAGCACGAAGCCTTTGAACTGACCGACGAAAACCGCCATCAGCTCTATGTGCCGCCGGGCTTTGCCCATGCGTTTCAGACCCTGACAGATGATGTCGAGGTCAGCTATCTGGTGTCATCGCCCTATACGCCATCGGCCGAAGGCGGCCTGCGCTATGACGACCCGGCATTAGGTATAAACTGGCCGGTGCCCGTCAGCGTGATTTCGGATAAGGATCGCGTCTGGCCGTTACTGTCGGCCGATGCCGAACCGATTTTTGCGTAAGCGCCGAGGAACTAAAAGCGATGGGCGGCAACTTCCGGTTAATCAGTGATACAGCGGCAAACCCTGTGGGCACAGGGCAGCCTCTGATCACGATCGCTGTAACCACAAACAACCGCTCCCAAAAGGCTGCGGAACTGATCACCGCCCTGCGCCCGCAACTGGACCCTGAGCGCAATGAACTGCTGATCATCGACAGCGGTTCAAATGCCCAGCACGCCCAGACATTGATTGAAACGGCGCAAATGCCGGGATCGAACAGCGCGCGTGTGCGGCTGATCCGGCTGGATGTTTCAGGCTCATCGCGCGCCCGCAATCTGGCGCTGGCCTGCGCGAGCGGAAAATGGGTGGCGTTCATTCATGACGACGCCCTGATCTCCGATGACTGGGTGCAGGCCTTATTCCATGCCATTAACAGCGTACCGGAAAACTGCGCCATCATCGGCGGACCGGTCGTGCCGGAATTCGATGGCGACACCTCTCACCTGACCGATGCGTGGCGCATCCTGATCTACCCCTACCCCGCCCGCGAAGGCGACTGCACCCAAAACCCAATGATCACGGGTGCAAACCTGATGGTGCGCCGTGATGTCGCTATTGCGGTGGGTGGCCATGATATGACTTTGGGGCGTCACGGTGACCTTTTGATGAGCGGCGATGAACGCATCATGGTCAACCGCATGATCGCCAATGGCTGGCGGCTGTGGGTGTTTGCCGAAATGGCCATCCGCCGCATAATTCCCAGCGACCGCCTGACCCTGAAATGGGCGAAACAGCGCATGTTCTGGGAAGGCGTCACTGAGCGCCGCGAAGCGCACCTTATGGGCACTAATCCGGGACTGGGGCGCAACCTGTGGCTAGGCCTGAAACTTGCCGGACACTTCCTGATGTGCCTCATGCCCATAGAAGCGACCAAACACCACCTCAGTCTGGCGTGGCATGAAGGCTATATTCACGAATGGTTGTTCCCCGCTAAAATCCCGCCGGCCTGAGAAGTGTACAAGATCGATATCCCTACAAGTCAAAATGACTGATACATATGCAAGGTATTTACTCTTAAACTGATAACTACAACCGTCACACACAAGTAAATTTGTGGCATCTATTTATTTCACATAAAACTTCAAACCACTGCCCCTCTGGAGCATGCTTCATTCAGACAGAACATGTGGCCTAAAGAGGGAGTATCTGCCCCTGCGCGCCCGGTGCAGACATTCGTCAAAAGCCAAAAAATCCCATTACCGGGCTTTCACGGGATCCACTTCTAGTTCCGCCCGATAGCGAGTATCCGCCCATCAGTTTGTCAACTCGGATGTACTAAATGGCGGGGGGCGATGTCGCTAAACACCTAATCTCCAACTCAGACTATAAACTTTTTCACGCGCGCTTAGCTGTCGCAAAATCTTCATGCACTTTTTCAAAATACTTACTTATAAGCGATCCGCCGCTTGACAATTTGGACGCACCTGTGTCGGACATCCGCGATATAGATATTTGGTTTATCGATGAGGTATTGCCCCATGAGGCGCGTTATCTGTCGATCGCGGCACGATTGACCGGTGATCCTGACGCCGCCGCCGACCTTGTGCATGACGCTTATGCCCGTCTGTTTGAAACCGACGCATGGCGAGTTATAGACAGTCCGCCCGCCTATGTCATGCGCATGGTACGCAATCTGGCTATTGCCAAGCTGAGACGATCACGCATTGTTAAATTTGAGGCACTGAGTGAAACCTACGCCCTGGAAAGTGCGGACCCGACGCCAGACCCATATGAAATTACCAGTGCCCGGCAAAGTCTGCGCCATGTTGCCCACGCGATAGCCGGACTTCCTCAGCGCTGTCGGGAGGTCTTGGAGTTGCGCCGGTTTCATGATTTGACGTCGCGTGAGATTGCCATACATCTTGGACAGAGCCTGTCTACCATTGAAAAGCGACTGGCGCGGGGACTGTTTTTGTTGGCGCAAGCCAAGCACAAACCGCGTTCAAAAGACGGCAAAACAACCCGTACTCGCGCCGATCCTGTAAACAAGTCCATACTTTAGTCAAAAACGCGCCCAAATTTGGCGGAATCGGCTTGTTCAAGCGTCTAACTTATGAACAGTACACGGAATCCTCGCGCCATAGGACACGCCTTCTCTTGAACGATATTCCAGTGCACAAATCGCGGTTGCGCGCGATAGAAGAAGCCGCCGAATGGCGCGCACGCATTGACAGCGGACGTGCCGATCTGCCGGCGTTTGAACGCTGGCGAGCAGACCCCTATAATGCCGCGGCCTATGCGCGTATTCTTGGCACCTGGCGCGACGCTGGCGATGTCGCGCCGACGGCTTCAGTGCGAACGCCCAAACCACCTATATCGCGCCGTGCCGTATTAATGGCCGCTGCAGGACTTGCCGCCGCGGGGGTGAGCGGCACCTTCTGGTTTGCTCAGCCCCGGCCAAACCAAGTCGCAACGGCCATTGGCGAAAGCCGGACCTTGGTGTTGAGCGACAATGTGCGCGTCCAACTAAATACCGATACCGTCATGCGCTGGCACAAGGGTGGCGAAGGCATAATCCTTGAGTTGTTACGCGGTGAAATCGCGGTAACCCTGGGGCAAGGTAGTTTAACGCTGAGAACCATTCAGTACGCGGCTGTGCTCCTCGAAGGCCTGTTCAATCTGCGCCTGGACTCAGAAGCGCTTGACCTCACCGTTATGACGGGACGGGCGCGGCTCGGGAATAGACGTCATTCCGCAACGACGGACGCTCACACGGGTCAGAGGCTGCGGGCCACAAACGCGGGGATCACGCTATCCTCAGTCTCGCCCGATCAGATTCTGGCCTTGGCCGGGTGGCAAAAAGGCGAAATCGTCCTTTTGGATGCCCCCCTGAGTGCCGCCGTTAACGAGTATAACCGGTACTTGTCGCGCAAATTGATAATAGGCGATACCCGGATTGCGGCCTTGCGCGTTGGGGGGCGCTTCAACGCCTCTGATCCCGAGAGCTTTCTAAATGCGCTTGAGGCGTCATTGTCTGTCAAGGCCACCCCTTCTGCTGAGGGCATTATATTAAAGGTCGTATAAAATATGCCGTCATAAATATTTCGTATTTTTTTTTGGCGGCACTGACGGGCCCAAGCATCCTCTATTCAGCGGCGGCAAACACTGTGCCGTTGGGATATGGGGTAATTTAATGGCTATTCGAACTCGCAATACCTGCCTGCTATGGGCATTACTAAGTGTCAGCCCACTGGCTCTGACATTTCCGCTGACGGCACAGGCGCATGAGTCGTCCCAAACCGTCATCTTTTCAATACCCGCGCAAGACCTCGGGACGGCTTTAAACCTTTGGGCCGCCCAGTCGGGGCAGCAGATTTTCTACCCCTCGGCACAGATAGCCGGGCGTAAGGCACCGGCCGTATCCGGAAGCCTGACGCGTGATGAGGCTCTGAAACACCTGATCGCCGGTTCGGGCCTTGTCATCGCCAGGCAGGACCGGGGAATGGTTTCCCTGCGCATTGCCGCAAGGACTGAGACCCCTGTAAAGACGTCATTCGCCGCCCCGCCCTCAGACGTCGATGTACCAATTGAAGAGGTCGTCGTTGTCGGTGAACGCGCCGTAGATCAGGCGAACGTTGCCCGCAAGTATCAGATCGATGAAATCTACGACTCGGTAAACGTCGATGAAGCCGGCCAATTACCTGATTTCAATATTCCTGACGCGATGCGCCGGATATCGGGCGTTTCAGCTATTTTTGATGAGGATGAAGGTCAGTTCAGCACGGCGCGCGGCCTGCCCCTGTCCTATAATCTGACCACCTTTGATGATATGACGGTGGCAACAGTCGGTGGCTATGGCGACGGGTCGCGCAATGTGAATATGCAGGCCATACCGGCCACGGCTCTGTCACGCCTTGAAGTCTATAAATCACACATGTCCGACCAGGACCTGGGCTGGATCGGGGCCCATTTTAACATCAATAGCCGTTCGGCCTTTGATGCCAAAGGCCGCTATCTCGTTGCGCGTGGCAAACTGAACAGCTTCAGTGATGATAAGACGCCCACCGATGTCCAGATCGGACCTGGTAACCATAAAAGTACGCAGGGCAGTCAGGCCGAATTCACCTGGAGCGATCGGTTCGGCGACAACGACCAGTTCGGCGTCATGTTTGCCGGCAGCTATTATTACAAGAGCCGTCACCAGCAAAAAACCCAATACAATACGATGTATTATACGGGAACTGATAGTAATGGCGACGGGGTGGGAGACACACCCGTGGTCGCAGAAATGCGCGCCTACGCCTATACCAACGTCGTCGAAAGATACGGCGGAATGCTCAAGCTGGAATGGAAGCCCTCGCCTCAGACCTACCTGTCCTGGAACAGCTATGTCTATACCATGTTCGAGTCCGAAAACCGCTTCATGCACGGTATTCGCGGCATAAGCCTGGCAAATACGACGGTGACAAGCCCCACAACCGGAACCTTTACTAAAGGCTACGGCGAAATTCAGGCCGCTTATTTCCCCAACGACCGGCGCCAGTCAGGCACCAAGCTTTATGGTGAACATCGCTTCGCCAATGACGGTGAGTTAAGCTTCGATTTAGGGATAAGCCATCACCTTTATCAGGACGATAACTTCCCCGATATCAGCATCCGGACGGCCACGAATCTGGCGGGCACCTACGACACCTCGCAAGACTTAATGACGCTGACCCCGAATGCGACCTCCACGGCGGATTGGTACAATGCGGCTAAATATGTCAATGTTACCGCAAATGATATCCGCTCCCGTGAAAGCCAGGAACGGGTAGTCGATTTCAAAGCCGACTACGACTGGCATACGCGAGGCTACGACGGTTGGGGCTTTAAAACGGGTCTCAAGGTCACCGACCTTTACCGCAAGCGCGACGACGGACGTATACGCGGCAAGCGCGGCACCAGCACGGGCATAAGCGCTTACGATTTCACCTATTTAAGCAATCTGGAAATCGCCGGTCGCGAAGGGCAGCCGCTTCTCATGCTCGATTACAGTCGCTGGCAAGAGGTGATGGGTAAGGTTGAGGATACCGACAGCACCTATGCCTACAACCTTCAGGACGATAATGCCTACAGCGAGACCATTTCAGCCGCGTACGCCATGACAACCTTTACCGGCGAACGCTTCAAGTTTGCGGGGGGACTGCGCTACGAAGATGTCGATGTCGGCGGCTGGTACTATGCCGTCGAAGAAGCGGGCGCACGGGACAACTATAACCGCCAGAGCATAAAGGGGGGCTATAGCGCTCTTAAACCCAGCCTGAGCCTGCGCTACGGCGTCACCGACAATCTCCGGCTCAAGCTGGCCTACAGCGAAACCCTGGGACGTCCAAGCCCGGATCAGGTTTCCATATCCGGCGAGACGGTCTCATTCAATCTTGATGATGAATTGGTTTCCGCCACACGCGGCAATCCTGATCTGAAACCACGTCAGTCGTCTAACTATGACGCCGCTTTGGAATTCTATCCGAATGGGCGCAAAAACCTGATGATGGTCGGGGTCTTTTATAAAGACATTAAGGATGAGATTGTCACCCGAAAACGCGTGATGGACATCGTTTATGACGACATGCTTTATGAAGATGTAACGGTCAGGCAACCTGAAAATGTCGAGAGCGCTTCAGTCCTGGGGGCCGAGGCCCAAATTATTCTCTCCGACATGAGCTTTCTGCCCGCGCCGTTTGACCGGTTAAACTTCAATGCCAACGCTTTGGTGACTGAGGCCGAAATGCAGTACAGCGATACGCTGAAACTGAACTTTCTGCCATATCAGTCGAAATTCGTTGCCAATGTGTCAGTCAGCTATGACTGGACCAAAGCTCTGTCGACCCGTCTCGCTTACAACTATCTTGGCGGTTATCAGGACGGCATCAGTCTGAACACGGATGAAACAGCGGTCGATCTGACGAAGCAAACCCGTTGGAGCAACTGGGAAACCATAGATTTAAAAGCCCAGTATAATCTGAACCGTCAGCTACGTTTTGAATTCGAGATAAAAAATCTGACTGATGCCAACCGCCGCAAAATGCAGGGGCCTGGTTTCAATTACGTCTACGAAGAAAACGAATTTGGGCGGTCCGTCTTCCTTGGCGCCACTTACCGCTATTAACGGTTAAAACTAAAGCTCCGTTCCGTGCCAATCGGAACGGAGCTTACGCTTTGCGCGCTGGCTTTTAACGCTAGCCCAACATTTTTCTGGAAAATCAGACATGCGTAAATACTTTTCGCTCATGGCCCTCACGGTTTGCCTACCGGCATCACTGTGCGAGGCACAAACACCACCCGCCGCCTGCGACCACACGGCCGATATTGAAGGTGTGTGCGCTGCGTGGTTCGACAGCCTGCCTATGAACGCCATTCAAGCCATCGGCTCCCACAACAGCTATCATGTCCGCCCGACTGCGCCGGAACTCAAACTGATTGAGCACCTGCGTCCGGGTAATTCTGCGGGCTGGGATTACGGTAACAAACCCCTGAAGACGCAACTCGATCTCGGTCTCAGGCAAATTGAGCTCGACCTTTATTACGATCCGAAGGGCGGTCGCTACGCCGATCCGCTTGGGCCCAGACTGACCGCTAATACCCGTGGATTTGAGCCTTATGACGCCCGTCAGATGACCGCACCAGGCTTCAAGGTCATGCACATGCAGGATATCGACGTGCGATCAACCTGCCCCACCCTTAAGCTGTGCCTGGGTGAAATCCGCACCTGGTCCGAGACGCACCCTGACCATGCCCCCCTGTTGATCATGTTCAATACCAAGCAGGAAGAGATTAGTTACGACGGCGTTGTCAAACCACTCGCCTTCGACCTAAGCGCTTTCGCCGATCTTGAGACCGAAATTGCATCGGTTTTTTCACGCGACCACATACTCACGCCCGACGACGTTCGACGCGGCGAAGCCACATTACCATTAGCCCTGAAAACGTACGGCTGGCCGACCCTTCGCGAGACCCGGGGCAAGGTTTTTTTTCTGATCGATGAATCCGAAACCGTTACCCGCACCTATATGGGACGCCATAAGGCCCTTGAAGGTCAGCTTTTGTTCGTGAAATCAGTGTCCCCGGAGGCCGCGCATGCCGCTGTTTTCGTAGAGAATGATCCGCTAAAATCCTACGAAAAGATCAAGGGTCTGGTGAGTTCAGGGTTTATTGTGCGTACCCGCGCTGATGCCAGTCTGAAAGAGGCCCGCGCCAATGATCCGACCCGCAAACTGGCCGCCCTCAATTCCGGAGCTCAATATGTTACAACTGACCTTTATCAGCCTCGGACTGACCTGAGCGACTATGTTGTGACGCTTCCCGGGGGGCAGAAGGTGCGGTTAAATCCGCGCGTGCCAGAGGCGACGGCGGCGGGCGCTCACCTGAGTCCTCACCTCCCCAAAAGCGTGCAACAATAGACATGATGGCCGCGGGCGTTCGGCAGCCGGATACCGCCGCATGTTCCGCGGTCACCGCGCCAGGTTTTGCCAATTTATGACCATTCTCGCGGAAAGGGTAATAATCGTGAAAGTGAGCCGCCGAGGATTTGCCGGAGGCCCTAACTCGTGAGTAGATAGGGCTATGACAAAAAAACAATCCCGCTGAAAGGGGGCAGAACGTCCGCTTTTTGCACTTTCAGCACGAACGCTCATGTCTCTTAAGGGCCGATATTGTTGAAAAGTCGGTCTTGCAGTCGGGCTGAAGTGCTGATTCACTCCTTGTGTAACAAGGAGATGCGACCATGATGGGCGAACGGACGGTGATGCAGGCGGCGCTGTTTTACGAGTTCGACCTCGAACGCCATGTACCGACGCATCACCTGATCCGCTCTATCGACCGGTTCGTTGACCTCTCCGGCATTCGGGATCATCTAAGGCCCTTCTATAGCGACATGGGGCGGCCTTCGATTGACCCAGAGTTGATGATCCGCATGCTTTTGGTGGGTTACTGCTTCGGCATCCGATCTGAGCGTCGGCTGTGCGAAGAGGTTCATCTCAATCTGGCTTATCGCTGGTTCTGTCGATTAGGCCTGGACGGCGATGTGCCGGATCATTCGACCTTCTCCAAGAATAGACACGGGCGCTTCCGAGATAGCGACCTCTTGCGCGAGCTATTCGAGATGACGGTGCAACGTTGTATCGATGAAGGCCTCGTCGGTGGCGACGGCTTTGCCGCCGATGCCAGTTTGATTAAGGTTGACGCCAATAAGCAGCGGTCTGCGGCCGCAGCCGATGAAGTCGACTGGCAAGGCCTGGCGGCAACACGCCGTTCGGTACAGGAATATCTTGATGTGTTAGATGATACCGCCTGGGGCGCGGCCAGCGAGACCAAACCGAAGTTCGTGTCAAAGTCTGATCCGGCCGCACAATGGACGGGCGCCATGAAGGGCTTAGCTTTCTTCGCATACGCCACCAACTATCTGATCGATCTGAAGCATGCCGTCATTGTCGATGTCGAGGCTACACGGGCAATACGACAGGCCGAAGTCGGGGCCGTGCGCACCATGATTGACAGGGTCGATGAGCGTTTCGGTCTCTATCCGGAGAGGCCGGCTGCGGACACGGCTTACGGATCAGCCGAGATGCTGGGCTGGCTTGTGTATGAGAAAGGTATCGAACCGCACATCCCGGTGTTCGATAAGTCCCAAAGGGAAGACGGTACGTTCAGCCGCGCCGACTTCGTGTACGACCACGAAAACGATCTCTACCGCTGTCCCGGCGGCAAGGCACTGCGATCGAGCCAGCGAACCCGCGGTCCAACGATCGATGAAGATGGTGTGATACGCTATCGCGCGAGTAAGATGGATTGCAGTGCGTGCGAGCTAAAACCACGGTGCTGTCCAAATACGCCGATCCGCAAGGTGCCGCGATCTATCTATGAAGGCGCGCGTGACATGGCCAGAGACATCGCCGGAACGGACGCCTATGTGACATCCAGGCGAGAACGGAAGAAGGTCGAGATGCTGTTTGCTCACCTGAAACGGATTCTAAGGCTCGACCGGCTGCGCTTGCGCGGCCCGAATGGTGCCAGAGATGAGTTCCTTCTGGCAGCCACAGCCCAAAACCTGAGAAAACTGGCCAAGGTGCTGCCAATACGGCACCCTCAACCCGCCTGAGAGAGCGGTCGCCACGCCCGAGCGACAACCCGAATGATATCAAGGCGACTACAAAACGACTTTTTCAACAATATCCGCCAACTCCAGACGAAAATTGTCGATCTTCACGGGGTAACACAACTCGCACCGACCGTAGAAACTGCTACAAAGGACAGGCTTGGACATTGGTGGGTAGGAATGGATTCGGGACTGTAGCCCGAACAACACATAAGAGATGGGGGCTTATTTGGGGGCTTCGACAGAAATTCGATTACGTTTAGAAAATTGAATTCAAAGGCTTATTCGGGCAATTCGAGTCACCTAAGCGCACCACTTTCCCGTTAAATAATTATGGCTTTTTACGACCAGCTAAGTGACAATTCGCGTCACACACGCGTCACGGCCGCATGTTAAGGACAGGTTTTTGCCGGAGCTTTTAGATGTCCCTCGCCCACACCCGCGCGATCGGTCTGGTGGCCGTCCTGTTTGTGGCCGCACCCGCTATGGCAGGGGAAACCCCGGTTGAGGTCGGTGTGCGTCCCCTCTATCTGATTGACAAGATGGCCGACGGCCCGCTCAAGGACGCCCTCAAAGCCTGTATCGGCAAGCCTGTGCATCGCACCCTGTTTTCAATCGGACACCGCGGCGCACCGCTGATGTTCCCGGAACACACGGTCGAATCGAACCGTGCCGCCGCCTGGCAAGGCGCCGGTATCCTTGAGTGCGATGTCACGTTCACGAAGGATAAGGAACTGGTCTGCCGTCATGCTCAGAATGACCTGCACACCACGACCAATATCGTGACCACGGATCTGGGGAAGAAATGCACACAGCCATTTGTGCCCGCCTCCGGTACGAAACCGGCTCAGGCCGAATGCCGGACTTCTGACATAACGCTGGCGGAATTTCGTCAACTGACGCCCAAGATGGACGGCGCCTATGTGAGCGCCACCACCGCCAAAGATTATCTGAGCGGCACCCCGAATTGGCGCACCGACCTTTATGCGGCTGAACCCGCCAAAACCATGACCCATAGAGAGTCTATCGAGTTGTTCCGCTTTCTGGGGGCCAAATTCACGCCGGAGCTTAAGACACCCGTCGTTGCCATGCCGTTCGACGGTTTCTCGCGGGCTGACTATGCGCAAAAGCTGATCAACGAATATAAGGCCGCCGGTGTTCCGGCCGCCGATGTCTGGCCGCAGAGCTTTGATATTGCCGATATTCGCTACTGGATCGCCCATGAGCCCGCCTTTGGCGCACAGGCGGTATACCTGATCGATGACGAAACTATCCCCGGACTGGACGGCATGAACCCGTCAAGCTGGGGGTTCGATCCGAAGGCCCTGAAGCGTGAGGGCATCAACTATGTCGCCCCGGCCATTACGTTCCTGCTGACGGTGGACGCCAACGGCAAGATCGTGCCATCGCGGCTGGCCTTAGCCCTGAAGGCAGCCGATATCAAGATCATCGCCTGGTCTATGGAGCGTTCCGGCCCCCTGACGGACGGCGGCGGATGGTATTTCCAGAGCGTGGCCAAGGCCGTGCGCGGCGGCGGGGATTATTACACGGTTCTGGATGTGCTGGCTAAGGATGTCGGCGTGACGGGCGTGTTCAGCGACTGGCCGGCCACGGTCAGCTATTATGCCAGTTGCCAGGGCCTGAGATAACTCCCTGAAATAGCCCTTGGCCTGAGCCGCCCCGTCATGCTTCACTTGGCAGGCAGATTCAGAGGGGCAACAGTATGACGGGCGGCAAAAGGTTAAAGGTCAAGGGGCTTGCCCTTATGGCCATGGCGATGGTCAGCAGCCATGTCTGGGCCAAGCCGCCCAAGCCTGCTGATCTGATCCTCACTAATGGCAAAATCTATACGGCCAATGCCAGCGATGCCGTCATGGAGGCCATGGCCATTACCGATGGCCGGATTGTTTATGTCGGTAATCCCACGGACGCCAAAGCGTTTGCGGGTAAGGCCACCCGCACCATCGACCTGAAGGGGCGCTTTGTCATGCCCGGCCTGATCGACGGCCATATGCATCCGCAGTCAGGAGGCCTGCGCACGCTGGGGTGCAACCTCAACTATGAACGCCTGACGCGGGCGGATTTTCTGGCGCGGATAGAGGCCTGTCTCGATGCGGAAACCACAGCCAAACCCGATCAGTGGCTGACGGTGATCAACTGGTTTCAGCAAGACATGATCCCGACCAGCTATGCGCCGACCCGGCACGATCTGGACACTCTAAAAACTCAGCGCCCGGTGATGGTACGCTCATCGTTCGGCCATTCTATTCTGGTCAATTCGCGCGCGTTAGAGGTCGCAAACATCACTCGCGCCACCGCTGATCCCAAGGATGGCAAGATTGTCCGCGACGATAAGGGCGAGGCGACCGGCCTGCTGGAGGAGGGCGCGCAAGGATTGGTGCGCGACCTGATCCCGCCGCCCGATGCCGCCACCAACCTTAAGGCGGCACAGATTGCGCTTAAAATTATGAACGCACAGGGGATCACCAGCTTTCTGGATGTCTATACCGACCCGGAGACGCTGACGGCCTATACGACGATTTATAAGGCGAACGAATTGACGGCGCGGGCCGCCTTTGGCGTGCTGATCGATCCGGTCGAAGGCTATGATGCCGATAAGGCCGTGAATGAAGTCCTGCGCCAGAAAAAACAGTATGAGCAGGTAGCCTTTGGCGCCGCGCCCGGCCTGCGCATCCATACCGCCAAGCTGTTTTTGGATGGCGTGATCGCCGCCCCCGCCTTTACCGGCGTGATGGTTGAGCCCTATTTCGTCAATACCGGCACGGCGGATAAGCCCGTGTGGCGGCCTGGCGAGCATCGCGGGCCAGCGCCTTATTTCACCGCCGCACAGCTGGAAACAACCCTGCTGAAGCTGACCGAGGCAGGTATCGATCCACACATGCATGCCGATGGTGATGGCGCCGTCAGGCAAGCGCTGGATGCCATTGAGGCCGTGCGACGGGGGCACCCGCAAGCCAATCTGCGCCCAGCCATTGCCCATGCTGAGATCGTTGATCCCACCGATTTTGCGCGTTTCAAAGCGCTTAACGCCCTGCCGGTTTTGTCGTTCCAGTGGCAGAAACCGGCGGCAGACACGGTCGAGGCGGTACGCGACTATATGGGCCCTTATCGTCACGCCATTATTGAACCGGCGGGCCTGCTGGAGATTTACGGCGCTACCATAGTCTACGGCAGCGACTGGCCCGTCGATGCGCTCAATCCGTGGTTTGCCCTCAAAGTCGGACTGACCCGTACCGCCAGCCCCGCCGATGCCGCCAAATATCCCGGTCGCTTAGGCATAGATCCAGGCCTGTGCCTGACGACCGCGCTAAAGGCCATGACCATAAATGCCGCCTACAGCCTGCGGGCCGAGACCACCACCGGATCGCTGGAGGTCGGGAAATTCGCAGATATGATCGTGCTCGACCGCGACCTGTTTGCCATAGCCCCAGATAATATCGCCGACACCAAGGTGCTGATGACTATGGTCGGCGGTAAGGTGGTTTATGAGCGTAAATAAAGCCTCCGTCCTGTGGGCACTGGCCATTAGGACGCGCAACTTCCTGCTTCCGGAATGGGCGGACTGGCAGAAGCGGCGCGGCCTGTCGCCACCCGTGCCTTCGACATGGACGTGCGTTCGGTCCAGCATGTTCCTATCGCGCGTTTTAAATGCAGAAGGTTATGACGCCACATGGGTCAATAATATACCGCGCCTGTCAGAGGACGCGCCGGAACTTGGCCCTTACGGCTACTTCACAGGTACGCGCTGGGAAGCCCACGCCTGGGTAATGTATGACGGGTGGATTGTAGACATCACGGCCGATCAGTTTGGTGGCGATGAGGTAACTATTACCGGATTGGAAAACCCACTCTATGGGCTGTCAGGTGTGGATACCGCGCCTGATGAAACAAAGGTAAGTCGGGAAGCGGAAATAGACGCACTTTGGCTCCGGTGGCACCTTATAGGCAACAAGTAAAAAAGCCGGAGGTTTCCCTCCGGCTTTCTTATTTATCAGACGCGCATTTGATTCCGAAAACCGTGAACCTTTTCGGCATACGCTTTAATGCGCTTTTACTTGAACTTATAGGTCAGTTGCAGGAAGCCTGACCGGCCAATGCCATCGTACCAGTTGGCATTATAGAAAGGATATCCGGTCCAGGTTGCATCGCGGATCGGCTGCTCGTTGAACAGATTGGTGATCGCCAGCGACACCTTGGCCTGAGCGTTGATGTCGTACTGCACCGAACCGTTCCACAGGTAATAGCCCTTCACATAGGCGTCTTCGTCATAGTTGGGCAGCTTACCCAGCCATGTGCCATCCACCGTGAATTTCCATGCCCCTGTGGCCAGCGAGGTCGACAGGGACGACTTATCGCGCGGGATATAATAGCTGGAATCGGCGGCGAACTTATTCAGATAGTCATCGCCATCAAAGCGCTGATAGTCGTGGACAAAGGTATGGGTGTGGCTGCCGGACATCGACAGCTTACCAATCGGGGTATCGAACTTGACCCGCACCGCGACGTCGATACCGTCGGTGTCTTCGTTGGCGACGTTGATCGGGTTAATCAGCAGGGTGCGGATATCGCCCGCCTGAGCCCCGGTCGTATAGCGCACGACGCGGGCGATGGCGTCCTGACAGGTCGGGGAGGCGATATCCTGCTGCCCCAGACGACATTCGGCTTCGTTGCGCACTACGTTTTCGGTATCGAGGTCTTCGACCTGATTGGACATCTCGACCTTGAAGTAGTCGAGCGAGATATCAAACATCGATGACGGTGCCCAGACGATACCGGTATTGAACGACTTCGAGGTTTCCGGTTTCAGATCGCGGTTGCCGTCGCGGCGCACCGACACGCGGGTAGTATCGCAGTCGGACGGGTCAGTGGTCGGATCATCGCTGAAGCAGGTATAATAATCCGGTACGCGCCCTTCGACAAAGCCGGGGCCGGAATAGACATAGTGCAGGTCAGGGGCGCGGAAGCCGGTGCCATAGGCGGCCCGGATCAGCAGCGTCTTAAGCGGACGGTATTCCAGCCCGGCATTATAGGTGGTTTCACCAAACTCGCTGCCGGCAAAGCTATAGTTATCATAGCGTGCCGCCAGACCCAGTTGCAGGTTTTCCAGCAGCGGTGCCGAGATTTCACCGCCCAGCGCATAGTGGGTGCGACCGCCCTTACCGTCAGAATCCACCCAGCTAAAATAATAGGGTGTAAGCGCCTTGGGGTCAGGGTTGAGGTTATAACCCTGACGGCCATATTCGGCGACCGCAGCAAAACCTACTGGCCCGGCGGGCAGGCTGAACAGTTCGGTCTTGTTGATGCGGGCGGTCAGTTCGCTGGTCCAGGCCTTGGGCTTATAAAGGCTGGTGGCGGTGATCGACTTAAATTCCGCCGGCGTCAGAGGGGTGTAATAACGGGTCGGGTCGGCATTAAAGATAGCGTAGCCGTCCGAGTCCGTGCCTTGCTGAGCGCCCAGATAGAGCGCATTGGCGGCATCGACCACCACCATCGGGAAGCTGATTTCCGACTGATAGATCGAGGCGTTGAGGGCCACTTCATAGTTCCAGTCGGCGCCGAACGATCCGCGCACGCCCGGCGTTACGGTCAGGGTCTTGGAATCGACCTTACGCATGGCGTTTTGCAGCCCGCCCATTTCTTCGGGCGTGAAGATGCGGTACCAGTTGTCATAGCGATCATCGAAGCTGTTGTAGAACAGGCCGGTGTCATCGCCGGTCGCATCCTGGTACGACCATGACAGCGGGCGTTTCAGCAGCTTTAGTTCCGAAATGCCAAACTGAATGTCGGTAAACAGTTCGATCCGGTCGGTAAGCTGATAGCTGAGGGCCGCATAGCCGTTGAAGCTTTCGCGATCCGAAACAATGGTGCGGTACGCGATCGAACGGTCCGACCCGCAGTAGTAACCGCCGTCGCCGTAATAGTTATAATAGTCGTCATAGGCCCGAACGGTCGTGCCTTCGTTGGTGGCCGCCGTCAGATTGCACTGGGCTTCAGTTGGGTTGATGGAGTCGTCATAGTCATCGGTACGCAGCCAGTTATAGTTGGGCACCTGATTGCCGTCTCCCGGCGCATCGGTGGTCGAGTCCTGACGCGAGCGCTCATAGCCATAGATCGGGTCCTGCTTGGCATATTCGCCGCCAAATACGGCTGAGAACTTATCCTTAGAATAGCCCGTCGAAAGGTTCAGGCGGTTCGATTTGCCGCCGCCATCCTCGGTCCAGCCATAGCGGTAATCGACGGTTGTGCCATCGACCTTTTTCTTGAGCTTGAAATTGACCACCCCGGCAATGGCGTCCGAGCCGTAGATGGCTGACGCCGAGCCCGCCAGGATTTCGACCCGCTCGATCATGCCCAGCGGAATATTGGACACGTCGGTGAAGTTCGATTCGCCGTTATAGGGCATGGGATAATCGGCGATACGGCGGCCATTGATCATGACCAGCGTGTGGTTGGGGCCAAGGCCGCGCAGGTTCACTTGCTGCGCGCCGGGGGAGAAATCAGCCGCATTACCGCTTTGCTGGGACTGGGTTTCGCCACCGTTTTGCGTTACCGTGCGCAACAGGTCAGGGACATTGGCGTAACCACCGGCGCGAATGGCCTCAGCGTCAATCACGGTAACCGGCGCGGGGCCCTCTTTTTGAGTACGCGGAATGTTGGAACCCAGCACCGTCACCGTGGTGATTTCCTCATCCGCGGCGGGGGCGGCTTCCTGCGCCACGGCGCTCAGGCTGATCAGGCTGCAACCCGCCAGCAGACCAAATTTTACCGACGTTCTGAACCGTCTGAAGTTTTCATTTGCCATTCGTCTAAATCCCCTTAGATATGTACATATGCACCGTTGTGATCACGACCGTGCGCGCCCTGCGCCTATTGCCAAACTGCGAAAACTGGCCAATAAGTTGATGAATTGTGATCACAATCTGTACGCATCTGCAAACAATATGTCCTAAGCGCGCTAATTGCGCCCCAAGTGACACATAATTGTAACATTGCGGCAGATCATTTCAGGGGATACCTCATGGGGAACTGGCTCAAAGCTATAGTGGTTGGTCTTACCGCCTTGTGCGGTGCGTTGTCACCGGCCACAGCGCAGGTGCCAACTGATACAGGCTATCAGACCTTTATCATCGGCAAAGAGACGGCCAAACGTACCGGCAAACCGACCCCCGGCGTGCTGATGAGCGGCGGCGGCGAATGGCCCTATGAGGCGTTCCGCTGGTTTGCCAAAAAATCCGGCAACGGTCATATCGTCGTTTTGCGCGCATCAGGTACAACCAGCACAGCCGATGAAATGTACGACAAGATTGGCGGTTTTGCCTCGATCCGCACCTTTGTGTTCCATGACCGTAAGGCCGCTTTTGATCCGGTCATTCTGGCGGCGCTCAAATCGGCTGACGGTATTTTTCTGGCGGGTGGCGATCAGGCCAACTATGTCCGCTTCTGGCGCGACACCCCGGTTCAGACGGCCCTCAACGCCCATATCAAGGCTGGAAAGCCGATAGGCGGCACCAGCGCGGGCCTGGCCGTACAGGGCGAATATCTTTACGGCGCCATGGACGGCGGCAGCGTCAACAGTCCCGAAGCTTTGGCTGATCCATTGGGGCCTGCGGTCACCATCGAAGGCGATTTCCTGCATATTCCTCAGCTTAAAGGCGTGGTCACCGACAGCCACTTCAAGGAGCGTAACCGTCAGGGCCGATTGGTCGCGTTTCTGGCCAAGGCTCAGACCATGACAGATAAGCCTCTGGTCGGTTTAGGCATAGATGAACAGACCGTTCTGACGGTCGAAGGCGACGGCACGGCGCGCGTTTACAGCAATATCGGCGGCTATGCCTGGCTGTTTGAGCCGGTCGATGCCAAAGCCGCCAAGGCCAGCACACCGCTTAGCGTCGATAATATCAAAGCCACCGGCATAGGGGCCGACAGCACATTCAACGTCGTTACCCGTAAAGTGGCGAAACCGGCTTTTGAAAAACGCTATACCGTCACCAATGGCGTGATGCGCGAAAAACAGCTCTGGTCTCTGGCCATCCATGGCGGCGCCGGCGTGATCGAACGCGGCGACCTGACGCCTGAAAAAGATGCCGCCTATCGCGCCAGTCTTAATGAGGCGCTGAAAACCGGACAGGCCATTCTTGAGCGCGGCGGCACGGCCCTTGATGCGGTCGAAGCCACGGTGCGCGTACTGGAAGACAACCCTCTGTTCAATGCCGGTAAGGGCGCGGTCTTCACCGCCGAAGGCATCAACGAACTGGACGCCGCTATCATGGATGGGGCGACGCAAAAAGCCGGAGCCGTGGCCGGTGTGACCCGCACCAAGAACCCGATTACTCTGGCCCGCCGTGTCATGGAAAAATCAGGCCGGGTCATGCTGGCGCGCGATGGGGCGGATAGATTTTCGGTCGAACAGGGACTTGAGCAGGTCGATCCGAAATATTTCTTCACGCAGGAACGCTGGGATCAGCTTAAGGCCTGGAAACAGAAAAACATGGCCGCTGTTGATAACACGCACAAATTTGGAACCGTTGGGGCCGTGGCGCTGGATCAAAACGGCAATCTGGCGGCGGCGACCTCAACCGGCGGCCTGACCGGTAAGAAATGGGGCCGTATCGGGGATTCGCCGATCATAGGTGCGGGCACCTATGCCAAAAACGGCGCGTACGCGGTATCGGCCACCGGATCAGGCGAATATTTCATCCGTGATAGTGCCGCCCGTCAGGTTTGTGATCGCGTGGCCTGGAACCGTCAGGACATCGCTTCGGCCGCCCAAGATACCATCATGTCGGTCGGTGCCATCGGCGGCGACGGCGGTCTGATCGCCATGGACGCCGCCGGTGAGCCTGCCTTCGGGATTAATGATCTGGGCATGTATCGCGGTTTGGTTTCCGCGACCAAATCTGCCGCCACCGCCATCTATGCCGATGAGGTGTTGAAGTAACCTGATCAGGCAGTGCCTAAACCTTCTCAGGCGCCGGCACCTCGTCCTTATCAAGCTGCCCTTCCCATTTAGCCACAACGGCGGAGGCGACCGTATTGCCGACGACATTGGTGGCGGAACGGCCCATATCAAGCAGGTGATCGACCGCCAGCACCAACCCGATCCACGCTTCGGGATAGCCGAAATAGGTCAGGGTCGCCATGATGACCACCAATGACGCGCGCGGCACACCGGCGATACCTTTGGACGTTATCAGCAACAAAAACAGCATGGCGATGATCTGCTGCACCGACAACTGCACGCCGTGGGCCTGCATGATGAAAAGGGTCGCAAAGGTGCAATACATCATCGAACCGTCGAGGTTAAACGAATAACCCAGCGGCAGGACGAACGAGACGATCTTGCGCGGCACACCTGATTTCGGCAGGGCTTCCAGCAACTTAGGATATGCTGCCTCACTTGATGCCGTTGAAAACGACAACAGGGTGGCTTCGCGGATATTGCCAAACAGCCGGAACGCGACCTTACCGGTGATCAGCAGCGCCAGCAGGAACAGCAAGCCCCACAACATCCCCAGCGACAGGTAGAACCCGCCGACAAACTTGGCATAGGTGACAAGCACCGGCAGGCCCTGTTTCGTCACGGTCGCGGCAAGGGACGCAAAAATCGCAAACGGGGCAAACTTCATGACCAGTTCGGTCACTTTCAGCATAATCTCGGCCATCTGCTCAACCAGATGCATGATCTGCGGGGCCTTGTTGTCGAGCATGCTGACCGCCGTGCCGACAAAGACCGCAAACACCACGATCTGCAAAATCTCGTTCCTGGCCATGGCATCGATGATCGACGACGGCACCAGATGAGAGATAAAGCCGGAAACGCTGAAAGTCGTGGCCGTAGGCGCTGTCAGGCCCTCACCGGCGGCGGCGGCCATCTGGGCCATTTCCGCCCCCGGCTGAAGCCATTCGACCATGAGTATCCCCATGACCAGCGACACGACTGAGGCCCCTAAGAACCAGGCCATGGTCTTGGCACCGATGCGCCCGACGGCGGCGGCGTCTTCCATGTGGCCAATCCCGGCCACCAGCGTCGTCAGCACTAACGGGGCGATGATCATCTTGATCAGGCGCAGGAAAATGTCGGTGATGGTCTTGAAGGTCTCAAGCGCTGTGGCGGTATCGGCCTCGCCCAGATACTGATTGCAGTAATAACCAACCCCGACGCCCAGAACCATGGACGCCACCACAAACAGCGCAAACTTGTTTTTCACGAACGACTCCCGACACTTCAATCCTTAACCGTGGCATATAACCGATTGCAGGCGCAACGGTTTTATCGCTCCAGCTTGGTCGCCAGTATCACCGAGGTCGTGGTCCGCTCAACCCCCTCCAACGCGCCGATACGGTCCAGCAAATCATTCAGTTCGACACTGTCCGCCGCCTCAACCATAACGATGACATCATAGACGCCGCTGATGGCGTGGATGGCGCTTATTTCTGAAATTTCAGCCAGTTCGACCGCCACCTGAGCGTTAAATTTCGGCAGGCATTTGATCATGACATGGGCGCGCATGCGGGCCTTGGAAAAGGCCGCCCCTAACCTGACCGTATAGCCGGCAATAATGCCGTCGGTTTCAAAGCGCTCCAGCCGCGTATAGACCTGAGTGCGGGGGATATCGAGTTCCTTGGCCAGATGCGAGATGCCGTGGCGCGAATCTTCACGCAGCATGGCCAGCAGCTTTCGGTCCGTCTCATCCAGTTTCAGCGCGTCGGTCATGGGGCCCTCTCCATGCCAACTTAACCTCCTTCGGAAACCTGTTGCAAGGTCTTAGCCGGTGTAATGGCCTGCGGATCGATGAAACAGTGAATGATGGCCGGTTTTCCGGACGCCTGCGCCCGCTTAAAGGCCGGAGCGAACTCTGCCGTCGTGCGCACGGCTTCACCATGGCCGCCAAAGGCGCGGGCATAGGCCGCGAAGTCCGGGTTTTTCAGGTCTGTCCCGATCGGCCGGTGCGGATATTCCCGCTCCTGATGCATGCGGATGGTGCCCCACATGCCATTGTCTATGACGATGATAATGACGGGGATATCGTATTGCACGGCCGTTGCGAATTCATTGCCGTTCATCAGAAAGCAGCCGTCACCGGCAAAGGTCACTACCGGCACATCCGGGCACTGGCGCTTGGCCATAATGCCCGCGGGCACCGAATAGCCAACACTGCCTGATGTGGGGGCAACCTGCGTGAACGGTTTGTCATGCCTCCAATAGCGATGCACCCAGATCGCATAGTTACCCGCGCCATTGGTGATGACCGTCTCCGGCGGCAGGTTTTCCCGCAGCCAGACCATGACCTCACCATACTGAAACGCACCGGGGATCTGAGCGGGTGTCGTGGTCCAGCCCTGCCAATCGGCATGGGCAACCGCCGCCCTTCCCCCGCCCTGATGATCCAGTGAGGGGCCTAACGCGGTCAAGGCTTTCGCAAACTGATCCGGCGCGCTGACGATGCCAAGTGTCGGCTGATAAACCCGCCCAATCTCTGCGGCATCGGGGAAAACATGCACCAGTTTTTGACGGGGTTTGGGCGCATCGATCAGGGTATAACCATTGGACGGCACCTCGGCCATCCGCGCGCCCAGCAGGATCAGCAGGTCTGCGTCCTTGATCCGTTGCGACAGCTTCGGATTTTGCCCAAAGCCCAGATCACCGGCATAGCCAGGATGGTGAGCCGGAAATAGCGACGTGCGGCGAAACTCGGTCGCCACCGGCACATCAAAAGCTCTCGCAAACTCAGCCACCGCAGCACACCCTTCGACCGTCCAGCGCGATCCGCCCAGGATGATCAGCGGATTTTCCGCACCGTCCAACAGATCGGCAAAGGCCTGCATATCCGCGACCGATGGCGCGGCATCCACCGGCTCAACAGGCGGGGCATCCGCCACCTCGGCCATTTCGGTCAGAATGTCTTCGGGCAAGGACACTACCACCGGCCCCGGACGGCCCTGCAGGGCCTCGCGAAAGGCACGGGCGACCATTTCCGGGATGCGCCTGGGATCGGAAATCTCCACGACCCATTTGGCGATACCTTCAAAAGCGCGCACATAGTCCAACTCCTGAAACGCCCCGCGCCCTAGAAAGGCGCGCTCGACCTGCCCGACAAACAGGATCATCGGCGTGCCATCATGCTGCGCAATATGGACGCCGTGGGCGGCATTGGTCGCCCCGGGCCCACGCGTCACAAAACAGATGCCGGGCTTACCCGTAAGCTTGCCATAGGCTTCGGCCATCATCGCCGCCCCGCCTTCGTTGCGGCAGATCAGCACGTCGATATCAGCATCGTACATGGCATCAAGGGCGGCCAGATAGGATTCCCCCGGCACGCAGGTGATGCGCTCCACGCCGTTGATCTTCAACTGATCAACCAAGATTTGTCCGCCGGTACGCATACGCTCCCTCTCCCCGCCTGCGGGGAGAGGGCTGGGGTGAGGGGCGTTCTTCATGTTAGCGTCTCCCAATCCGATTTCCCCTGTCCCAGTTTTGGCGATGGCCCATCGGCCACCATGCGCTCGCCATTGATAACAATCGGCGATGCCACGCCGGACACCGCCCCCAACTCCAGCTTCATGCCGCGGTGAATAACCTGCGGGTCGTTAAACACATCACCGATGCGATTGATCGGCCCGGCCGGTACGCCCGCCGCCTCCAGTTTGGCGAGCAACTCTGCCCGCGTGTGCATCATCATGAAGGGGGTAAGTGCGGCCTCAAGCTGCACGCGCGCGGCCACCCGTCCGGCATTGGTTTGATATGCAGTGTTTTCAGCCACATAGTCGGCCTCCAGCACCTGACAGAACCGCCGGAACTGATGGTCGTTGCCAACCGCGACAATGACGTGGCCGTCTTTGACCTGAAACACCTGATAGGGCGCAATATTGGGATGGGCATTGCCAAGCCGCGACGGCGATATCCCTGATGTCAGATAATTCATCGCCTGATTAGCCAGCATGGCGACCGCGCAATCCATCAGGGCCATGTCGATATGACTGCCCTCACCGGTCATATCGCGCTGACGCAAGGCCGCCAGAATAGCCGTTGAGGCATAGACACCGGTGAACAGATCGACCACCGCCACGCCGACCTTTTGCGGTTCGCGGTGCGGCTCACCGGTAATATCCATCAGGCCCGACATACCCTGAATGATGTAGTCATAGCCCGCACGGTGCGCATAGGGTCCGTCTTGTCCGAAGCCGGTGATCGACACATAGACCAGACGCGGATTGACGGCTTTTAAGGCGTCGTAATCGAGGCCGTATTTTTTCAAGCCGCCGACCTTGAAGTTCTCAATCACCACATCGGCGTCGGACACCAGCCGCTTGATCGCGTCCTGCCCTTCGGGTGTCGCCATATCTAGACAGACTGAGGATTTGCCGCGATTGGTGGCATGGAAATAGGCGGCCCCCCAGACGCTGCCGTCGGTGTCATGGACAAACGGCGGGCCCCAGCCACGGGTGTCATCGCCCTCAACGTGGCGTTCAACCTTGATGACCTCGGCGCCCAGATCGGCCAGCACCTGACCGGCCCACGGCCCCGCCAGTATCCGCGCCAGTTCTAAGACTTTGATGCCGGAGAGGGGTTTCAAAGCTTATCTCCTCCCCTGCGATCGCGGGGGAGGTAGCAGCCGTAAGGTTGACGGAGGGGGCACGGCTGTAAGTTTCCCCCCTCCACCGCTACGCGGCCCCCCTCCCCCGTAAACGGGGGCGGAGAAAGATGAACACATAATATCATTATCCGTTCCTAATTCTTCCCTTACAGGCAAAAAGTACACTGAGGGCTTTGCCCGAAGGACTTTTGCCTGAGTTTCAATAAAACGCCTGAAGGCCCGTTTGCGCACGACCGAGGATCAGCGCATGGACATCGTGGGTGCCTTCGTAGGTATTGACGCTCTCCAGGTTCTGGGCGTGGCGCATGACGTGGTATTCTTCATGGATGCCGTTGCCGCCGTGCATGTCGCGGGCGTGACGGGCAATCTCCAGCGCCTTGCCACAATTGTTGCGCTTGATGAGCGAGATCATCTCAGGCTGCATCTGTCCGGCATCAAACAATTGCCCCACCCGAAGCGCCGCCTGCAGGCCCAGCGTAATCTCGGTCTGCATGTCGGCCAGCTTCTTCTGGAACAACTGCGTCTGCGCCAAAGGCCGGCCGAACTGCACCCGGTCAAGGCCGTATTGCCGCGCCCGATGCCAGCAGTCTTCCGCCGCGCCCATCACGCCCCAGGCAATCCCATAGCGCGCCCGGTTCAGACACCCGAATGGCCCTTTGAGGCCGGAGGCATCGGGCAGAATGGCGTCGCCACCAACCTCGACATTGTCCATGACAATCTCACCGGTGATCGAGGCGCGCAAGGACAGCTTGCCGTGGATTTTCGGGGCGCTCAGGCCCGTCAATCCCTTGTCCAAAACAAAGCCGCGGATCACCCCGTCCAGCTTAGCCCAGACCACAAACACATCGGCGATGGGGGAATTGGAGATCCACATCTTGGTGCCATTCAGCACATAACCGCCGTCAGTTTTGCGTGCCACAGACCGCATCGAACCGGGGTCAGAGCCGGCATCCGGCTCCGTCAACCCAAAACAGCCGATCCATTCGCCCGACGCCAGCTTGGGGAGATATTTCTGCTTTTGCGCCTCAGAGCCATAGGCATGGATCGGATACATGACCAAGGATGACTGCACGCTCATCATCGAGCGATAGCCGCTATCGACCCGCTCGACCTCACGCGCGATCAGACCGTAAGCGACATAACTGGCCCCCGCGCCACCGTATTCCTCCGGCAGGGTCGCCCCTAACAATCCGCGTTCACCCATCTCGGTGAAGATGGCGCGGTCGGTATCTTCTTCGGCATAGGCTTTCAGCACCCGCGGCATCAGCGACGATTGCGCATAGTCATGCGCCGCATCCCGGATCATCCGATCTTCATCGGATAGTTGAGCGTCGAGCAAAAACGGATCGCTCCAGTTAAACATCAAACTTGACCCCCTGAGCCAAGGGCAGGGTCGTGCCGTAGTTGATGGTGTTGGTGGCGCGGCGCATATAGGCGCGCCACGAGTCTGAGCCCGATTCACGCCCGCCGCCGGTTTCTTTTTCGCCGCCAAACGCCCCGCCGATTTCCGCCCCCGATGGCCCGATATTGACATTGGCGATACCGCAATCGGAACCTGCGGCCGAGACAAACAATTCGGCTTCGCGGATATCGTTGGTAAAGATCGACGACGACAGGCCCGCCCCCACGGCGTTTTGCAGATCAATCGCGTCACGGATATCCGAATAGCGCATGACATAGAGGATCGGCGCGAAGGTTTCCCGCAGAACCGGCCCCATGTGGGCATCCATTTCGACCAGCGCCGGACGCACGTAATAGCTATGAGCACCGTTAATATCGACGCGCTCACCGCCGGTCACCTTACCGCCGACACCGCGCGCTTCATCCAGCGCTTTCTCAAAACCCTGAAACGCGTGCGCATCGATCAGAGGCCCGATCAGAGTGCCGTTTTCGAGCGGATGACCGACCTTGACGGAGCCATAGGCTTGCTTCAGGCGCGGCACGAAGGCATCGTAAATACTGTCATGGACAAACAAACGGCGCAGGGTCGTGCAGCGCTGACCGGCTGTACCCATGGCCGCAAACGCTACCCCACGCAGCGCCAGATCAAGATCAGCGGAGGGGGCGATAATCGCCGCATTATTGCCGCCCAGTTCCAGCAGAGCGCGGGCAAAGCGGGCGGCCAGTTTTGGCCCAACCGCACGACCCATGGCCGTCGATCCGGTGGCCGATACCAGCGCCACCTTTTCGTGATCTACCAGAGCCTCGCCGACCGCTTTGCCACCGATCAGCAGCGCCGACAAACCTTCGGGTGCGGTGAAACCCGCGGCCTTATATTTGGCCAGTGCGCGCTCAAACAGGGCATGGGTGGCCAAGGCAGTCAGCGGTGTTTTCTCCGACGGCTTCCACACGATCGCATCGCCGCACACCAGCGCCAAGCAGGCATTCCACGCCCACACGGCAACCGGGAAATTAAACGCCGAAATAATACCGACGACACCGAGCGGATGCCAGGTTTCCATCATGCGGTGATCGGCCCGCTCCGTCGCAATAGTCAGGCCGTACAGTTGCCGCGACAGGCCGACCGCAAAGTCGCAGATGTCGATCATCTCCTGCACTTCGCCCAAGCCCTCGGAGGTGATCTTACCCGCTTCGACCGAGACCAGCTTGCCCAGAGCGTCCTTGTGCGCCCGCAGTTCTTCGCCGAACAACCGCACCAGTTCGCCCCGCTTGGGCGCCGGAATCAGCCGCCATTGCAGATAGGCCTGATGGGCGGCGTCGATATGCGCGACGGTTTGCGACACTGAGGTTTCGACCACCTCCGCAATCAACTCACCCGTATTGGGCGAATGAACCTTCAACGTCCCGCCCGTGTGGCCAGACGTAACCCCAAGGCTTTCCAGCAAAATCCGTGTATCCGCGCTCATTCTGTCTTCCTTCCATAACCCCCTCTCCCCGCGTGCGGGGAGAGGGCTGGGGTGAGGGGCAACCCCAGTGACGGCCCCTCATCCGGCTTTCGCTACGCTTCAGCCACCTTCTCCCCGCCAGCGGGGAGAAGGATTAAAGCCTGTGCTCAACCGCATGCAGCATTGCCGCACCGGCTTCGTAATAAATCTCTTTTGCGGCCCGTAAGTCCGCCGATTTCGCCGTTGTCACCGGCAAGGGCAGATCGTCTGCGTGCAAGTCTCCGGCGACATGTTCGGCCAGCACGCGCCCCATGACTGTGCCCGGCGCGATGCCACGACCATTATAGCCTGACACCCCCACAGCCCGGTCGGCAAAGCGATGAAAGCGCGGCAGATTATCATCGGTCATGCCGATCCAGCCAAACCATTCATGCTCAAAACCGATACCTTTGAGTTGCGGATAGACCCGCGTCATGGCCCGTTTCGCCCACTCGCGATGCACGCCGCGCGCCCCATGTCTGAGCGCCCCTACCGAGCCCCAGACCAGCCGTCCCTGCGCATCCATCCGAAACGACGACAACACTTCAGCCGTATCCCACGCCCCCTGACCTTGCCGCAAAATGCTGCGCCGGATATCCTCCGGTAAAGGGATCGTCGCCATATTGAAATAGGGCAGATGCACCTGCTCTGTCCGGATAATATCCCACGGTCCTTTGGCATAGGCATCGGTCGCCATGATCACCCAGTTCGCCGTCACCGATCCGCCATCGGTTACCACGCGCCACTGATCGCCCGCAGCTTCAATCGCACTGACCGGACTGCCGGTAAACACCTTAGCCCCCGCCTCAATCGCCGCCCGCGCCAGACCGCGCACATAGGCCAGCGGCTGGATAGTTCCGGCCCGCAGATCCAGCAGCGCCGCCGGATAGGCGTTTGATCCCATCTTTTGCGCGGTTTCCGCCGCATCCAGCAACCGCACAGCCGCCCCCCGCGCCTGCCATTGTTGCGCCCGCTGCTGCAATTCCTTGATACCCGATAGGCCAACCGCACAATGCAGGGTGCCTGCCGTTTGCAGTTCGCAGTCAATGTTGTGCTTAGCCACCCGCGCAAACACTTCCTGCGGCCCGTCACCCAGCACGCTCAGCAGGCGCTCACCATGCACGGCCCCAAGCACCTTCGGCAACTCATCAGGCATAACCCACATACCGGCATTAACCAGGCCGACATTGCGGCCCGCCCCGCCAAAACCAATGTGTTTGGCTTCGATTACCGCCACCGACAGGCCCCGCTCCGCCAGATTAAGCGCCGCCGACAATCCGGTATAACCCGCCCCGACAATGGCGACATCGACTCGCACATCACCCGTCAGCGTCGCCGTGTGCGGGGCATCAGGTGCCGTAGCCTGCCAAAGTCCGTGGGTGAGTGACATGTCGGTTTCCCCGGTGCCCCTGAGATTGGGTTTATACGCAAGATCATTCGCTTGCGTAATGTTACAACCTGTTTTACGCTGACGAAACGCTAATAACAATGACTGTTTTGGCAAAAGATCATTCTGAAATGGCATAACATGCTGTCACCCCGCCGCTTCCTGCCGTCACTGTCGCTCCTGTCGGCTTTTGAGGCCACGGCCCGCCTGGGCTCAATCACCGCCGCCGCGCGTGAACTGAACCTGACCCAGAGCGCCGTCAGCCGCCAGATCGCCGCGTTAGAGGCGCAACTGGAGGTCAATCTGTTCCATCGGGAACGCCAGACCGTGCGCCTGACTTCCGGCGGGGAAACCTATGCCCGTGAAATTCGCGAAGCGTTGAAAACCATCCGTACGGCCTCGCTTAATCTGCGCGCCAATCCGATGGGCGGCACACTCAACCTCGCCATCCTGCCGACCTTTGGGACGCGCTGGCTGGCGCCGCGCCTGCCGACCTTTCTGGCGCAGCATCCAGGCATTACGCTCAACCTTAAGACCCGCATCAACACCTTCGATTTCCGGCTGGAGACCATGGACGCGGCCATTCATTTCGGCCACGCCAACTGGCCCGGCACGGAAATGGCCCTGCTGCGCACCGAAGAGGTCGTACCGGCGTGCAGCCCGCAGCTTAAGGCCCGCTATGATTTCCGCGAGCCCAATGATCTGCGTCAGGCGCCGTTGCTGCACCTAACCTCGCGGCCTGATGCCTGGGAGCGCTGGCTGGCAGCCTATGGCGCGGGGGCTGAAAGCGTGCAGGGCATGTTGCTCGATCAGTTTGCCACAGCCGCTCAAGTGGCCCGTTCCGGCCTTGGGGTGGCGCTTCTGCCGACCTTTCTGATCGAGGAAGAGTTATCGAGCGGCCAACTGGTGCGCGCGCTGGATCTGCCGCTTAAGAGCGAAGAGGCCTATTATCTGGTCTGGCCGTTTGAGCGCGCCCAGCATCCGCCGCTTACGGCCTTCAAGCAGTGGCTGCTCAATGAAACCGCGTCGTTCAGATAGGGGAAAACCATGCGCATAGTCACCGCCGAAGAGGTTCGCCAAAAGCTTAGCTATGACCGTCTGGTCACCGAACTGCCGCCGCGTTTGCGCGCCGAAACCCAAGTGCCCGCCCGCAGCCAGATCACCATCCCGCGCGAGGGCGAAGACGATGCCACTCTGCTGCTTATGCCCGCCTGGAGCCCATCGGTCGGGGGCCTCAAAATCGTCCACGTCACCCCCGGCAATGCCGCCCGCCATAAGGTCAGCGTCAATGCCTCATACCTGGTGTTTGATGGCACAACCCATGAGCATCTGGCCCTGATCGATGGCGCAGAACTGACCGCCCGCCGCACCGCCGCCGTGGCCGCCATAGCCGCCAGCCGACTGGCCGCACCCGATGCCAAACGTCTACTGCTGATGGGCTCCGGACGGATCGCCTCGGAACTTGCCTATGCTTACCGGGCCGTGCGCCCGATCACGCAGGTCAGCGTCTATAGTCCGACCCGCGCACATGCCGAAACTCTGGCCGCAAAACTGAGCGCGGACGGCTTTGAGGCAAGGGTATGCAACGACCTGCCTGCCGAGGTCGCCCGCGCCGATATCATTGCCTGCGCGACCTTAAGCCATCAACCCATAATTCTGGGTGAGTGGCTCAACTCCCATCAGCATCTGGCCCTGATCGGCGGCTTTACGCCGGACATGCGCGAAGCGGATGATGCCGCCCTCCGCAAAGGCCATGTCTTTGTCGATACCCTGACCGCCCTGTCTGAGGCTGGGGATGTCAAGGACTTAAGCTTTGATGACATCAGGGGCACTTTGCGCGACCTGTGTGATCCCGATTTCGATCCGCCCGCAGGCTTTACCGTCTTCAAAAGCGTCGGTGAAGCCTCGCAGGACCTAGCGGCAGCCAGTCTGCTGTAACAAGTTTATTGTAAATTGCGCATTGCGTCTGCCGCCCGCCGCCTTATATTTATCCGAACCGGTACATAATCATATAAGGGGCGGCCGTGGATTCGATTATCGCTATCAAGGGCCTGGAGAAAACCTATGCCAGCGGCCATAAAGCCCTCAAAGGCATAGATCTCGATATCCGTCGCGGCGAAATATTTGCGCTGCTGGGGCCAAATGGCGCGGGTAAGACCACCCTGATCGGCGCGGTATGCGGCTTGGTGCGCCCAACCGGTGGCACGGTCATCGCCGATGGCCATGATATATCTAAGGATTTCAGGGCGGCCCGCGCCAAGATCGGACTGGTGCCGCAGGAACTGGCCACCGACATGTTTGTGACAGTCTGGAACACGGTTGCCTTTAGTCGCGGTTTGTTTGGCTTGAAACCCAACAAAAAATACCTGGAAAAAATCCTGAAAGACCTCAGCCTGTGGGACAAGAAGGACGCCAAGATCGCCACCCTGTCCGGCGGTATGAAGCGGCGTGTGCTGATCGCCAAGGCCCTGTCGCATGAACCGAAAATCCTGTTTCTGGATGAACCGACCGCTGGCGTCGATGTCGAACTTCGGCGCGACATGTGGCAGATGGTCCGCCGCCTGCGTGAACAGGGCGTGACCATCATCCTGACCACCCACTATATCGAAGAGGCCGAAGACATGGCCGATCGCATCGGGGTGATCAATAAGGGTGAGATCATGCTTGTCGAAGACAAGACCGCCCTGATGCGAAAACTGGGGCGCACCGAAGTGGTCATCGGCCTGAAAGAGCCGACCTCGGCGGCACCGGCCATCGACGGTCACACGCCGCTAATCTCTGCGGACGGGCTAACCCTGACCTATGTCATTGACGGCGACGAAAACGACGAAGCCCCGGCCGATCTGATTAAACGGCTGGCCCAGTCGGGCATGGATTTCACGTCCATAAATATGAACCGCTCCTCGCTGGAGGACATCTTCGTCACGCTAGTGCAGTGATGCGGACATTTGATCCACGGGTGCCCCACACTCGATATCAAATGTCCGCATCGTAAACTGCGCTAGAATTAATTAGTTAATAGTGCACTTTTGCCTCATTCATTTGCTCTCAAGGCAGCCGCAAGCTTTAGCAAATGAATGAGGCAGTGCACTAATGGAGGACAAGGCATGAACCTGCACGCCGTATCTGCAATCTACGCCTTTGAAATGGGACGGTTTTTGCGCACCATTTTCCAGAGCATCGCCTCACCCGTTCTGTCGACCTCGCTCTATTTCATCGTCTTTGGCTCAGCCATCGGCAGCCAGATGACGCAGATCGGCGGCGTATCCTACGGCGCATTTATTGTGCCGGGTCTAATCATGCTGACCGTGCTCACGGAAAGCGTATCCAACTCATCCTTTGGCATCTATCTGCCGCGTTTTACCGGCACCATCTATGAGGTACTGTCTGCCCCCATAGCGGTCGGCGAAGTGCTGCTGGGCTATGTGGGTGCTGCCGCTACCAAGTCAGTGATTATCGGCACCATCATCCTTGGCACCGCACGCCTGTTTGTGCCGTTTGAGATTATCCATCCGCTGGCCACCGCCGGCTATCTGGTGCTGATTGCCGTCACGTTTTCACTGTTCGGGTTTATCTTAGGCATACTTGCTGACGGGTTTGAAAAGCTGCAGATCGTGCCCATGCTGATCATCACGCCCCTGACCTTTCTGGGCGGGACGTTTTACTCCATCAGCATGTTGCCACCCGCCTGGCAAACCGTCACCCTGTTCAATCCGATTGTCTATCTGGTCAACGGTTTTCGCTGGACATTCTATGGCAAGGCCGATGTCAATATCGCCGTAAGCCTTGGGATGACGGTGCTGTTCATGGCGGTTTGTGTGGGTATCATTTCATGGGTATTCAAAACCGGCTACCGCCTGCGGACGTAACATCCGTTTGCAGACTTTTGACACCGTTTCAGGCCACCTTCATAACCGGGGCCTGACCGTTGATGATCAGGGTGTCATCAATGCCGTTGCGCTCGATCAGGTCTATGGCGCGTTTCAAGGCTTCATAGCAGACCGGATCGATGGCGGTGCCCACGCTTTCACCAATGATATCGAGCGCCTTGCCCACCGGCATGGCGGCCCGGTAAGGTCGGTCGGCGGTCAAAGCATCAAAGAAATCCGCCGTAGAGATAATGCGGGTTTCAAAGCTGATCTGGTCAGCCGCCAAACCATGCGGATAGCCCTTGCCGTCAAGGCGCTCATGGTGGGCACCGGCGATCTGCGCCAGCTCAGCAAAGGCCGAAATGCGCGACAGGATATGCTCGGTATAGAAGGCGTGATTTTGCATCTGCACCCACTCATCGCCGTCCAGCTTGCCCGGTTTATCAAGGATCGTGTTGGAAACCCCCAGCTTTCCGACATCATGCAGCAGAGCCGCCCGCTTGAGCCAGCGCCGAACGTGGGCATCCAACCCCAAGACCTCGCCCATCATATCGGTATAGAGCGCCACCCGCGCCGAATGGCCGGCGGTATAGGGGCTTTTGGAATCGACCACCTGCCCGAAGGCGATGGCAATATCATCCAGAAAGTCTTCGTCCAGTTCAACTTCATGATTGGCAGGCTCAAGGCCGTAAACGTGTGCGTTCACACCCGGATCGGACAGGCCCTCCCAGAAACCGGGTCGCGCCGAAGCCTCAAGAAACGCGTCGGCCATTTCCGGCTCAAACCAGGTGCCCGCTCGCTTTTGGACCTCATTAACCGCCGCTAACCGGCCGTGACTGCTGTGGAACACATCGACCACCTGCGTCAAAAGCGCCATACGGGCATAGGGGGATATCTCGCGGCCTTTGAGTTTTTGCGGCTGGCCCTTACCATCCCAGTGCTCATCCAGATCACGAATACCAATGGCCACGGCTTCGGAAAACCGCAGTTGGCGCGCGATATCGGCACCGCGGGTACAACGCGTCTCAATCAGTTCGCGTGACAGCTCCCCGCCATTCTGAAAGATATTGATCGTGGCGCGAAACCGGGCGGCCAGATCGGCCTTCAGCCCGGTGTGCGACATCACAAAGCCCAAAATATTGGACAGGTCGGAATCGATTTCCTTGAAGTCGCGCTTAAAGCTTAAGTCATCGGTCAGATAGAGCTGGCAGATACGCGCGGCATTGGACGAACAGCCCAGATCCTTGAGCAGCAGGACGTAATATAGTTCCCAGCGCTGAAGATCGTTCAGTTCCAGCTCATCGGCCATGTGCATGCCGATATAGGCACAGCGCACGCAATGACCTTCGGGCTGGCCTTCGGTCATGTCAAGCGCGTGCGACAAGGCCCCCAAAAGCTCCGACAGCTTGAGGCTTTTTGCCGCAATATCCGGCAATTTCGGTGCCTTATGCACGATATGACCTTCCCCACCGCAAAGGTTTTTTGAGTTCACAAACCTGACATCTTATCCTGTCAGGCTTAAGATTAGTTTACCCCTATCGCCTGATGCGCCGGCACACGATTCAGGCTATGGACAACCACCGCTTCTTGTTCTCACGGATATACGCATGCCCCGTCATCGCTCAGGTTTTTTGAAAGTCCTGTTTCTTACCGGACGGATCGCCCTGGTGGCGGCGCTTGGGGTCTATCTGCTTATTCTGGGCTATCTCTACGTCAATCAGCACAATATGCTGTACGAGAGCGTCACCACCGTCACGGCCCCCAAGGTTGACGGCGTGCCGGGCATCGAAGATATCCGCCTGAAGACCCCCGATGGTGAGACCCTGCGGGCCTGGTATCTGCCGCCGGAAGAGGGCAAGCCCCTGATGCTGTTTTTCGGCGGGCAGGGTTCCGGCATACACGAACACAAATGGCGTTATATCCGCATGTACAAAGAAGGGGTCGGGTTTCTCGCCCTATCTTATCGCGGCTATGCCGGATCGACCGGCACCCCCAGCGAGACGGGGTTATTCACCGATGCCGCCACGGCCTATGACTGGCTGGTTACGCAAGGTTACACCCCGGAACGGATTGTGCTTCATGGCCATTCGCTCGGCTCAGGCTTGGCCACATGGCTGGCGACCCAACGCCCGGCCCGCGCCCTGATACTGGAAGCGCCGTTCACCGCCGCCTCGGATGTGGGCCAGGAGCGCTATCCCCTGCTGCCGGTATCGTTCCTGATGAAGGACAAATACCTGTCGCGCGACCGGATCAAGGATGTGCATATCCCGGTGCTGATAGCGCACGGCGACCGCGATACGGTGATACCGTTCCACCACGGGGTCAGGCTATATGACCTTGCCAATCAGCCCAAGACCTTTGCCCGCTATGAGGGCTCAGACCATTCGACGCTGGTGCGCGATGGTCTTTATGAGCGCAGCATCTGGCCGTTTCTGGGCGTGAAGTAACCAGCCTATTGGATAAGCTTTTCAGCGCGGGTGAAACCGACCGCATCAACGGCACTTTTCAGGGTGGCCATCTCGACATTATCTCCCTCGGCCTCGATCAATATCCGCTCGGCCACCAATACCGAATATTTGCCATGTTTGGTGTCGGCATCATAGGATTCCGAGACTAACCGGCCATTTTCAGTAGTGATTTTCTCATAGGACTCACCGACCTTACGGCTGGAATTGACGTTCATGGCCGTACCCAGCGCCGCCATAGCGCCCATGGCCCCAATATCCGTGACCTTGACATTGAGATTGCCGTCTTCGATCAGGTACTGAGCCTCGGCGCTTGAGCCGGAATATTGCCCGGCCGAATTGGCGCTGGTGGTCACTTCGCCCCGCGCCGCACCGGCCACCATCGCCGGCATCAGGCCTTCGAGGACGTTCGGGTCCACAACCTTGACCGCCTCGGCGTTCTGCATCTTTTCGGCAGCATCTTCCATCTTGCGGGCGGCGGCCTCCAGGCCCGTCACATCGACGGTTTTGCCATTAATCGTCACTTCGGAAGGGGCATTGGCGGCGATATTGGCCCCGGCGCCGCTAACCAGCCCCATAACCGGGGCCACCACCGCAAACAGCACCAGATTAACGACAATACCGACCACCACCACGGCCAGCGTAAAGGTCGTTGATTTCTCAACCGGCGACTTCATCAAACGGGGCAGGCCGCGATAGAGCAGATAAATGCCATAAAGCCCCAGCAGCCCCAGCACCCCCAGATGCGGTATCAGGCTGAAAATACCGGCCAGCCATCCCGGCGTGTTGCTGTAGGCCGCAACCTTATAGGCCTGTGCCGGGTTCTTTTCGCCCTGAAAGGTCGGGGTCAGGGCATTGATAACCAGTGACAATACCCACACCGACACCAGCGACAACCCGTAGACCAGCACCGCCGTCATGACCGACTGCCACAGAGGCGGCTTAACGCTGAACAGGAAGGCATTGACGCCGAAAATCTGACTGCCGATCAGGGTGGCCAGAGCCGGGATAGCGGCCAGTATCAGCACATAGCGGCTGAATACCTCCTTGGCCGTTGTGGTTTCCTGCGCGATTTTATCCCATTCCACTGACGGCTGGAGCAGGATATTACGGATGCGCGCCACAAGCGACGTGGCGGCTGTATCGTTGTCTTCAACCGTGTTCATGCTATCCCCATTGCCCTGAATTTATCCGGTTAAACATGACCAATAAGCGAGAAGGGGTCAATGCGGATACGGTAAATTTCGCGTAACCGGTGAAACGGCCCGCGTTCATTCGGCTTGGAGCGACGGCCAAAGCGTAATATAATTACCTGAATTCAAACTTTTACAGGGTGCGGGCCTATGTACAATCTCTACATCGCCAATAAGAACTATTCGTCATGGTCGCTGCGCCCATGGGTTCTGTTAAGCGAACTGGGTATCGAATTTGTCGAGCATATGAACTTCTTCAAAGGCGGGTACGGCAAAAATACCGAATTTCTGAAGTTCTCACCAACCGGCCTTGTGCCCTGCCTGACCGAACACAGTGTGACGGTGTGGGATTCGCTGGCTATCGCCGAATATGTCTATGAGCAGCACCCGTCCGTCTGGCCGAAAGACCATGCCGCGCGGGCATGGGCGCGCTCTGCCGCCGCCGAAATGCATTCGGGGTTTTCGGCGCTTCGCAACACCTGTTCGATGAACTGCGGCGTGCGTATCAAACTGCGTGAAGTCACCCCAGCGCTTCAAAAGGATCTCGACCGGCTTGAGGCCCTGTGGCTGGACGGGTTGAAGCGTTTTGGCGGGCCGTTTCTGGCAGGCGATAAATTTACGGCGGTCGATGCGTTTTTCTGTCCGGTCGCGTTTCGGGTGCGCAGCTACGGCCTTAAATTGTCGCCAAAGTCGATGGCCTATGTCGAGCGCCTGCTGGATCTGGAATCGATGCAGAACTGGTACGAAGCGGCTTTGGCGGAAAAGGCCCGCGATCCGGACCATGAAGCCGAGCTTGAGGCCGCCGGTGACGTAATTGCCGACTACCGCGCCCAACCTGAATCTGTATAGGCGGGGCCTGCATAATTCGCTCGTCAGGCGTATAGGTACAGTTCTTGCTAAAACTGACAACTGAAGGGGGTAGTGTGTCGTAAATGCACACCGCGCCCCCGAAGATCAGGTTCGCGTGTGCGGTAAAAGGGGTTGTTATGTTGCTGGAGACTGAAGCCGATCTGGTGATGGTGCTGGGTGCCGCCGCCGGTATTCTTCTGTTTCTGGCGCTGGCCTGCGGCGTTATCGCGACGTTGAAAACCTTTCAGGTGCGTCAGTTCCAGACCCTTTTGCACAATTCGGAACGCAAGGTCGATAACTTAGAGCGCCGCATTTTCAACGTGCTCAATGCCGTGCCGGTGGCACTGGTTGAAACCGACCTGACCGGCAAATTTACCTTTGCCAACAAGGCCGCCCATCAGTTGCTGGGCCGCAAGGACTCTGAGCTGATCGGGCTTCGGTTCCATTCCGCGACCTGGGGCATAACCTATCCCGACGGCCGCATGATCCCGCCGGATTTGCTGCCGATCGCCCGCACCCTGCGCGGCCAGACGGTTAAGGGCTTTCAGCACATGCTGGCCCATCCGGTCACGCGCGGTAAGGTGCTGATCTCGGTCACCTCAATGCCGATCGTCAGCCCCCACGGTGAAATCACCGGCTCAAGTGCGGCCTTTGTCGAAATCGAATCTCAGGCTGGTGAAGGCATTGGCGACATCACCGGCGTATGGCGCGGCCACTGGTTCACCGCCGCCTCTGTGCCGTTCTGGGGGCTTGATCTGGCCGGTAAGGTACTGGATCTCAATGGGGCCGCGGTCGATGTTTTGTCGACCACGCGCGATGACAGTCTGGGTCAAAGCTGGGCCCAAAGTTTTGTCAGCGATACAGATTTTCAGCGTGCCGTCGATTATCTGGCCGAGGTTCAGGCCGATGCCGCCGCCCATAACCCGCCCGCCCCGCTGAGCCTCAGCCTCAAACGTGCGGATGGCACGGCGCAGACGGTTATGGTCAGCGCGTGGAAAGTCCGCACCCCTGACGGCGCCGATCAGGGCCTGACGGTTATGGCCGTGCCTGCGCCCGCATCCTTAGCGGTGCCTGCACCAAACCCATTGGATGATGACGCCGCACAGGCGCTTGAAGATCTGCGTCAGGCCGAAAAAGCCCGCGCTGATCTGGGCGTCGGGGTGTGGGTCTATGATCGCGACGCCGACACCATTGTCGAAGACGAAGGTATGCGCCGCCTGATCGGCCGCGAAACCCCAGGCGGCCCAACCCTGATTTCCGATGAGGATCAGGCTATTGCTGACAAGGCCTTTGCCGCCCTGATGGCCGGGGAGACCGATACCCTCGATATCGAACTGCGGGTCGGGCCGAAAGGTCAACCGCTTCGCTTTATCAACCTTAAGGGCCGCGCCGAAACCCGTGACGATGGCACCCGCGACGTATCGGGCATAGCGCTCGACATCAGCGACTACCGGACGCAAATCGCTGATGTGGCGGCCCCCACTGAGCCTGCTGAAACCATCGAGCAGATCGAAGCCCGCTTGCGGCCCGCCCTTGAAGCTGAACTGCTGAACCGGGCCGAAAGCGATATCGCCGGGCAGATTGAGGCCGCCATAACCTCTGAGCGCACCCGCATGGAGCAGGTCATGGCGGACGCCGTGTCTGCGGCGCAAGAGACAGCGACCGCAGAGGCTCAATCGGCGTTGATGTCTGAGATCGAAGCCCTGAAAGCCCGCCCTGAACCAGAGCCCGA
The DNA here is from genome assembly GCF_026625745.1 of Asticcacaulis sp. SL142. Lineage (NCBI taxonomy): Bacteria > Pseudomonadati > Pseudomonadota > Alphaproteobacteria > Caulobacterales > Caulobacteraceae > Asticcacaulis > Asticcacaulis sp. SL142. Next base: position 3,025,331 of record NZ_CP113061.1, on the reverse strand, counting down.
ACCGGAACCGGTAGCCGTGCCGTCCGCCAGAGATGTCGCCCAAACCCTGGCCAAACTGACGCGCGTTTGGACGTTACGCAGCGGCACACCGACCCTGATCAGCCTGTCGGCCGACTGGCATGATCTGACCGGCCTGATGGCCCACGAATTTATGGGCGAAGGCTTCCTCGACTGCGTGCACCCTGACGATCAGACCGAACTGTTTGATACGCTTAAAGATTTCATGACGAGCAGCCGCGGCGGTCAGATCAGCTACCGCGTTCGTAATAGTGAGGGCAACTATGTGCGCCTGATCGAGCAGGTCACGCCGTCATTTGATAATGGCGTGTTTGACGGCCTGATCGGCATGGCGTTTGAGATAGAGCATCTTATGCCCGCGCCCGTCATCGAGGCTGTGCCCGAAGCCGCGCCCGAACCGGCGGAGCCCCCGGTTCCCGCCCCTGTTGCCGCCGCCGACGTGGCCGAGCTTGCCAAACTGCGCGACGAACTCGATGATCTGCGCCAATCCCTCAATTCGGCCATCGCCAGCAAGGCTTCGCTTGAGGAAAAAGCGCGCAAACTGGACGAAGCCCTGCAACAGGCCCAGAAATACGAAACCGCGGGCCGCCTGACCTTTAATGTCGCTAATGATTTCGGCCAGATGCTGCATGTGATCAACGGCGCGCTCGACATGATGCAAAAGCAGTCGAACAATCCTGAGAACATCCGCCGCCTGTCGGAAGCCGCCCTTGTCGCTGGTAAACGCGGCGAGCGCCTGACCCGCCAGTTGCAGGCGTTTACGCAATCGGATGAAGACTAGCGCTCAAAGTCAAAAATCCGTCATGGATCATCGCTAAGGCCAAAGGTAGAATAGGCCGTAGCCAGAGGATTTTTCATGACTGATGCCGCCCAGAATCCATCACTCAACGCCCCCCTGACCTTTGGCTGGGAAGAATGGCTGGGCCTGCCCGATCTGGGACTTCCGGCCATCAAGGCCAAGGTCGATACGGGTGCGCGCACCTCATCCCTGCATGCCGTCGATATTGAACCGTTCGGCACGCAGAACAGGCCGCGCGTGCGTTTCGTAGTCAACCCGATCGCCGGTCGCCATGATGTCGAAGTGGTCTGTTCCGCCGACATCATCGGTCAGCGCGAGGTGACCTCATCAAACGGCGAAACCGAATTGCGCTATTTTATCGAAACCCGCCTCGATGTCGAAGGCCGCCTGATCCCCATCGAAGTGTCCCTGACCAACCGCGAAGGCATGGCCTATCGCATGTTATTGGGGCGCCAGGCGCTGGAGAGCATGGGCGCGCTGGTCGATCCGGTACGCTCGCAGATCCTGCCGCCCCGCTCCTATGAGGTCTATAGCGGCACGGAAACCCCCGCCGTGCGCCGCCCGCTGCGGATAGCACTTCTGACCCAAGACGCCCACAACTATTCCAGCCGGTCCATAATTGAGGCCGCCCAAAGCCGCGATCACGTCATTGAGGCCATTACCACCTCGCGCTGCTATATGAACATCAATGTCCTGCGCCCGGAAGTCCATTATGACGGCAAGCCCTTGCCGCAGTTCGATGTGATAATCCCGCGCATTGGCGTGCCGATGACCAGCTATGGTCTGGCGGTGGTGCGGCAGTTTGAAACCACCGGCGCCTATTGCCTCAACCGCTCCAACGCCATTGCCGCCTCACGCGATAAACTCCATGCCTTACAGGTTCTGGCGCGCAAGGGCATCCCTATGCCGGTCACCGCCTTTGCCAAATCCCCGAAAGATACCGACTATGTGGTTGATCTGGTTGGCGGTGCGCCGCTGGTCGTCAAGCTGACCAAGGGCGCGCAGGGGCGCGGGGTCGTACTTGCCGATACGCGTCTGGCGGCATCGTCCGTTATTTCGGCCTTTCGTGACCTTGATGCCGAACTGCTGACGCAGGAGTTTATCAAGGAAGCCGACGGCGAGGACCTGCGCTGTTTCGTCATCGGCCATAAGGTGGTGGCCGCCATGATGCGCCGCGCCAAGATCGGTGATTTCCGTGCCAATCTCCATCAGGGCGGCGATGCGCTCAGTGTGGACATTTCGCCCGAAGAAGCTCAGATTGCGGTAAAGGCCGCCCGCGCCTTGGGCTTACAGGTGGCGGGCGTCGATATTTTGCGTTCCAAAACCGGCCCGAAGGTCTTAGAGGTCAATTCCTCACCCGGCCTGCAAGGGATTGAGAAGGCATCGGGTGTGAAGGTCGCCGACCTGATCATCGGCCACATCGAAGGCCGGATGCGGCCGATACAGCGTTTGGGGGCCAAAAGCCCAAGGTTATTGCGGAGAGAGTAAACGGTGGCGAAGGGCTCAAAAAGCGAAGATCAAAAGCTTTGGGCCCTGGTGACCGCGACCGTGCGGCCCTATATTTCGCGCAAAATCTCCCGCAAAATAGCCCCCGCCAAACCCGCCGAGCCCGAAGTGCTTAAGGTTCGCGACATGCCGGATATGGTCGCTAAACCGCTGCGGAAGGCCGAGCCTCTGACGCCGTTTAAAATCGGTGATGCCATTAAGGCTGATGGCGGCTATCGTCTGGTGCGCGCCACATCGTTTGAACCCGATCCGATTGAGCCGAAACGCAAGCGCCGCATTACCCGCGAACGCGACCCGATCGAAGCCCGCCTTGACCTGCATGGCCTCAACCAGCTCGCCGCTGAGGCCCGCCTGAAAGCGTTTGTGCAACAGGCCTACGCCAATGATTACCGCGCCATCCTGGTCATTACCGGCAAAGGCATGGCGGAAAACGGCATCCTCAAACGCAACGCCCCGGAATGGCTGGCCGATCCGGCTATGTCATACATGGTTGCCGGTATATCCCAAGCCCACGCCCGCCACGGCGGCTCAGGCGCGTTGTATGTGGCGCTTAAGAAGCGTCAACGGTAAGGCAAAAGAGGCCCCCACCTTCCGGCCCTGTCGGGCCTCCCTCCTCCCCAACAAGTTGGGGAGGTATGAAGTCGTAATTTTATACCTCCCCGGCGTGTCGGGGAGGGGGACCGTTTTGCGTAGCAAAAGGGTGGTGGGGGCTCTTACTTTTTCTTCCCAAGCGGACTAATCTTCACCACGCCCCCGCCATTGGCCGCGAGTTTCAAAGTCAGAGACCCCGCCTTATCCACCTTGGTATCGCTCACGTTCAGGGTCGAAATCGTGGCCCCGTCCTGCCAGAGTTTGGCGCTGTGCGCACCCTCACCTAAGAACCCCAGCGGCACCGTCACCTCGCGGGCCTGATCATCGGTCATGGCCCCGACATACCAGTCCTTACCCGACCGGCGGGCGATCACCACGCTTTGGCCGATCTCACCGGCCACAAAGCGCGTTTCATCCCATGACGCCGGAACGCCCTTGATAAAATCAACGCCGTCCTGCCATGCCCCATCGGCCTTACGATACGCAGGTGGCGAATCCGAGACCATGCCAAACGGGCTCTCATAGACCACATACATGGCCAAGGCCGCCCCGCGCGTCGTCATGACATAGGGGTTGATAAAGCTCTGCTTTGACGGAAACTCAGCCGGTGTCGCGTGGCGAAACCCGCCCGGTGTATAGTCCATCGGCCCCAAAAGCCCGCGGGTATAGGCCAGCATAATATTATGATGCGCGGTAATCCGGCGGCTCCATTTGTTGTTCTCCGCCCCCAGCACGCCTTCCTGCGTCATATAGTGCGGATAGGTGCGCGTCAGCCCCGCCGGCGGGAACGCCCCGTGCAGATCGACCATGAGCTTATGTTGGGCGGTCTTGGTCAGGATGCGCTGATAATAGTCCATAATCTCCTGATCGTTGCGGTTCAGGAAATCGACCTTGATGCCCTTGATGCCCCACTTTTCATAGGTCGCCAGCGCTTCATCCATCTGGTTATCCAGTTGCTGCCATTGCAGCCAAATCCACACGCCCACGCCCTTGGATTTGGCGTAACGGACGATCTCGGCCATATCCATTTCGGGCTTGGGTTTGGTGACATCAGCCGCCGCATTGGGCTCGACGGTCGAGCCCACCGACCAGCCTTCGTCGATCAGGATATATCCCAGCCCCAACTCAGCCGCAAAATCGGTATAGGCCTTATAGGTCGCGGTATTCATGCCGGATTTTTGGCCGTTCGCATTGTGGGGCGCGGGCAAAGGGAAGTCATTGCCGTTCCACCAGTCCCAGGCGGATAATCCCGGCTTGATCCACGACGTATCCTTGACCACCGATGGCTCGCCCAACGCATTGATCAGGTTGGAGTCAATCAGGTTTCCGGGTTGATCGCCCAGCATGATCACCCGCCACGGCGTTTCAAAGCCATTCGTTGCGTCGATGCGGGCGGCGCGGGTGTTAAAGCGCGCGCCGGGGTCATTATCCTTGCGCGGGGTCAGCACGACCTTCATGCCGTAACTGGCGTCGCTCAGCGCGGTATAGTAAGCCCCCGGATAGGCCTTAAGGTTAGATTCCGCGATTGCAAAGGCCGCGTCGCCGGTATCGCACACGACGGGGGCCTGAAACAGGTGAAACACCCGCATCTGAGACGCCTTGATGGCGTCATGTTCGCCCTCAAAACTGTTTTCGAACCGCCCTTGGTTGAGGCCCCAGCAGTCGTAATCGGCGGCGAAATTAAACGCCGTCATCTCGTCCTGAAGGTCAAACGCCCCCACGCCGTCTTGCTTGGGGATCACATATCTGAACGCCACCCCGTCATCATAGGCCCGCACAATCAGCTTCAGGGTTGTCACATCGCCACTGGCCGCGCTTAAAGTAAACTCAGTTTGATTATACCGGGCGTTTACGGACTTTACCTTGCCGACAGGAAGCGTAAACTGATCGGCACCGGAGGTTGTTTTCTGATCGACCAACGTAAACCCGCCCGCCCCGATGGCGGTGCCAAATGGCGGACGGTTTTGCAGGGTGAGACCAAGGCTTGACGGCGTAATGACGGCCTTGCCATTGCGGCTGACGGCATAGGTCAAACCGCCATCTATCAGGGTCACTTCGATACGGTTCGTCTGATCCGGTGAGGCGGCGGTAAAGGTTTCCGCCGACACCTGAGTGGCGCATAGGAGTGTAAGTAAAGCGCACCCGCGCAAAGTTAAGGTTTTTACAGCCATGATCGCTTCCCTGACGTTGTGCCGTTCGGCATTTATTTTTGATGGAGCGTAAGGCACCTTAAACTTGGGCGCAGGTCAAGACTAAAATTGTAGGACAATTCGTTTTGTAAGGAGGTTGTGATGGCAAACGCGGTATTGACGGGCTGGAAAGCCGAACAGGGCCTGACCTATGTGCGCCTGTACCACCGCAACAAGCCGGTCATAACCTACCATTTCGCGCCGTGCCGCAATTTTGAGCCGTGGCGGATGAACTATATCCACCCCGTGCATGGCCTGTCGGGTGCGGTGCTGACCGAAAATACCCCCGAAGATCACCACCATCAGCGCGGCCTGTTCTGGGCGTGGCGGGAAATCTACCTGCTGGGCGAAAAGATCGCCGATGGCTGGGAAGGCCACAACATCCGCTTTGAACCGTTGAGTTTTGAACATGCCGAAGACCTGAGCGGCAATTATACCTTACTCGGCCATTACCGCTGGTATTCGACTAAGCATGACGCCGATTTGCCGATCATGGATGAGGCCGTGGTCATTACACTGCACCCCGATGATGAGCATGGCCGCCGGTTCAGCGTAGATATCACGTTGAAGGCACTAGTGGCGGGCCTTAGTCTCGGTGGCACACCGGATAAGGGCTATGGCGGGCCAAGCGTGCGCTTCCTTCATTCCGAAGACATCACCATCCGCACCAAAGGTCAGGCGGTGACGGCCCAGTTTGCGGCGGTTGAGACGGGCGATAGTGTGGCCTTTAGCTGGCCCCTGCGGCCCGACATGCCCGATGAGATTGAGCTGTCCTGCCTGATCAATGGCACGCCGTGGACCACCTGGGTGCTGCGCCAGGAAAAGAGCATGCAAAACGCGGCCTACCCCGGCTTAGGCTCTGTGCCGGTCGATATGGAGGTCCCACTGAATATACGGTTAAATTGGCGGCAGGCCGTCTAAGATCACATCCGGGGGGAGATCATGAATATCTGGAGCATAGCGATCGGGCTGATTGTGTTTCTGGTGGCGGCGCTGGTGTTTACCTATGCCCTGTTCAAAAACATCCCCGACGAGCCCAAGAATGATGATGACGAACTGTGGAAGTAGAGGCGCTTAAACGTCGGCAAATATTTTTGCTGAACGCAGCCGCATCTCAATCGGTATAGCCGAGGCTATGGCCAATTAATGGGCGGCTGCGCCGAGGTGGCTCAAGTTAGAAGCTTGGCGGCCTAGCCTCCAAGTTTGTTACCATTGCGTAGAGCTTGCGAAAGAAAGTTGTTATATCTTGGAGGCCCCCTTCGTATATAATCCGCAAGAACATTCCGGACAGGCTGGCCTATTCCCAGCATGATACGGACTAGCTTCTGCTGGTCGCCATCCTTTCCACCGGATCGAACGTCAAGAATTTTGACTTTAGACAGATCATAACTGTCCAATCTGGGATCAAGCACTCGGCCTATGGCTAGGTTGATTTGATCCAAAGAGTATTCGCTATTGAACGTGAACGACGATGTTAATTCGTGCCTCACTTCACCCGATGCTAGACGAAATACCGTCTCAATAAGGTTTTGACGGCGCACCCCGTATTGAGGGGTGGATGCGTTGCCTAAACGCGACACAAGGCAATATGTGTGCATGTGTAACTCCACAAATTTGCACGAGGCACTTGCCAATAATCCGCTCGGAGCGTACCACTCTGTTAGCAAGACGGGAGTGATTTGCTTTTTTACTCCAAGAATACCCAAGTGCCCCAGAAATGGGAGAGCGCAGGTCAGTTATTGGCCTGTGCTCTTTTGGCGTGTATATTAGGGGGCGCTTCGTTCTGATTTGTCCAGCCCTCCATGCCGAATTTACTAAATATCATTAACCATATTGATAAGTGGTACAAAACGGCAACACGTTCGTTCGGCCTGTTAACGTAGCTTGATGACCTCTGGGACGCCACTGCCCTGCGCATCTACAGCATTCAGCACATAATGGCCTTGAAACTACGGTCTCGTGGCGTCCCGGCATGGGATGTCAGCGGCCTAATATGCATAGATTAAAGGTGAACCAGATACATACGTGAGTCTCAGCCCGAACCACCCAAGCGCAGGCATCAAGGCCATAGACGACCATTTCAGTGAGCTTGGAGCATCACTAGCTTGTCACACTGAGTTAGGCTAAAACCTACTCATGTCCAAGACTCTATCAAATTAATGAGAGTGTTTGGAGCGGGCGAAGAGGATCGAACTCTCGACATCAACCTTGGCAAGGTTGCGCTCTACCGCTGAGCTACGCCCGCTCATCTGCGCGGTCATGTTCATGTCCGCCGAAGAGGTGCGCCTTATAGACATTAAGCCCTTGGCCTTGCAAGCCCTCTTTTTGAAAAAATCCGATTTTTCCACATGGTTTGCGCCACATGGTTTGCAAACGGCTTAAGTGAGCGCGATCCACGCCACGCGGGCCATCAGTATCACAACCCCTGCAAAGTTGATCACAAACACCATCCCGCGCAGAGGCACATTGCGGGTCAGGGTCTGCACCCCCGTATGGATCACGCGCCCGAACAGAAACAGCCACGCTGCCGCCACATCGATCAGCGCGACCTCCCCCGACAGATAGATAAACAGACCGGCAAATAGCGCAAATACCGGCAGTTCAAACTGGTTCGACAGGTTGCGGGTGACGCGATTTGATCGCTCAGGATCGGCCCCGGCCCGGATAAAATCAGCGATGCGAACCTCACCCTTGGCGACCGCTGACTGGCGCTCAATCGTCAGCCAGACATAGAGCAGCGCCACCCAACCGAAATGGGCCAGAAACGCCAGAATAAACACCTGATCAATTGTCATATGCCCCCCTTTGCGGCACAGACCGGACAGTCAAGCTCAGCCGGGATGCGGATGGTGCGGCTCTCTCCCGACAGGCCGTCATAGATCAGCAACCGCCCCGTCAAGGCCTTACCTGCGCCGGTGATCAGTTTCACCACCTCTAACGCCGCCATCGACCCCATGACACCGGCCAGAGCGCCTACGACGCCTACCCGTTCGCAGGTTTCCGCATCGGGCGGGATGTCCGGCACAAAGCACTGATAGCAGGGCTTACCTGCAAAGATCGCCACCTGCCCGCTCCAGCGCCCAAGGGCCGCCGACACTAGCGGTTTGTTCAGGTCTACGCACACCCGGTTGACCATAAAGCGCGTCTCGAAATTATCGCAGCCATCCAGCACGATATCGTAAGCGCCGATGATGTCTGCCGCATTATCCGCCGTCAGTCGCACCGGATGGACGGTACACTCCACATGCGGATTGAGCCCTTCCAGATGGGCCTTGGCCTGCCCGGCCTTGGACGCCCCGATATCGGAGGTCGCATACAGCACCTGCCGCTGAAGGTTTGAGACCGACACCTCATCATCATCCAGCAGCCCAAGCGTGCCCACGCCTGCCGCCGCCAGATAAAGCGCTGCCGGTGAGCCTATGCCGCCCATGCCCACCAAGAGCACCTTCGCGCCCTTAAGCCGCATCTGCCCCATGCCGCCGATTTCCTTAAGGACGATATGGCGGGCGTAGCGGTCGAGTTCATCATCGTTGAGCATGAGCAGTTCCAAGGTAATGTCACTCTATATGGTCAAACCCGCACCAAAAGAGAATAGCGAAATGGACTTGCGGGGCCATGACGCGCGCGCCTATGCTCACCCATGGCCCTACGATTTTTGCGACAACTCAGCGGTAAACGACGCTCCGTCAGGGGCGACCGGCGGCTGGGCGTCATTCTGGCCTTTACAGCCGGGGCCATCAATGCGGGCGGTTTTCTGGCGGTCGGGGTCTATACCTCGCATATGAGCGGGCTGGTGTCGTCCTTTGCCGACTTTCTGATCCTGCATAGCTGGGCCGCGGCGGGACTGGCGATCAGCTATGCCATCGCCTTCTTTTTCGGGGCTGTGACCGCCAGCCTGATCATCAACTGGGCGCGGCTAAAGAAACTGCACAGCGAATTTGCCATCGCCCTGATGCTGGAGGCGGTTCTGCTGCTGGTGTTTGGTGCGCTGGCGACCCATGCTGATGTGCGCCTGACCCTGCCGGTGACCATTGCCGTTTTGTGCTACATTATGGGCCTGCAAAACGGGCTGATCACTAAGATTTCCCATGCCGAAATCCGCACCACCCACATGACCGGCGTCATCACCGATCTGGGGATTGAGGCCGGACGGTTCCTGTTCGGGCAGGCGATGCACACCGACGCCCGTTTTCATCCGGCCAAAACCCGGTTGCTGGCCGGTCTGTTACTGGGCTTTATCATCGGCGGGATTATCGGGGCGTTCCTGTTCAGCCGTCTGGGCTTTGGGGCCGTCTGGCCGTTTGCGGCCCTGCTGACCGTGGTCGCCGCAGGCCCGATCAGCGACGATCTGCGCCGCCGAAATAAGCAAAGGCCGAGGAAGAAAACGGCTTCCGTGCCATAGCGCTCTTGAAAGCCGCGCGCAAAACCGCCAATTAGGGTCTTATGAGCGAACACAATTCCCCGTTTCCGAACTGGCATGGCACCACCATCGTCGCCGTGCGCCAAAACAATAAGACCGTGATTGCCGGTGATGGCCAGGTCTCCATGGGCCCGACCATCGTTAAGGGCGGCGCGCGTAAGGTGCGCACGCTGGCGGGCGGTAAGGTGCTGGCTGGATTTGCCGGGGCAACGGCAGATGCCTTTACCCTGCTGGAGCGGCTGGAGGCCAAGCTTGAGCTATATCCGGACCAGTTGGCGCGAGCTTGCGTTGACCTGGCTAAGGACTGGCGCACGGATCGTTACTTACGCCGTCTTGAGGCCATGCTGCTGGTGGCCGATAAGAACCATATCCTGACCGTGACCGGCGTCGGCGATGTGCTGGAACCCGAAGACGGTGTGGCCGCGATTGGCTCAGGCGGCACCTATGCCCTGTCGGCGGCGCGGGCTTTGCTGGAGTACGAACAGGACGCGGAACAGATTGCCCGTAAGGCCATGAAGATCGCGTCATCCATCTGCGTCTACACCAATGATCATCTGACGTTGGAGACCCTGAACCCGTGATTGCCTTTCGCCCGCTAACCGATGATGATGCCGGATGGCTGCTGCTGTGGATGGCCTCACCGCATGTACAGCAGTGGTGGCTCTCCTGTGGCCAAACAGCCGAAGATGGCGTCGAGGATGCCCTGGCCTATATCGGGGCCGCCAATGCCACAGCCTTCATCATCACCTATAACGATCAGCCGATCGGCTATTTCCAGTGCTATGAATGTAACCCGGACCACGAACCCGACAGCCCGTGCTACAGCGAAAACCCCAGGGGCACATTTTTGTTCGATATGTTTATCGGGGACGCCTCACACCTCGGTGACGGCTTAGGGGCGAAAGTCCTCAGCAAGGCCGCCGACGGCCTGTTTTATAAGGGCGCTCAGTGCCTGCGGGCAGCGCCCCATGCGACCAATATCGCCGCCGTCAAATCGTGTGAACGCGCAGGCTTTACCGCCACCGATCACACCCGCGCCAATGGGCTGGTGCTGATGGTGCGGGCGCGCGATGTGGCGCCCGACGCTGTGAAATCGGCCTGAACCGGCCCGCTATCCCCAATTGGACTTTAAATTCATGTCTCATACCTTTTCCCCGCGTGAAATTGTCTCAGAACTGGACCGCTATATTATCGGTCATAACGACGCCAAGAAGGCCGTGGCCGTGGCGCTGCGCAATCGCTGGCGTCGCAAGCAAACCAGCGATGACATTCGCGATGAGATCACCCCGAAAAACATCCTGATGATCGGGCCGACCGGCGTCGGTAAGACCGAGATAGCGCGCCGTCTGGCCAAGCTGGCCAACGCGCCGTTCATTAAGGTCGAAGCCACCAAATTCACCGAAGTCGGTTATGTCGGGCGCGATGTCGATCAGATTGTGCGTGATCTGGTTGAAGCCGCCATGCTGATGGTGCGCGAAAAGAACCGCGCCGGTGTGCGCGCCAAGGCCGAGGCCGCCGCCGAAGAACGTCTGCTCGACGGGCTGGTCGGGGTCGGGTCGTCACCGGCGACCCGCGACAGTTTCCGTAAACGCTTGCGGGCGGGTGAACTGGACGATAAGGACATTGAAATTAGCGTCAATGAAAGCACCTCCCCCATCGGGGTGTTCGAGATTCCGGGCCAGCCGGGCGGCAATTTCAACATCGGTGAAATGCTGTCCAAGGCCATGGGCAGTAAGCAAAAAACGGTGCGGTTGACCGTTAAGGCCGCCCAACCGATCCTGCTATCCGAAGAAAGCGATAAACTGCTCGATCAGGAATCTGTGACGGCAGAGGCTTTGAGCCTGGCCGAAAACGAAGGCATTGTCTTTCTGGATGAAATCGACAAGGTGGCCTCGAAATCCGAGCGCGGTGGGGCAGATGTGTCCCGCGAAGGCGTGCAGCGCGACCTGCTGCCGCTGATCGAAGGCACCACGGTGTCGACCAAGCACGGGCCGGTCAAGACCGACCACATCCTGTTTATCGCGTCGGGCGCGTTTCATGTGGCGAAACCGTCGGATCTGCTGCCCGAATTGCAGGGCCGCCTGCCGATCCGCGTTGAGCTTAAGGCACTGACCCAGGACGATTTTCGCCGGATTTTGTCTGAGCCCGAAGCCAATCTGATCAAGCAAAATCAGGCGCTTATGCAGACCGAAGGCGTTGATCTGCAATTTGATGACGGCGCGATCGCCCAAATGGCTGCGGCTGCGGCGCAAGTAAATGCCAAGGTCGAAAATATTGGCGCGCGCAGGCTGCATACCGTGATTGAAAAGGTGATGGAGGACATTTCCTTCACGGCGTCTGACAAATCCGGTCAGACCATCCTGATCGATGAAGCCTATGTCAAGGAACGCCTGGGCGAGATCGCCGGTGATGCTGACCTTAGCCGATATATTCTTTAGGGCTTAACAGCTTCCTGAACATAGCCATCATAATGCTGGCTCAGAAACTCGCGGAACTGCCCCACCAGATGGTCGATATGCTTATCGCGGTCGCCAGACATTTGCGCAGGCGTCAGGCTTTGCGAGACCATAAACGCATTATAACGGGCGGCGGCATGGCTTAAGGCGATGGCGACCAGTTCGTAATCGGCGTCTTTGCTGTGGGCATTGGCCAGATCGATATGACCCGATGCCATCTTAACGAAAAGTTCCTGATTGTTATCCGACATGTCACGCCCTGCTCTTTTATGATTGATATTGATCTTATGTGGCGGTGAAATCCGGGCCTGTCAATTGTTTAAGCAGGGCGGTGCTGGCCTCTTCGCATAGACGGTAAACCGCCTCAAAGTCCCTTGGGCCGCCATGATAGGGATCGGGGACGTCCTTGCGAACCCCCAAAGCCTCTTCCAGATAAAGCCCTGTGCGCGCCGATGATCCAACGGGTTGAAGCCTGCGAATATCACTCAGGTTTTGCTTATCAAGGCCTAGGATAAGGTCAAAGCGATCGAAATCTTCGCGTACCAGTTTTCTGGCGCATTGCTCATGGATGGCGATACCATAACGGGCCGCCACGGCAATGGAGCGCGTATCCGGTGCAGCGCCAATATGCCAGCCTCCCGTGCCGGCGGAATCGATGAAAAAGTGCGCGTCTAAACCGGCTTCGGTGACCTTATGACGGAATACGCCCTCAGCCAGTGGCGAGCGACAAATATTGCCAAGACAGACAAACAAAACAGAGATCATGACAGGGTTATAGGCGTTGCCTCATGGCGGAATCAATCTATGAAATATGTTTCCTTGTCGCGCATCCTGTCCGAAAACCGCTGCACACTTTTCGGGATGCGCTTATACGAACATAGGATGAACACCATGTCCCAGCCTCTCCCCGAACTGGAAAGCTTTATAGACCGGCTTAAGGCCATCTCGGATCGCTATGGCCGGGTGTACGGCGTCGATCGCGGTGGCGACTGGCATATCCTGAAGCTTCAGGAAGAGATGGGTGAACTGACCCAAAGCTATCTGGCCATGACCGGAAGGTCACGGCGCGATGAAGCGACCGCACGGCACGATGTGGCTATGGAAATGGCCGATGTGATGTGCATGCTGCTGCTGATGGCGCGAGCTGAAAACATAAACCTTAATGCCGCCATTACCGAAAAATGGCTGAAGTGGGAAACGGTGATGGCCGCGGAATCTCATAATGCCTGATCCCCTCCTGCCTGATCCCCGCCTTATCGAGAAACTGTTTACACGTTTTGAGGCCGATAAGCCCGACCCCAAGACCGAGCTTGATTTCATCAATCCCTATACGCTGGTGGTGGCGGTAGCCCTCTCAGCCCAGACCACAGATAAGGCGGTCAACAAGGCCACCAAGCCGTTGTTTGATCTTGCCTATAATCCGTTCGATATGGTGGCCTTGGGTGAGGAAAAACTGTCGGCCATGATCGCCTCAATCGGGCTTTACCGTACCAAGGCCAAGAACGTTATCAAGCTGTCGCAGATCCTGATCGACAGCTATGGCGGGCAGGTGCCGCTCAATCGCGACGCCCTGATGGCCCTGCCCGGCGTGGGCCGCAAGACCGCCAGCGTGGTGCTGAATGAGCTCAATATCGAACCGGCCATTGCGGTTGATACCCATGTGTACCGTGTGTCGCACCGCTTAGGCATTGCGGATGCCACCACGCCCGATAAGGTCGAGGCTCAGTTAATGGCGATTATTCCGCAAAAGTGGCTGACACGGGCGCATCACTGGCTGATCCTGCACGGACGCTATACCTGCGTGGCGCGTAAGCCCATTTGTGAGAGTTGTATCGTCGCGGATTTATGTCCGAAGATCGGGGTTTAGCGGCAAATGCCCGAAGTGACGGCGGCGTCCTGAGTGACCGACACGCAGTCATTGGCTGACATCTTCACCAGCGTCCGGCCCAGCGAAAACCCGACCAGTACCAGCACGGCCAGAAGAAAGATCATGGCGTAGATATTGACCGATTTGGTATCATTAGTGTTGAACAACGCCATATAACCCTCCCGAATAGCTGAGTAGAAATACGCCCGTTACGCGAATGACCAGCGGCGAAAGCTAATCGCAATGTTTACAATTGTAAACATAAGTTTAACGGAAATACGCTCACGAAGCTATAACAGTCATGTGAGCCATGATGTCGCACCGGGTTTAACCTGGCCGTAAGCGCTCGAAAACACTGGCAATTTCGCCGTGATAGGTCACATCATGACGGTAACGAAAGCCTGCCTTGCGCGCCAATTTCCGCGAGGGTTCATTATCATGGCTGATCATGCACAGGGTGCGATCCAGCGACAGATCGCCATCGGCCAGATCCAGCACCGCGCTCACCGCTTCCCGCGCATAGCCATGGCCGTGATGGGCCGGATCGAGCCCCCAGCCCATCTCCGGGGCATCAAAGGCGGGTTCAATATCGCGCATATAGTTGAAAATCCCGACACTGCCGATCCAGTCACCACCATCTTTCAGGCGGCCACCTGCTTTCAATCTTATAGACCAGTTGCCATAGCCAAAGACCTGCCAGTGGCCGATGTCGCGCAACAGCCGCATCCACACCTCTTCCGGTGTCAGGGGGCGGCGGGTGATATCGCGCACGAAATCCTCGTTACTCCATAGGGTACATAACGGCTCGAAATCATCCGCTGTCATGGGCATCAGGATCAGGCGCGCGGTTTCAATCCGGTTCACGTCGCAGCCTTTGGCGGCAAGGCTTCCGCGCTGAAACGGGCGATGTCTTTTAGCAAGCTTTCAGCGGCGGCATCGATCAATTGCCGGCCTTTTTCGATGCTGGCCAGCGTCGGGTCAGACCCAATCCGGCCATCGGGGAAGCGCGCGCGATAGTCGGCAGCTTCGCGGATCGGGCCGGTCGGGGCAATTTTCGGCTCCGGCACCACATCGCGCACCTGATCCGGATAGGCCGCATAGGTAATAGCGATTTCCGACGGCGTGGCATGGCTGCCGTGGCCGGTCGGGAACATGACCGAACACATCTTGCCAATGCCAGCCATATCCCACCAGTTGGTGAGTTTCAGCGCAAACGGACACACCTCGCCGCGATAGGAATAGCGCGAATATATCTCCGAAAAGGTCGCCTCAATGGTCGCGATATTGCCGCCATGACCATTGAGGAAATAGATGCGCTCAAAACCGTGCCGCGCCAGCGACATCACCCAGTCTTCGATCGCCGCCATAAAGGTCGAGGGCCTGAGCGAAATCGTCCCCGCAAAACCGAGATGATGCTGGGCCATGCCGATATTAAAGGTCGGGGCGATCAGTATCGGCTCACCCTGTTCAGCCGCCCGTTTTTCCGCAGCATGGGCGATGATTTCCGGACACAGCCAGTCTGTTCCCAGCAGGCCGGTCGGACCATGCTGCTCATTGGAGCCGATAGGAATAATCACGGTTTTCGAGACGTTTAAAAACCGCTCGATTTCCGGCCAGGTCGATACATACAGGATCATATCAGCTACTCTTTAGTCATTACCGCACAGCCCTTGATGAACAGATGGCGGCGCCTGACGGAATTTGCGACAGTTTGGGCCTGGAAAGCTAATGTTTTTTTGCGTTTTTTAACATTGGTTCTCTCGACTCTGCCCCGATTTCATCCCATGTTCCGGGGGAAAACAAGACGCAGGCTGTTAAACCTGTGCCGTGCCAAGTGCATTCCAAAAAGTGTGATGCGGTTTTTGGATAAAATGCACGTCAAAAAAAGACCAGTTAAGGAACGCCACAGATGAGTGATCAACAACTCTTTCCCGTCCCCGCAGACTTTTTGCGCCCCGGCACCCTCGATGCCGCAGGCCTTAAGGCACAGCATGATCTGATAGCCACCGATGAAAACGCCCACTGGAAGACGCTG
This sequence comes from Asticcacaulis sp. SL142, assembly GCF_026625745.1. Classification (NCBI taxonomy): domain Bacteria; kingdom Pseudomonadati; phylum Pseudomonadota; class Alphaproteobacteria; order Caulobacterales; family Caulobacteraceae; genus Asticcacaulis; species Asticcacaulis sp. SL142. The sequence goes on along the minus strand of NZ_CP113061.1, from coordinate 3,009,450 downwards.
GGCGACGCGCTGGACTGGATAGAACCGTTCACCAAAACCAAGGATGTGTCGTTCAACCGCGATGATTTCCGCATCCGTTGGTATTATGACGGCAAGCTCAATGTGTCGCAGAACTGCATCGACCGGCACCTGAAAGAGCGCGGCGATCAGGTAGCCTTCATTTTTGAGGGCGACGATCCGGGCACCTCATACAGCGTCACCTATAATCAGTTGGCGGTTGAGGTGAATAAGCGCGCCAATCTGATGAAGCAGTACGGCGTCAAAAAAGGCGACCGGGTGACCATCTATATGCCGATGGTGCCTGAAGCCGCCTATTTCATGCTGGCCTGCACCCGTATAGGTGCTGTCCATTCGGTCGTGTTCGGCGGCTTTTCACCTGACAGTCTGGCGGGCCGGATTCTGGACTGTAAGTCGGAATATGTTGTCACCACCCATGAAGGGGTACGCGGCGGCAAGAAAATTCCGCTCAAGGCCAATACCGATCTGGCCCTGCTGCAATGCCCGGACGTCAAGCATGTGTTTGTGGTGGCCGATGTTTGCGATGTGATGCTGATGCACGGTCAGCGCGACATCAATATCGCCTGCGTCCTTGATGAGATGAGCGCGGAGTGTCCGGCAGAACCCATGGGTGCCGAAGACCCGCTATTCATCCTCTATACGTCCGGCTCGACCGGCAAACCTAAAGGCGTGCTGCACACCACCGGCGGATATCTGGCGTGGGCCGCCTATACTTTTAAGACCGTGTTTGATTATCAGGCCGGTGATGTGTTCTGGTGTACCGCCGATGTTGGCTGGGTCACGGGACATTCCTATGTCGTCTATGGCCCGCTGGCCAATGGGGCGACCTCGCTGATCTTTGAGGGCGTGCCGAATTACCCGACCGTTAGCCGCTTTTGGGAAGTGATCGACAAGCATCAGGTCAATATTTTCTACACCGCCCCCACCGCCATCCGCGCCCTGATGCGCGAAGGTGATGAGCCGGTGAAAAAGACCTCACGCGCCTCCCTGCGGGTGCTGGGCACGGTGGGCGAGCCGATCAATCCCGAAGCGTGGATGTGGTATTATAATGTTGTCGGTGAGGGCCGCTGCCCCATCGTAGATACCTGGTGGCAGACCGAAACCGGCGGTCATTTGATCACGCCAGTGGCGGGGGCAACTCCGCTTAAGCCCGGTTCGGCCTCGCAGCCTTTGCCGGGGGTGAAACCCGTCATCGTCGATGCCGAGGGCAAACGGCTTGAAGGGGCCACCGAAGGCAATCTCTGTATCGCGGATTCCTGGCCCGGTCAGATGCGCTCGATCTACGGTGATCATGCCCGCTTTATCGAGACCTATTTCTCGACCTATCCCGGTATGTATTTCACCGGCGACGGCGTTAAGCGCGATGAGGACGGTTACTACTGGATCACCGGCCGCGTCGATGATGTGCTCAATGTCTCCGGCCACCGTATCGGCACGGCAGAGGTCGAAAGCGCGCTGGTGGCGCACGAAACCGTGGCCGAAGCGGCGGTCGTCGGTTTTCCCCACGACATCAAGGGCCAGGGCATCTGGTGCTTTGTGACCTTGGTGAAGGGTGTGGAGCCGACCGATGAGTTGAAGGTCACTTTGCGCAATTGGGTGCGCCGTGAGATTGGCCCGATCGCCTCCCCCGATGTCATTCAGTGGGCGCCGGGCCTGCCCAAAACCCGCTCCGGCAAGATCATGCGCCGGATTTTGCGCAAGATCGCCGAGGATCAGCCGGAAGCGCTGGGGGACATCTCGACCCTTGCCGACCCGTCGGTCGTGGCCGATCTGATCAAGGGCGCAAATTTGAAAGTGGATGCATAAAAGGTAAGCTTTCTAACCTTTGAGTGGTATGATGTTGCGGCATTGTCACCCGCCTGCTAAGCCTTCCGGCGATTGATCTATCTTTTCGCCGGGGGCTTTCATGACTAATTTTAAATCCGCAAATCTGCGATTGCTTTACCTGCCACTCGTAGCGTTAATGCTTTACGCCTGTGGAGGCGGAGGTGGGGGTGGCGGTTCAAGCGGTACGGGCGGTGGCTCGTCGTCATCTTCGTCGTCGTCATCTTCCAGTTCCTCTTTGATCGGTTATCGCTCAGGCGTCGAAACCGTTATACGACCGGCCAATCACGGTATTGTCGGTTCCCCGAGGATCACAGGGCTTAAAAACGGAAACTATGCCGTGGTCTGGACGGATAGCACTCAGCCCTCATCTTCAGATCAATCCGGTATGGGCGTCTATTATCGTGTCATAAATGCGCAAGGCGATGGCGCAGGAACGATACAACTCGCCAATACCTCTATCTCTGACAACCAAAGTTCTCACGTCATATCGGCCCTGGCGAATGGCGGTTTCGTAATCGCTTGGGAGGATCGCAGTCAGACCTTTGGGGACACAAGCGGTTCCAGCACCAAACTGCAACGTTTCAACGACGAAGGCGCAAAAATCGGCGGCGAAGTCTTGGTAAACAGCACCACAGACGGCGACCAGATACCCAGTCAGATTGTCCCGATCAGTAATGGCGGATACATTGTTGTCTGGTTAGATTATATCGCCAATATGGGGGGCATGGGCCCCGCACCCAAAAGCAATGTCATGGCTCAGACCTTTGACGTTGGCGGCAACAAGGTGGGTGGAGAATTGACCCTCAAGGCATTTCCGGGTGGTGGCACGGTCCCTGGTTATAACCTGACCGCACTCAGCAACGGTAATTTCATTATTACCTGGACCTTTAATGATAGTCGCCCAGGCAGCACAGTCGGGCCTCACCTGTCCGCACAAATCTATTCCAGCGCCTTGGTTCCTGTCGGCTCTGAGTTTTTCATCAATGCTGCGGAAAACTCCACCTGGAACTTCGATGTACAAAATCTGACGTCTGGTGGCTTTGTCGCCGTTTGGGACGGTCAGACACCAGGCGTAGGCGCAGGACAATTCAGCCAGGGCATCAGGGCACAAGTGTTTAATGTCTCCGGAACCAAAACGGGTACCGAAAAGCTCCTGTCCAATGATCCGGCATCGCCGCGCAATCTCAGCGGTGTAGCGGCCCTGACCGCCGGCGGCTTTGTCGTCCTGTGGAGCGAAACCTCGAGGTATGGAGGCATGGTGATCGATAGCGCTGGCAATAACTTTCCAAGCGATCTCGATACGCCGACCTCCTCTCTCATGGTCGGGAGCCATGTTGCCGCCAATTCACAAGGCGGCTTTGCCATCGTGGGTATTGAAACCAATAGCCTGAACGGTCAGTCCACGATTAAGGTGCGGCCCTTTACACCACGCATGTCAGGGACTTGACCTTAAGACGGGCGCAGCTTTTGAGTTGCGCCCGTGTCTCAACCGCTGTGCGATTACGTCCGTAAACACCCGACCTGCGCCACCCGATATTCGCGACGGAAGCTATCGGACACTGTGCCGTAATTGCGGCGCGTAATGACCTCTTCGCGGTCATAGTCCGGGCGGCGCGAGGGTGGATTAGCCAGGGCGTGCAGGGTCTCCGGCGTCGAGGTATAGATCCGGCCCCGGCGCGGGTTGTGGCGCAGGGTAATGCCGATCACCTGAGACGACGTATTGACCGCCGGACCGCCGATAAGCTGGTTCAAGCTGCCCTTAAGCTCATGGGTATGGCCCGACTCCGCCCAGGCCAATACGGATTCATTGGCCTCAAAGCGCTTGGATTTTGACAAGGTGGTGCGCCCGATAAATCGTGCGGTCGCTTCACCGACCTCACCACGCGGGAAACCCGGCATAAAGGCGCGCTGCCCCACTTTGAGCGCCGCCGGATCGGCCAGAGGCAAAGGCCGTGTGCCACCGGACGTCACCGCAATCTCATAATTCTCATGCCCCGCCGCTTTGCGGATTTTGAACGGCACACCCAGATTGCCGCCGATGTTCAAAAACGGGTAGGCGCAGTTACGGATGCTGTCGCGGGCAATAATCCATTCGCCGGACTGAGACACCGAAAAGGCTGTGCCGGTATAGTCGATCTGGGTGGCGACGCCCTGACCGCTCGGCAAGCTGATGATCGAGCCTTGGGCAAAGGGGCTGAAACTGGCCAGCAGGGAAATTTCGGAGGCGCTGGGCGGCGGCGGCGCGGGCGGCGCCATAGACCGGTCACGCCAGTTGACGGTGACCATTGTCCCCACCGCCAGCGCAACCCCATAAAGCAGCCAGTCGAGTTTCACCTGCTGCCCCTTCTGGTCTTAGCCCGCCACGGCGGCGGCGAGAATAATGGCGCCTGCCAGCTTGGCCGCCACCAGCAGCACCGCAGCCGACACTTCGCCTTCGTTGATGCGCTCAGGCAGGCCCGACAACAGAAAATCGACCATGCGGAACACGAACAGTTGCAGCAGTATGGTCGCCCCGCCCCAGATCACAATCTCACGGATCGAGGTTGAGGCCGACATCGACGTCGCCAAAGGAATAGCCAGACTGATGATCACCCCGCCAAAGCCTACCGCGGCCGCCGAATTACCGTCGCGGATCTGGTTGATTTCCTTATAGGGCGTGAGAAAGGCATAGACGGCCGTGCCGATCATCAACATCAAAAGCGTCACACCCGCATGAAGTAAGGTGACGGGAAACCCCGTACCAAACGCCTGAAATTCAGGGCGTAAGGCCTCCGGGATAAGGAATTCCGGGTTCAGAAAATCAGGTATCATAAAGCTTCGCCCCGCCGCTTTGATAATCTTCAAGACCGTTTCATCCGCGCGCTCAGACCATGACGCGTGATGGGCCTTTGTCAATCATTTCAATATAACCGGAAATTCCTAAGATATTGCGACGGTTTTCTCCCCAAAACGGGTTTAATCAGCGTCCTCGACCAGGTGCCCAAACGGCAGGCCGTCGATATGGTCAACCATAACCACGCCATCTCGCACCTGCCTGCGGGTTTCACTGGCACGTTGTTTCTCGCTCTCGGACTTAAGCTGACCGCAGGCCGCCAGAATATCACGCCCGCGCGGGGTGCGAATGGGGGAGGCGTAGCCGGCGCGGTTAAGGATGGCGGCAAAGGCTTCAATCGTCTTCCAGTCAGAGCACTGATAATTGGTTCCCGGCCACGGATTGAACGGGATCAGATTGACCTTGGCCGGTATACCTTTGAGCAGATTGATCAAAGCGCGCGCTTCGGCGGGTGAGTCATTCACGTCCTTCAGCATGACATATTCAAACGTCACGCGCCGCGCATTTGAAATGCCCGGATAGGTGCGGATACCGGCAATCAGGTCTTTGAGCGGATATTTCTTATTGAGCGGCACCAGCATGTCGCGCAGCTCATCATTGGTGGCGTGCAACGAAATCGCCAACATGGCTTGCGTGCGTTCGCCCAGAGCCGTCAGTTCCGGCACCACCCCAGACGTAGACACGGTGATCCGGCGGCGCGACAGGGCAATGCCTTCGTTGTCAGAGATAATGTCGATGGCATCGGCCACGCTGTCGAGATTATAGAGCGGCTCACCCATGCCCATAAAGACGATATTGGACAGTTTACGCGCCTCACGCGGCGACGGCCATTCTTCAAGGTCGTCGCGCGCGATTTGTACCTGCGCCACGATTTCCGCCGCGGTCAGGTTACGCACCAGCTTTTGCGTGCCGGTATGGCAGAACGAACAGTTGAGCGTGCAGCCAACCTGCGACGATACACACAAGGCCCCGGCGCGGCCCACGCCGGGAATAAAGACGCTTTCGACCTCAATGCCGGGCGCCATGCGGATCAGCCATTTGCGCGTGCCGTCGTTGGATATCTGGCGTTCAATGATTTCCGGCCGATCGAGCGAGAATTTTTCCGCCAGAGGGCCGCGTTGATCCTTGGCGATATCGGTCATCAGATCGAAACTGGTGACCCCGAAATGATGCACCCAGCGCCAGATCTGCGTGGCGCGCATTTTGGCCTTACGCGGCTCCACGACGCCGGAGTCTGCCAGAGCCTCTATCAGCCCCTGACGGGTCAGGCCGGTGATATTGACGCGGGCAGGTGCGACGGCAGGTTTGGAACTCAGGTCAAGCGTATAGGCCACGGGCGGGGATTCTCAAGGCTGTCGGGAAACTAAAAAAGGCAGGGGCTTGTAGTCGCGCATTTGGATCTGAAAACCGCTTCACACTTTTCAGAATGCACGTTAGCCCTGCTAAGGGCTGCCTTATAACTGAAAACAGGCTTGTGCGCAAATTTAAGGTTCGCGCAAAAAAGCGCCTCCACCGGATGATGGAGGCGCTTTTCTGTTTTCAGCGGTAGGACAATTACTTCAGGCGATATTTCACGCCCGCGCGGACCGTCCAGCCGTTAAGCGTATCGCCCAGTCGCGCATCCGCCGTAAGGTGGCCCGACAGGTTCTCATTCGATCGCGACTGCGCCGTAACACCCATCAGAGCCTGACCGAACGGCCCGGTACGCTGACCGGCCAGCCAGACCGCGCCGGTGCCACTTTCCGGCACATAAGCGGTCTGTGTCTTAGCGGCATCTTCCTGCCAGGCGTTGAGTTCACCGTAAGGCGTCCAGATCACCCGCTCAGTCGACAGAGATGTACCGACACGGACACCGGCCCGGATGAGCTGGCTTTTCAGCTCAGCGATTTTCACGCTGCCCTGATCAACGGGGATATCCAGCGTATCGGCATCAACCTTGGTCGTCATATAGCCAATGACCGGCTCAACAAACAAACTGTTGAGGTCATAGCGGTTGGACAGGGCCACCGAGAACGTCTCAGAGCGGGCCTTAAGGCGGCTGTTCGACAGGCCAAGTGCCGGATTGGTGACGTCGGCTTTCAGGATTTCGTAGCGGTTCTGAACCGACAGGCGAAGGCCTTTGTGAGTCAGGGCGGCGTAGTGGCCATAGTTCGGGGCGTCGATTTTGACGCTTGAGCCTGACAGGGTTTCATCCGTCACCTTGGCGTCGGTCGAACCGCCCATGAAGCCGGCACGCAATGAGACGCCGGTGCCGTGGATGTTATAGACACCCGCGTCGAAGCCGTACTGCACGCCGTCCTGAGACGACTTGGCCTTGGTGGTTGTGCCCGACGAATAGGCATCCGAAGTCGTGAAACCCGACTTGAGAGACAGATCACCGCTATAGGCGCGCGCCCAGCTATTGGCCATCCACTGGTTGACGCCGTAGGTGCCGTCACGGACGAACACCTCTTCGGGCAGGTCAGCCAGATTGAGGTTCTGAGCCGTCACATAGGCCGTCAGGCTGGCGCTCAGACTGGTCAAAGATGGCGTATTCAGGCTGGAGACAATGCCCCAGTCATTGGTGCCGGCGATTTTGGCCAGACGGTAGCTCATCAGGCTCTGGCTGCCCAAAACTGCCGCTGTCCCGATATCGGTATCGGCCGTCAGAGTGCCGTCACCACCACCGGAAGCCACCAGCACCACAGGCGCGCTCAAGTACGTCCGGCCTGCGGCTGAATTATAGAGGCGCACCGTAGACGTGCCCGACAATGTACCGACATTCAGACGGTCGGCCTGACCGGTCAGCATATCGACATCGAACGACAGAACCGAACCGGCGGTGCCCGTATAGGCACCAGTAATGTTAATGACATCACCTGTGTGGCCATTGACCATGTGGACGTCACCGGCATTGGTCAGGCTGGTGGCGTTCAACAGCCCTATGCTACCGAACCCTCCGACCCAGATTTCCCCGCCAGCCGCATTGGTGACCGCACCAAAACCGTTAAAGCCATTGTCATCGAGCCTTAAAGTACCGGAATTATTGAACGCCGAACCATTACCGGTCAAATTCCCTTGCAGCGTAAAGGTGCCGGTGTTAGTCACCGCGCCATTGATCACACCATAAAGATAGGCTTCGCCGCTGGTATTTAGGGTTCCGGTAAATGTCCCTGTACTAACAAATTCGCCCGCATTCGTGACATCGCCGTTCCAGGTTCCGGCATTGAAAACCGTCCCGGAGTTTGCCGTAACTGCGCCGTTCCAGGTTCCGGTGCTGTAGATCCAGTCCGCATTGCTCAGGACATCACCATTTAGCGTGCCTGAGTTCGAAATTGAACCGGCGTTGCTGACGTTGCCGTTCAGCGTTCCGTTCGTGCGGATACTCAGTTGCCCGTCCGTCCCGTTGACGAACTGAGTGTTCAATGTGGCATTATCCAGAATGGTCAATCTACCGCTATTGGATACGTCATCTATCGTTGCGCTACCTGCAATGAAGGCCGATCCAGCCGTAGCATTGGTCAGGATACCGTTAATCGTGCCGGTAACCTGAGCCGTGCCGGTATTAGTCAGATTACCGTTTAGCGTGCCTGCATTGACAAAGTCGCCCGCCGTCGTGATGTTACCGTTCCAAGTGCCGATGTTAGTCAGCGAATTTGTATTACTGAGGACATCGCCGTTCCAGGTGCCGTCCGAGTAGATATCGCCACTCGTGGAAATCACCTCACCGTTCATTATGCCTGAGTTCGCAATGTAGCCGGCATTACTGCGGACATCGCCGTTCCACGTTCCGGTAGCCAAATTCAGGATTCTGCCCGTATTGGTGTTGACGATGGCGTTATAGGTACCGGCGTTTTCGACATCACCGGCGTTGTCCAGATCATCCGTGACCGTGGCGCCCTGCTCGATGAACAACTGCCCGCCCAACTCATTGGTAATGTAACCGGCGGTGATCGCCCCGCCGCTACGGACGATGACAAGGCCGCCATTTTTGATCTGAACGTGTGAGGTATTATTGATCGAACCATTAAGGCTGAGGAATACGTTATTCTCAATCGTTGTGGAGCCGGTATAGGTGCTGTTGCCGTTCAGAAGGATCGAGGTCTGGCTGTTGCCGGTATTGGCAAAAATGATCGAGCCGCCGGTGGTCTGATCGGTCAGATTACCGTCCAGATTTACCGAAACGTCCCTGAGATCAATCGTATTGGTCGCCGAATTACCCAACTGAAAATTCTGAGAAAAAGCGCCAGGCGTCGTGAAATAAAGCGTGCCACCGGCAAAGACCGCATTCAGGGTCGAACCCAACTGGCTGGCGTCATATCCGCCGGGCGCGGCGGTGTCGATGTCGGTCGAAGTGGGGGTAGGTGTCGCGCCCGATGTGCCAACGGGTGTGCCGGTAAAGCTGCCAATAACAGACGACACATAAAGGATCGGACTTTGGCTGGTATCAAGGCCGTTGAACCCGCCAAAGCCCAACTGATAACTACCCGCTGTAGACACGCTAAAGGACGCTGTGATCCAGGGTGTGTTGCCATAGCTTTGCAGAATAAGCGCGCCAACCGGATAACCCGCGCTGCCCGGCACGATTGTGCTCTCACCATTGCGGGCCAAAATATTGAACTGGGATAGCCCCTGCCCACCGACTGAGAAGAAAACACCATCTGAATAGGGCAGATAATCCCCGGCTGAATAGGCCCATCCGAAAGTATAGGTGCCGGCTGCCAGACTGAATGATTTGGTGATTAGGCCAAAGTTGGTGGAGCCGCTGCCAATGGCCGCAGTAGCCGTACCGTTTGCCAGACCCAAAATGGAATCGACGGCGCTAACGTTTATCGATGAGCCGTCAGCCTGGATCTTGACCATCGCCTGACCCGTTGCCGGGGTCAGTGTAAAGGGACTTCCGCCAAGGTTAGACGTTTCGGTCGTGGTCAGCAGCGTTGTGGTGCCGCTGGTGGTCCAGCCCGTCAGGCCGGAATTCACATCCAGAAAAGTATCTGCCGATGCTATGGAAGGTGTAATGACCGCAATCGCCAGCGGCACACTCAGGGCTGCCATAAAAGCCTTTGGAGCTATACTGCCCAACAGTAACGCCTTAATTGAGACGCCGCAAACGAACCGCTTACTCACTTTAGATACAGAACTCAAATTACGCATTTTACGCCTTCCTATGCCTACTGCACATTTATTACTGCATTAGTACAAGAGAGGTCTTAAAGCGTGGTTTATGAAATATTTACAAAGCGCTAACTTTGAAAATTAGGAAGATCATTTGTGGACAAGTCTAATGTTACCGCACGGCACTAACAGGTATGATCACCATGTAGTTGCGTCGCCAATTACGCGGCTTGGCGGTGCCAGACCGCCTGATCGACCTTGGAGGCATTAAGCGCGCCCGCCATCTGCTCCTGATACATCATGCCCACGACGATTTCATTGAGCGACTTAAAGCTGGCGTCGATGTCTTCGACCCGGCCCTGATCGGACATGGCAAAAAACTGCACGGCATTCACGCGCGGCAATTTTAGCTGGATCAGATAGCACAGACGGCGCGCCCGCTCAGGGTTTTTGCGGTGGGCCTGCGGGTCTTGCGCGAACATTTCCTTACCCAGTTGGGCGATGTAATCAAGGCTTAAGGCCTCAAAGCGTTCGGCCTCCAGCGGGTGCATCATGCGCGCGGGTTCAAGCTCAAGGACCAGATCGTTCAGCAGAAAAAACAACAGCGACACCTTCCTGAAACCCGTAATACTGAGCCCTACCCTACACCCAAGGGTTTTATATCACGTTGAAGAACAGGGTTTACAAATCCTCAACTTTCTCAGTTAAGAAATGGCGGCCTTCGCGGTCCTCGATCTCCACGACCCACAGGTCAGGATCGAATTTTATCTGCCTTTGCAGATAGCTATCGATTTCCGCCTCATCTTCGGTCTTGATCGGCCGCATCCACACGGCCCCGTCAGATGTCTGAGCCTCACGCAGCAGATAGCCTTGGCGGGTCATCAGGTTAATCACCTTAACAATGACCCCGCCCGCTTTTGCATCGCCTTTTTGCGCAATATAGCCAAATCCGCCGCCCTGTTCGATGCGCCGCAACAGGGCTCCGACCCAAAAATCCGTCGATAATAACACGCTGTTTACCTTCTTTGGAAACGGAGCCTAAAGCCTGATCAGCTTATACTGCCCTTACAAATGGGATTTGGCATAAGCTTTCGGGTCAGGTGTAATTTTCGTGTCCGTCTATAAAGTATTATCGGCTCTGATCATAGCGTCAGGCCTGCTGTCGGGTGCGGCCCACGCGGCGGCCCCCACCGACATGGTCGAAACCCTGACACGTCGCCAGTTCATGGTAAGCGCTGACAAACGCTGCCACCTGCTGGATGCCCCCGCCGTGACCGCCCTCAATGCCGGCCTGGTGCAATCGCGTAATCACCTGGTGCGTGCCGGCATTTCGGCCACCAACATGCGCGCGGTGTTAAGCCGCGCCCGTGAGGCCGGAGAGCGCGTCGATTGCGCCTCGTCTGCCCTGCAATCCGAAGCCGAGACCGTGCGTGGCGCCTACCGCGCCTTTGTCGCCCAGCCGCGTCTTGAACTGCCGACTGACCGCACCCACTGGCAGGCCACCCGCAGCCATGCCTCAGATCGCATGTGGCGGCTGGTGCAACATCAGGACAGCCGCGACGCCCGCCTGGCGTTCGGGCTTTACGGCACGCTGACTGGGTTTAACCTGACCGTGATGGCGCAGTTCAATGCTGAGGAAACGCCTTACGGTGCGCGTCTGCTGCTGCGCGATCCCAGACTAAACCCGACCGGCGTAATCACGCGCGGCGGCTACACCTTAAGCCGCGACCTGCCGAAGGGATTTAGCGAGACCTACAGCCGCAGTTTCATGGCCTCTCACCGCAATGACCTCCATATGGCTTTGGGGGCGGATCGCCGGGTTAACTTTGCGGGCTTTGATCCATCCGGTAAGCGCGTCGGCACGATCGAACCCAAGCCCACCGTGCGCTTTGATTTTCCGCGTGAAATTATGACCGCCATGGCCGGTCTTGACCCGCGCGAAGACGTAATTATCGCCTTCGATTTTCAGGACGGTCCCCGCTATGCCCGCTTTGAGATCGGCGATTTTATTACATGGCGCGGGGTTTATCGCCCTGCCGTCGCCCTATAGTAATTAGACATCGACGATAACCTCAAACCCACCGTAAACGCGCCGCATCTGGCCATCGGCCGGCAAGGCTGAGGCATCGTCTTCAAAGCGCGGATCGCTCATCAGTTTGCCCCAGGCCGCGTCTCGCACCGCTCTGGACGGCCATTCGATCCAGTTATAGGTGACCACCTCACCGGGGTTGAGCAGCACCGCACCCTTATAGTCCGTCGCCTTGCCATCGGGCACATCATCGCCCCAGGCCCCGACCACCCGCAGGGCGCCCTGCTCGATAAAGGCCTGCGCCTGCGCCACCGACTGAGCACGGTACGCGTCTTTCCCGGCCTCCGGCACGGGCAGCAATGAGCCATCGACATAGGCTGGCTTGCCTCCCGGCCCTTCATCGATGATCACCTCGAAACCGGCATAGATCATGCGTGACGCATCAAACGGCATATCCTGCATCATCGCTTCCATGCGCGGATCGTCCATCATTTTTTCATTGGCGGCATCACGGGCAGCACGGTCAGGATATTCAAACCATGAGAACAATACCACCTCATCGGGCTTTGCCTTGACCGTGCGCTTAAAGTCAGTGAGCTTGCCGTCCGGCACCTGATCACCCCAGCCTTCAAACATCCGTGACGCCCCCAGTTCCCGGATCATTTCCCCGGCTTTTTCAGCGTGGTGAATGTAGATATCCCGGTTGTCAGCAGGCACTGCGGTAACGAAACCTTCTACATAGGCCATGTCCTGTCTCCGTGTTCAGGTGGTTATCGGTTGCCCCTTTTTACCACTCAGATCACGACCGCATAGTCACGTTATTTCAAATCTGAGTATTGCCAGTTTCCATTTTAGATCCGCACACGGCTCTTTAAAAACGCGAACAGGCGTTCATCCTGTGACTGGGCGATGTTAAAGCGCATAAAACGGGTCGCGGTTTGATTGACGCTGAACGCATTGCCGGGTGCCAGCACGATGTGTTCATTCAGTGCCTGCCGCGCCAGATCGGAGGCATCATAGCCTTCCGGCAATTCGCACCACAAAAACATCCCCGCCTGCGGGCGCAGCCACGGTTTCAGCCCCAACTTATCCAGCCGCTCCGCCGTAGGCCCCCGCACGGCCGCCAGTTTCTGGCGCAGAGTATCGAGGTGCTTACGATAATGGCCATCGCTCAACACCTGACAGACCAGTTCGGCGGCAAAGGTCTGGCTGGAAAACAGGGTGGCAATTTTAAGATCCGTCAGAGCTTCGATCCAGTCCGGTCGGGCGGCGATATAGCCCAGCCGGATCGATGCCGACAGCGCCTTTGAGAACCCACCGACATAGACCACCCGCTCAAACCCGTCGAAGGCCGACAGGCGCGGGCCGGGCTCCAGCTCAAAGTCGCTGTAAATATCGTCCTCGATGATGGTCAGGTCATAAGCTTCGGCCAGTTTCAAAAGACGATGGGCGTTGATCGGTGACAGGCTGGCGCCGGTCGGATTGTGCATCGACGTATTGGTCAGGTACAAGCGCGGCCGGTGGGTTTCCAGCGCCGTGGTCAGCGCCGCCATATCCGGCCCGTTCGGCGTATAGGGCACGCCTACGACATTGACCTTATGGGCGCGTAACTTGGCCAGAAAATTAAAATAACACGGATCATCCAGCAGAACTGTATCGCCGGGCTTGAGCAAAAACCGGCACAGCAGTTCTATGGCCTGGGTGGCCGAATCCATCAGGATGACCTGAGCGGGGGATACGTCGATATCCTTTTCAGCCAGCCGCCGCGTCAGAATCTGGCGCAAACCTGCGTGTCCCGCAGGCGTCGAATAATCGAGCAGATCGGCCTTCGGATTACGGGCCAGTGCCCGCAGCGCCCGACGGATATCATCTTCCGGCATCCATGACGCGGGCAGCCAGCCACAGCCGGGTTTGAGGTAATCACGCGTCTCCAGCGACTGGCGCGACACCCACAAAGGATCGACCTGTCGGTCAAGGCGCGGGCCGATTTCCGCCAGCGACAAGGGGGCAGATGCCGCCGCCACATAGTAGCCCGAACCGCGCCGGGCGGTGATCACCCCTTCGGCCAGCAGCCGGTCGTAGGCTTCGACCACGGTCGATTTCGACACCTTTTGCGCCTCGGCAAAGGCCCGGATCGACGGCAAACGCGCCCCGGCCGATAACTGGCGGCGGGCGATCTGGTCACGGATCACAGTCATGACCTGCTGGGTCAGGGTAAGGTCGAACGCCATAAAGTGTCCTGCAATTTGTATCGGTACAGTTTAGTGCAATTTTAGCCGAATGTATCTGTTCGCGCCAGCCCCCGCCCTCCATAACCGTGGCCGGAGACACTTATTATGACCACCACAACCCTTACCCAAACGAGCGTTCGCAACGATGCCTGGATCAGCGGCGGCCTCGCCGTTGTGGCTTTCAGTGGCTCACTGCCCGCCACGCGCATCGCCGTACTCGACATGTCGCCCTGGTTCCTGACAGGGGCGAGGGCCACGATTGCGGCCGTTCTGGGGGCCCTGTGCCTGTGGGCCTTTCGCGCCCCGTGGCCAAAAAAGAGCGAGATCGGGTCGTTGTTGATCGTCGCGGGCGGCACCGTGATCGGCTTTCCCCTCCTGACGGCCATCGCGTTGCAAACGGTCTCTTCAGTTCATTCGATCGTCTTTACCGGATTGCTGCCTCTATCGACCGCCTTATTTGCGACCCTCCTGGGTGAAAAGCGTCCGACGACGATGTTCTGGCTGTTCTCAGGCCTTGGGGCCGCGTGCATACTGGCCTTTGCCGCCGTTCAGGGCTTTGCCGTCTCGCCCATGGGCGATCTTCTGATGCTGGCGGCGATCATCGTGTGCGGACTGGGCTATGCCGAAGGCGGGCGACTCGGGCGCCGTCTGGGCGGGTGGCAGGTCATCTGCTGGGCACTACTGATCGCCCTGCCCGTCATGGGCCCGGTGATGATGCTGACCCTGCCGGCTGATATGGCCGCGATCTCATGGCCCGCCTGGCTAGGGCTTGGCTATGTCGCCATATTTTCGATGCTGATCGGGTTTTTCTTCTGGTATCGTGGCCTGTCGCTGGGGGGGATTGCCGCGATCGGTCAGTTGCAGTTGATCCAGCCGTTTCTGGCGCTCATTTTGGCGGCACTGCTGCTGAAAGAACCGGTCGGACTGTCGGTCGTGGCGGTCATGCTGGCCATAGTCGCCTGCGTCTTCGGTGCCCGCAAATTTTCAGGTTGATAACCTGACGCAGGACACAAAACGCCCGCAATAATGGTATCCGATTTGCAATCCGTCCGGTGCAAAGCATCAAAACGGGACGTCACATGAGTACCTCGGCCACATCGGCATCGGCAAAGCCTGCCAAAGCGGCCAAGCAAAGCTCAGTTGGCGATGTCGCCCGCGGCATCAGCATTCTGCTGGTTCTGCTGGTCCACTGCATCGTCATTTTCAACTACCCCGGCACTGTCCGCCATACGGATGCTTCAGCAGCCGAAGCGGGCCGCATCATTTCAACCTTTATCATGCCAGCCTTTTACTTCATTTCGGGACTGTCGGCCCTTGGGTTGGCGTCACGGTCTATGCGTAAGATCACTACATCAGCTCTGCGCTTTATACTTCTGGCTTTTGTGACCCAGCTACTGGCGGCGCCTTTGCTGTTCATAGCCAACCCCGATATGGACTGGCTGACCCTAAGCGTTAAGGTCATTCGCCCCTTGCTGACCGGAAAAGACTTTATACTGGTGGTGACATGGTTTTTTGTGTCTCTGGCCGGAGTGCAAGTCTTGGCGTGGCTATATCTGCGCCAAAGCCTGTGGCTCAAGCTGGGCGTGGTCGCCACCGTCATCGCCGCATACCTGATGACCGCCCTGACCGGAAAAACCTGGTTCATGATGCATACCTGGGCGATTGGGTTGCTGTTCTTTCTGGCCGGGCGCGCATATGCCAAAAGACCGGTGACAAACCTGAAACCGCTCTATGCACTGGCGACATCCATCGCCTGCGTTTTATTGCTAATGCTCACCTATAATTTGAATAAGGGCTGCGCGTTCAGCCCGACTGAGGTCTGTGAGATCCCAAGCGGCTATCCCCGCTTTTATATTGATGTCGTCTATGGCCAGTTTGGCTTCATGCCCTATTTTCTGCTTTGCGCCATAATCGGCATCATAGGCCTGATGACCTTGTCTATGTGCCTGAGCCACACGAAATACGCGCCGAACATCGCCCGCATAGGCAAGAATACGCTGGTGCTGCTGATGATTAATGGCGTGTTCGTGGCCCTGTCGCCATCGCTGCTGGCCGACATCATACCGACCCTTCCGGATACCTGGATATTGTCGGTGGCGTTAGTCGCCGCCCAGGTAGCGCTCTACCCCATTATGTCCAAGCCGATCAATAATTTGCTGCACATATGCTCGAACTGGGCGGATCAGGCCACTCATCTGGTGATCAGTAACTCCCCAAAGCCGATACAGGCCCTGCTGTCCAAATAGGTGCCCCTAAAACCGAACTCCTCCGCGGTATCCGGTTGCGGCATAGGGGCCTGCGCCCAAAGCTTTGCCTTTTTTCGGTCGTTTTTCTATCATTTATGGTTAAGGCAAGACTGGGATCGGGGAGACATAACGACCAGAGAGAATATTAGATGAAACATTTTAAGCCTGTCGCCGCCCTGATTGCCCTGCCGCTGATGCTCAGCCTCACGGCCTGCGCCAGCCATAAGTATGTCGACGAAAAGATCGGTGCCGCCAACAGCCGCATGGATCAGCAGGACTCCCGTCTTACGCAACTCGATGCCACCACTCAGGATGCGCTCAACCGCGCCACCGCCGCCGGTAAGCTGGCGGAGGGTAAGTTTGTCTATTCGGTGGTGCTGACCGACGATTCCGTCAAGTTTGATACCGGCAAGGCCGTCCTGTCCGATCAGGCCAGGGCGACGCTTTCGCAACTGGCCGAACGCCTCAAGACTGACAATAAAAACGTCTATCTTGAGGTTCAGGGCTATACCGATTCCACCGGTACGGATGATATCAACTACAGGCTGGGGGCCGAGCGCGCCGACAGCGTGCGCCGCTTCCTGAACAGTCAGGGCGTGGCACTGAACCGGATGTCGTCAATCTCCTATGGCTCGGAACAGCCTGTGGCCGGAAACGATACGTCTGCGGGCCGCGCCGCCAACCGCCGCGTGGTGATTGTAGTTCTGTCGTAAGACTTTAAAACGCCAATAGGTATAAAGCCCGCGTCCGGTTAACCTCGGACGCGGGCTTTTATTTGCTTAGTACCTAAAGATGATAGACTTAGATGCTCTAAACGTAAATTTGGACGCCACTAATCTTTTAAATCTCTAATCATGGGGAGCCTAGCAGCATCACTCACAGTCTCATCAGCTTTACAAATTTGCATTCGCGTTAGGGATCTTTGTCCGGTAAAAATATCGGGTAAAAACCTTGTTGCAATATGCTCTGGGCCATTGAATACAACCGTCCCGCAGCCGCCCTCAAAATCAAGGTCGAAGAATAAAAGGTGATCGGCACGCGTTTCGGTTAGCCTAAAAGCTGGGCCTCGACCTGTACCAGTCGCCTTAATTTGAACTGATCGACCATCAGGAGCACAGCCATCTATTCCGGCATACGATCTGGTTTCGACAAGGCGAATACCGAAAAGTTCCACAGCTACGGCTTCACCTATATCTCCCACGAGATTGCCGTCCAAAGTGAACTTCAAATCTATTTGGCTACCAGTAGCTTGCAGCACAGATTTATAGTGCGCTCTTAGTCGATTACGGGCGTCCAACAAATCTGCAATTGCATGTGGAAGTTTAAACGTAAGCAAAGTGTGCCCTATTTTAGAACTCTACGACCGCGGGGGGCGGATGATAAAGTCGGAAAAGCCGCCCGGATCGGGCTGAGTTCCGCCCTCGGCGGAGGCGGTAGACGTGCTGACGTGATCCAGTATGCGCGTGCGGACATGGCGTGCATCAAAGGCGGTTATGGCGTCATCGCCGACCTGTGAGGCAGTCGATACCGCATTGATCTCGACCGGCCCCGCCTCTTCGGAAATGATGGGCAGGATAACACTGACGCTGGTGCCGACGCCGAGCGTGCTCTCAATCGTCATCGACCCGCCATGCAGATGGGCCAGAGATTTGACCAGCGATAGCCCAAGCCCGGTGCCCCCGGCTTTTTGGGCGTTCGATCCGCCCTGCTCATAGGGCTGGCCCAGACGGGTCAGGTCGGCGGGGGAAATACCGGTGCCGGTGTCGGTGATATTGATCTCAAGCCTGTCGGCGCCTACCACATTGAGCATCAGGGTTACCTGCCCGCCTGCCGGGGTAAAGCGCACGGCATTGGTCAGCAGGTTCAGGCATATCTGTTTCAGGGCGCGTTTATCGGCCTGAACCGCAATCGGACTGTGGGGCAGGACCGACTTGATGCGTACCCCGCCGGTGCCCTCAGTTGCCCCCGGCTCAGCCATGTTCTGAACCATGTTCTGGGCTTGCGCGCGCACAATGCGCAGGGCTGCCGACACCGGTTCGCGGGCATCAAACGCCTCGATCGACAGCGTATATTTCTGGGCCTCAATCTTTGAGACATCCAGCACATCATTGATCAGATCCAGCACATGCTGGCCCGACTCGAAGATAAGCTGAGAATATTCAGCATATTTCGCCGACAAAGGCCCGAACATCTTTTGGCGCATGATGTCGGAAAAACCGATGACGGCATTGAGCGGCGTGCGCAGTTCGTGGCTCATACTGGCCAGAAACTCGGATTTGGACTGATTAAGGCCCTCGGCCTCGACCTTGGCTTGCTCCAGCGCGACCTCACGACCGTGGGTGAGCGAAGCGTCGCTCATCACCCCGTAAAGCCGCCCGTCCGGCCCGCGCCGCAAATTAAGATGCAGATAATGGTCCAGCGCCGCATGGGGCGTAAAGCCGACCTCCGATCGGCCAAGGCTGGTGGCCTGCTCGACCGACAAGGCCACCGCCACCCGGTCAGGCACATGGGCGCAGGCGGTCAGGCCGTGCTCCATCATCAGGCGGATATCAAGGCCCGCCGGGGCCTCCCCATAGGCCGACAGCACCTGCCCGCCTTCGTTAAAGGTCAGAATCAGGCACGGCTGCTCGGTCAACTGGGTCAGCAGACGTTCATGGGCATCTTCGGCGTCGCGCGCCCGTTCCACCCGCGCGCGCAGGGCGGGCATCAGCGCCAGCGACAGCCCGACCGTCACACTTAAGAGCGACAGGAACGACAGCCAGAACCCTTCCTGATCATCGGGAATGCGGATATTTTGGGAAACGCTCAAAAACGTCGCGATCAGCAGACACATGAACGACAGGCTGGCCCCCAGCGAGATCAGCACCCGCTGATTGAACGCCACCGCCGCCGCCAGAGGGGCCGCCACCCACACCGCCAGAGGGCCGGCCACGCCGCCGGTTAAGCCCACGGCGATCAGGCTGCACAGGCTCCAGATCCACAGCAGAATCTGACGACGGCGCAAGCTATCGTTCGACAGCAGGAATATACCGCACAGGCCGGGAATGGCCCCGGCCACCATCGCACCGACCACAAATGAGGTCGTGGTGAGAAACAGCATCCCCGCCAGCCCCATCAGGGCCAGGGTCGACCACCCCAGATGCCACAGCACGACACTGACCCGCAGCGGGTTGCGGGCCACAGTCAGGCCAGTCAAAGGCGACGTCGATGAGGGTTTCGGCGCATCAATCATAAACTTAAGCACACCACAGAATCTGTGATAAGGCCACCGCCGGTTAAGCTTAACAGAGGCGCAATATCTTATTTTTAACAGATGTGACATTAACGAACAAAGTTGAATACAGCCAAAACTCTCACTCATTGGGGGAAAGCGGCGATATATCCATGCCCGCACTTACCCACCGCTTACCCCCGCAAAAATTGGCCGCAGCTTAAACCCCATTTAAGCATGTTGTGTTAGGGTGCCCTCATGTCTTTATACCTGCGACACCTTCAGGCACCGGAAATTACCGATAATGCCCCCGCTGCAGAGCCCGGTCATCGCGCTCAACCCGGTCATCTGGCCGGCGATGATCCGGCCGATGGCGGGCGCGCCTTTTTGCGCATGGTAAGCCACGAACTGAGGACACCGCTCAATTCGATCATCGGTTTTTCCGAAGTGCTGCGTCACGAACATTTCGGCCCGTTGGGGTCGCCGCAATACCATGAATATGCCGGGATCATCCACGACAGCGGCCGCAGGCTGCTGGGGCTGTTTGATGATGTGCTTGAAATCGTGCGCCTGCAAGGCGGCAATGCCGATCTGATCTGCACGACACAGGACGTCATGCCCTGCCTGGAAGAGGCCCTGCTCAGTCATGCCGGACGAGCCGAGGCGCGCAATGTGCGCTTTAGTCTGCGACTCAAGGATGAGGGGTTGTGCGGCCATTTCGATGCCCGCGCGGTCGGCATCTGCCTTGATCACCTGATCGACAACGCCCTCAACCACGCCCCCGAAGGCTCGCTGATCGAGGTCTCGGCCAAGGCGGTCGGTGAGGCTATCGACATCTGGGTGTTCAATGTCGGGGCGGCCCCGGCCATGGAAGAGATTGACCGGCTGATGAAACCGTTTGAACTGGGCTCAAACGGTCCCGGCCGCAGTCAGCCCGGTGCGGGCCTCGGCTGGGCGATCGTGAAGCTCTATTGTCAGGCCATGGGCGGCGAATTCAAGGTCACGACTTCGCCCGGTCTGGGGCTTAAGGCCACTTTGCGCTTGAAATCACAGCCCTGAAGGGTCACATCCGGGGAAAGTATATAGGTTCCCCTGAATATGTCTGAATTTACTGCGCGCCTTGATGACCTCTATGATGAGTTTGAACTCTTCGATGACTGGGAAGAGCGCTACAAATATATCATCGATCTGGGCAAGGACATGGCCCCTCTGACTCTGGCCGAAAAGACCGAGGCCCATAAGGTGCGCGGCTGCGCCAGTCAGGTCTGGCTGGTCATCGATGATGCGCCGGATGGTATCCTGCGTTTTCGCGGCGATTCCGACGCCTTTATCGTTAAGGGCCTGATTGCGCTGTTGTCGCGTTTACTGAACGGTTTGTCGCACGAAGAGATTCAAGGTTTTTCGATCCGCGATACGCTGAATAAACTCGGCCTGAACGAAGCCCTGTCGTCCCAGCGCACCAATGGGCTGATGTCGATGGTCGAGCGCCTGAAACACGCCACGGCCTGAATTATAACCCATAATAGGTTGCCAGCCGCTCCAGCGCGTCGCGCACGGCGACCTTGCCCTGACCGCGCGGCAGGCTGTAATCGCGTTCCAGCACCGGCAAGGTCAGGCCTTCCTGCATCAGACGGCGGATCATGTCGCCCGACGGATGGCCCAGATGGCAGATCGCCCCTTCATAGGCCGCCCGTGCCTTAAGGCGGAACATCGGCTCATCGACCCTTAAGCGCGCCGGATTACCATCGGCGCCAAAGGCCCGCCAGTCCGTCCCTGCCGGAGCGGTAACAAATCCGGCCCGAAAATCGCGGGCTAGTTGCTCAAACGCTGCCTTATGCCGCATCTGTAGCAAGGGCCCGCCTTCGGCGCTTTTCAACCGCGCCAAGGCCGACAAAGGCCGTGGGGCCAGGATTTCCGATGGCGCGGCTTCGGGCGGGAGCGGCTGAGCGTCACGGCGCTGCCCGATCGATTGCAACAGTTTAAACATGACACCCGCTCGTCTTAAAATCTGTGATTTATCATAGGCCAAAGAGGTTAATTTTTAGGCCCTCAGCACACTATGGCCAAAGGTTCCGGCGCGTTTTTCAGGCACGCTTCCAGCTTATCCAACTCAAGGTCAAAGCGGCGATCATCACGTAAATCCTCGATCAGGCGGCACGCATGACCCGCCGTCGTGCGATCGCGTTTGAATGCCGCCCCAATCCGCGCCAACGGCCACTGATAGGTGATATAGGCCAGATACATGGCCACCTGCCGCGCCCGCGCCGCGCCCGCATGATTACGCGATGACGATAAAATCTCAGCCGCCGGTATGCCCGTGGCATGTGATACCACATCGATGATAAACAGGGCCTTGGCGCGATCCTTCAGCGCCTGCATATCCTGCCCGGTCAGGCGCTCCACAGACGGCACTGCCCCTTCGCCCCGCACCGCGACCGCCGCCCTGGCCGCACGGGCGGCACTGAAAATCCCAATTGTCATTATCACACCATCTTTTATTAAGGCGGCCCGGAGCCGCGGTACAAACCACAGCATAGACACGCCAAAAGATTAGAGGATAACTTTCCTATATAAAATAAAAAATAGGCTTAAAAGCCTAAATTTTATTCACGCATAGATTGCCAATCGATTCAAAATTAATGAAAAACAATTTTTGATAAATAAAAAATAGGCAAAAAATCCTAATACGCACCTGCGGATGATCTGATCATAAGATCTGTGATTCGCCGTGATTCAGGCCGCGCGAATCCCGCTGGTGGGGGCTTCCAGACGCCCGATCATGGCATCATGGCCCAGAATCATATCGACCTTAACCCCATCGCTGGCCAGCGGCAGACGCAGCCAGAACAGGCTTAAGCCCCGTGCACCGCGCCAGGCCATGGAGTGTAAACCGACATTGGGCTTACGGGTGGTGGCAACCAGCGACAATTCTTCGGCCCAGTATTGCGCCTCTTCGGCGGTATAGATTTCATCGAAAGTCTTACCGGTGATCTCTGTGCCGTAGGCGCTGAAAAGCTCAGTACCGGCCAGCCGTTGACGGAAGGCTTCCGGCGGCAGAACGTGCAGCCCATTGGCCAGATAGCTGTCGGAAACATCAATCAGGCTGATGGTCGGCAGGAGTTTACGCAGGGCACACGGGTCAATGTCGGCGCGGGCGGGCAGACGCCCCGGCTTACGAAGGCTCTTCCAGTAGCGGAAGATGTCTTCGTGGCCGCGCAAAGCCGATGCCATTTCAGCCGCTATACCCGCCATAACAAAACGCGCCACTACCCCTTTTGCACGGACGATACCCACCGCCCGTCAACCTGCCCCGAATCGCACGAATCACCAGTATCCGCGCACGATCAAAACGAATCACCTGAATTTACCTTCTCTTAAGGGGTGATTCTTTGGCAAGCAAAAAAGGGTTAACGCGACCTCTCTGATGGTAAAAAGACACAAAAAAGCGCCCTAACTTCAAGTTAGAGCGCTTTTGACATCAAAATGCGATAATTACTCTATCGCCTTTATTTCACGACGCGGGTCTTGCGGGCGACCTGACGGCCACCCTGGCCCAAGCCCATCTTTTTGGCCAGATCCGAACGGGCCTTGGCATAGTTTGGCGCGACCATCGGATAGTCCTTCGGCAGGCCCCACTTGGCGCGATATTCTTCAGGTGACATATTGTACTTAGTGCGCAGGTGACGCTTGAGCGACTTGAACTTGCGACCGTCCTCAAGACAGACAATATGATCAGAAGAAATCGACTTCTTTACCGAAACCGCAGGCTCTTTCGGCGCTTCGATCTTGGTTTCTTCACCGGTAGTTATGCTGTTGAGGGCGGCATATACATTCTGGATCAGGGACGGCAACTCACTGGCCGGCACAGAATTATTACCAACATAGGCTGAAACAATGTCCGCCGTCATATCAATGGTGTCTGTCTTGTTGTCCATTACACAAATCCCGTGAATTCGCCTGAAATATCAACTTTAGTTCGCGCTTTAACTAAGCCATGACTTTTGATTATTCAAGTCTTCAGCAGAAAAAATATTCACATCGTGGTGAATATGGGAATGCATTACTTACAAAAACCGTAAGTTGACGCAAGGTCACTCTGCGTAAAAATCATCACCCTCAGGCTTTCAGATCCTGAGCAAAGGCCAGCATCGCCGCCCGTTCCGGCACGGTTAAGCCGTCCAGATCGACCTCTTCGCCTTTACTCAGGGTACGGATCAGAGTGGCACTTAAGGCCGAAGACAGCGACCAGTTCCAATAGCGCAATACAGTCTGCGCCCGATCGGTCGCCAGCACGTCAAACGTAATCAGCACATGCTCAAGCTCAGGATGGATCGTCCCATCAGCCATCTGGGACGGGCGGCGCAGGGCCTGCCACAGGGCGCGTAAGGAAGCCTTGGGCAAGCCCGTCGCCTTACACAGTACCGCCAGAGGCTCGCCGCCCCGATCACGCAGCATCTTAGCGCCGGTTGAGGGCTTTATGCCCGCAAGGTAAGATATCTCTTCGGCCAGATGACGGGTCATGCCGATACGGGCGGCCTCAGTTATCGCCGCCTCCAGACTGTCGAACGGACTGCGCGCCAGAGCCGCCCGGTTGCGCTGCCGCCGCTCAATAAACTGGAGCGCCTTGCGCGACAGGGCGTCCTGCCAGCCTTCGTCAGCGGCCATGGCAAACACATCCGAAGCCGCATCCTGCATCACTTCGCGGTTGACCGCAAAGCGGCTGAGAATCACGCGGCGCACCTCGGCATCCGCCCACCAGAACATTACATAGGCCGAACTGGGTCGGATTTCCGGACGCTTTATAATCAGCGGTATCAGTTGCGGCTGGGACTGACTTAGGACCACCACAGCTTCAACCGCCATTTGCGACAGGGCGGCGCGGGTGTTTTTCAGAATGACTTCGATGACCCGCACGTCCTGCTGTTCGATCAGAATTTCGGTCAGGATGGGGGCCAGATTCTTTCGCGCGGCCAGCAACATCCGGTGCTCATGGCCGCCATTGCGAGCGCAGTAACTGAGATCGGAGTCGTTCAGCGTTTCACAGTCTTCGATCAGGGCGCGGGCGACGCGCACCTCATCGATGATCAGGCGGCGCACCAGCGAGTTCGGCACTTCGGTCAGATGGGACAATCGTTTGGCGACGCGGGCGCGGTCCTCGACACCGGCCTCACTGAGCATTTCCACCAGCAAATCCGCCGTCACCGCCCGCTCAAAGGCATTGATGCGGCTTTCCGGCAGACACACCACATCCGCCAGCCGCTTAAGCAGGGTCTGGCGCGACAGGCTCACCCGCACGGGCACGCCTGTCACTTGCGCATCCAGATCTTCTATGTAACGGGACTGAGACTCAGACATGCGCCATCATGCCCCGTCAGGCGTTAATCTTTTGTTATGGGGAATTTCTAGCGCTCAGGTTTTAACGCCAAAGCCATGAGTCAGATAATAGCTGGCAAGCGCCGCAGGTACAATTCGTACCTGCAAGCGCAGACCGCGTATTAGATGACCGTGGCTTTGGATGTTAAAGGCCGTCGAAGAGGGCGGTGGATAGATACCTTTCCGCAAAGCTTGGAATGATCGCCACAATCGTCTTTCCGGCATACTCATCCTTTGCCGCCAGACGGAAGGCGACCTCTAACGCGGCACCCGATGAAATACCCACCGGCAGACCTTCGGTGGCGGCGGCTTTGCGGGCCATAGCAAAGGCGGCGTCGTTCGAGACGGTCTCAATCCCGTCAATGACACCACGATCGAGAATACCCGGCACAAAGCCCGCGCCAATGCCCTGAATCTTATGCGGGCCAGGCTCACCACCCGACAGGATGGGCGAGGCTTCGGGTTCAACGGCTATCATCTTAACGGAGGCTTTTTTCTCTTTCAGGGCCTGACCGATGCCGGTGATAGACCCCCCGGTGCCGACACCGGAAATCACCGCGTCGACCGCGCCATTTGTATCATTCCAGATTTCCTGAGCCGTGGAAATGCGGTGAATATAGGGATTGGCGTCGTTTTCAAACTGCTGCGGCATGACCGAACCCGGCGTGGCCTCAATGATTTCCAACGCCTTGGCAATCGCACCGCGCATGCCTTTTTCGGCCGGGGTCAGCTCAAGTTGGGCGCCCAGCAGGGCCAGCATCTTACGGCGCTCCAGCGACATGGATTCCGGCATACACAGGATCAGCTTATAGCCCTTGGCGGCGGCGACAAATGCCAGCGCGATACCGGTATTGCCCGATGTTGGTTCGACTATAGTCGCACCGGGTGTCAGCTTGCCCGAAGCCTCCAGCGCCTCGATCATCGAAATGCCGATCCGGTCTTTGACGGACGACAGCGGGTTAAAGAACTCAAGCTTGGCCAGCACGTCAGCCTTAGAGCCATATTCCTTCGACAGGCGCGGCAGGCGCACCAAAGGCGTATCGCCCATGGTATCAAGAATGGACTCAAAAATCTTACCGCGTCCAGAACGCGACAGTGTGGATTCGGACATGGGATGAACCTCCGGTTAGTCTGTGTTTTCGTTGCGCCGTGATAGCGTACAAACACAAACGGGTAAATGCGAATGGCTGTGAAAGAAAGCTTAGGCGGGGCAGCGCGTGCTGTAGCCGCCGTCAAACAGACTGAATTCTTGCCACCTTATCGCTTAAAATGTTTGCTGATAAGGCAAATCACCTCACATATGGCGTCAAAGAATCTAAACTGAGGACATGGGCATGACCTTCCCTGAAGCCACCGTAGCCGACACAATTGACACCGACGGGGCTGAGACCACGCCGCCCAACGCGCTGCCGAACCCTCATGAACTGGCGACCCAGTTGATCGCCAAGTTGTGCCATGATTTTATATCGCCGACGGGGGCGATCGTGTCTGGCCTTGACCTGCTTGAAGATCCGTCCGCGCAGGACATGAAGGAAGACGCGATTAACCTGATTAAGGCGTCGTCAAAGAAGCTGGTGTCGATCGTCTATTTCGCCCGCGTGGCGTTTGGCGCTGCGACCACCGCTGAGGATTTTTCGGTCAAACAACTGCGCAAGATTCTGGATGACATGTTTTCGACCATGCGCGCCACTCTGGATTTGAATATCGACGATGAGATCGTGCTGGAAAAGCCGGTGGCGCGAGCACTTGTCAATCTGGTCTATATTGCCGGAGGGGCCTTGCCCTTGGGTGGGACGGCCACAATCGATATGGCAAAAGACGGCGACGCAATCACCTTCACCGCCCTGTCCACCGGCAAAAAGGCCCGCCTGAAACCCGAAGCGGTTGAGGGCTTAAGCGGTGATCCGCTCGGTGACGGCCTGTCCGGGCAGTGGATTCAGCCCTTCTGGCTCCACAGCGTGGTTACGGAAGCGGGCGGCACCCTCACCTTCACCGCCGAAGAAGACCGACTTGAGATCATCGTAAAAATGTAGAAACTCCCGCCAGCGGAGGATTTGACTCTTCTGTAACCTGCGGTATCGTCCGGCTGATTAGGTTCAGGGGACTAAAGTTCATGTTTTACTTTAAAAACGTCGCAACCCTTGGGCTGATGATCGCGGCAACGGCCCTGACCGGATGTGGCGGAGGCGGTGGCGGTGGCTCCACAGGCGGAGGGGCAACGGTCACGACGCCTGCAGGTTGGGTATCGGGGGTATTTTCCGCCGCCAGCACTTTTAAGAACCAGTGCCAGAGCGTGCGCACCGGCGTTGACATAGAGGGCAATGCCTATCCCGACAGATCCGGAACTGAATTGGCCGAAAAAAACTGGCTCAGGTCGTGGACGCGCGAAACCTATCTGTGGAACACCGAAGTCACCGACACCAATCCGGCCAACGGCGGTACGCGCACCGAATATTTCGCCACGCTGAAAACACTAGCCCTTACGGCGTCCGGTGCGCCCAAAGATCAGTTCCATTTCAGCGAGCCGACGACTGAGTATCTGGCGCGGCGCAATGCGGTGGCCAGCGCCAGTTACGGGGCCGAGTTTGCCATATTGTCCGGCAGCGTCCCCCGCGATGTGCGGGTGCTCTATACTGATCCGAACTCTCCAGCCGAAGAGATAGCGGGCGGGCAGAAACAACTTATCCGCGGCACACAGATTTTGCGCGTCAACGGCATTGATCTTGTCAACGGCGGCAGCACTGAGGCTGAAATTAATACGCTCAACAATGGCCTTTTCCCGCCGACCGTCGGTGCGACGACGACGATGGAGGTGCGCGATCCCGGCACCACCACCATCCGCACGATTACCCTGACCGCGCAGAACCTTAGCGCCAAGGCCGTCAACCGCACCCGTGTGTTAGATGACGGGGCGGGCGGCAAGATCGGCTATGTTTTGTTCAATACTTTTAGCCCCAATGCCAGCGAAGCCGAACTGGCCGGGGCCATGACGACTA
This sequence comes from Asticcacaulis sp. SL142, assembly GCF_026625745.1. NCBI lineage: Bacteria > Pseudomonadati > Pseudomonadota > Alphaproteobacteria > Caulobacterales > Caulobacteraceae > Asticcacaulis > Asticcacaulis sp. SL142. The sequence continues at coordinate 2,981,592 of NZ_CP113061.1, read as the reverse complement.
TGCGCAACGAAGGGGTGCGCGATATGGTGCTTGATCTGCGTTATAACGGCGGCGGGTTATTAGCCGTGGCCTCGCAACTCAGCTACATGGTCGCGGGCGATGCGCGCACTACCAACCGCAATTTTGAGAGCCTGCGCTTTAATGCCCTGGCCGGAAACCGAAATCCGGTGACGGGTCAGGCCAATAATCCGGTGCCTTTCTATAACACTGGCTTAGGGTTTAGTCTGGCCCAAGGCACGGCCCTGCCGATGCTCAACCTGCCGCGCGTGTTTGTGCTGACGACCGGCGCCACATGTAGCGCCAGCGAAGCGGTGATCAATGGCCTGCGCGGCATTGGCGTTGAGGTGGTGCAGATCGGCGGGCGTACCTGCGGCAAGCCTTATGGTTTCTACCCTCAGGACAATTGCGGAGAGACCTATTATACCATTCAGTTTCAGGGTGTGAACCATGCCGGTTTTGGCGACTATGCCGAAGGGTTTGTGCCGGTCAATGCGTCAACCTCAACCGGCGTCAAGATCGCGGGCTGTGCGGCCAATGATGACCTGACGCGCGAACTGGGCGACGACACCGAGGGCTTGCTGAGGGCCGCGATAGGTTATGCCACAACGGGGGCGTGCCCGACCCCGCCGCCGGTCGCCACCGCCGCCGTGCAAAGCGGCGCGTTCAGCAGCCGTAACGCGGGCGGATCGCTAAAGCTCGAAGCGCCGGACAAAGGGATCATGCAAACCAATCGCGACATGACCATGACCCGCTAAAAGGGAGACCTACGATGACGTTAGTAAAACTGGCCTTGGCAGCCTTAGTGTTAGGATTGAGCGCGTGCCAGACAAAGGCCGGATCATCGGCTGCCGATCGGACCGCCACTGTTGATCTGAGTGTGCCTGAGATACGCGCGGCGATTAGCGCCGCTCTGGCCAAGACGCTAAATCGCGGGCGGGTAGAACTTGGGGTCACAGCGTCGGATCAGACCTCAACCGTCACCGTTCTACCGCCGCCGCTGGGGCCGCATGAAACCCACTCAACCGCTGTGCCGATCCGGTTTGATATCATCCGCCGCAAGGGTGAATGCTTGGCCGTGCGGGCCGATGATGGGTCGGTTAACGCCCTGCCGGGGGTAACTTGCGAGGTGGTGAGGTAGTTTGCCCCCTCCGTCACGGCGCCAATGCGCCGCGCTACCCGCTCCGGCGGCTCGGTCCCCCGGCAGGCCGGGGGAGTAAAAATGTATCTCTACAAGCTCACTGGCGAGCGGGGCGATCGCCGTCAAAGCTCCCCTGTTTTAATGGAGATCAAATGGCACAGGTGGAGTTTGGCTTTTATCCCAATACCTTCAACTATTCAGGCGATAAGATAAAGATCACAACACTTCCCGACTTGAAACATAAAGTGGATTATGTTGCGTCGTGGACGTCTGTTTACAATGGTTGGATTTATGCTCCGAGACTCGAATTAGAGAACGGTGGAGAGGTTACACAACTCCCTTATACAAACCGTTATTTTGGAATGCCGATGACTCATACAATTGAGCATCAGGATAGCGATCCTCACCGATTATGGTTTCTTGTGTGGGTATTCGGATTTCTAGCCGGGATGAAAATGATGCCAGAAGGTCATCTTTTCTTGGACTCGACACCACTTAAATCCGGAAGCCTGAACGATTTTTATGCCAGCAATAAGGAGCTTAAAATCGGATTGGAATGTGCCGATGCCCTTTGGGATAAGCACGGGGCAAACAATTTGGGAATTCAAAATTTGGAAGGTGCTATTCATGCGTTATGGTTAGCCAAGCGACGTAACCTCCTCCAATTTGAGGAATTTACATACGCCTACCAAGCCTTAGATGCTTGTTGGCGTGCAAGCGCAGAAATAAAGGGCCTTAGTTCTGTTAATTCGGCTCATGCTAATCGCTTAGAGGCGATGGCCATACATTTTAATATTGAAAAACCTGAATGGTTGGACCTTCCCAAGATCAGAAACTCATTATTTCACGAAGCACTGATTAGCGATGGCTCACGCAAACTCCCATTAGGATATGCAAATATTCCTAGCGCAAGAAATCCTTCTATTCCGTTTTCCTACGAGATGCTTTGCTTTGTACGCCGAGTAATTGTCGGCCTTCTGGACATGCCTGCAAAAAAGTACATTCAATCCTCAATGACATCGATGCAACAGCAAGCTCTCCTCGACTAAATCCGCTCTCCACCGTTTCATCGGGAAGGAGATACAGAACCAAATCCTACCGCATTACCCGCAACCCTTTAAAACCCTAGATTTATTTCTCATTAATCTTTTGCCAACGGTCTCTTAACCAAACCCTGTCTATAAAGTTTATCCGGGGCCAAAGTGCGTTTGCAAAAAGCACGGGCGGCTTAGAAAACTGACGGGGTATGCTGTGGACGATTTGATTGCCGAATTCCTGACCGAGACCGCCGAAAGCCTTGAGGTGGTCGATAGCGAACTGGTCAAGTTCGAAGCCAACCCTAATGAGCGCAAGACGCTCGATAATATTTTCCGCCTGGTGCACACCATCAAAGGCACCTGCGGGTTCTTAGGCCTTGGGCGCCTTGAAGCGGTTGCCCACGCCGGAGAGACCCTGCTGGGCCGTTTCCGCGATGGCAAGCTGGAGGTTACCTCCGATGCCGTGACCCTGGTGTTGCACTCTATCGACCGCATCAAGTTCATTCTGTCGGGTCTGGAATCGACCGGCAATGAACCGGACGGCGACGACCATGACCTGATCGCCCAACTGGAAGCCATGGCCGAAGGTCAGGCCGTTGATATTTCCGCCGTGCAGTCTGTCGACGTGCCGGATCGCCCGATTGGCTCTGAGACTGATCCGATCCTGGCTCCCGAGGTGGTGCAAAAAGAACCTGAGCGCAATTTACGTCCCGGCGAAGTGTCCGAAGCTGAACTCGAAGCCGCCTTTGCGGCTGCCGAAGCCCCCGACTGGATGAACGAAGCCGTCGCCGAGGTTGAGCCTGAGCTGAGCGTCTCCGAAGTCGCCCCGGCACCGGTTGCTGCGACTCCTGTCGCTGCAAAAGCCGCCCCCACGTCCTCGGACGCCCCCGCCCCGATCATGGGTGAAGACAATGCCATCGCCACCACCCAGTCGATCCGCGTGTCGGTTGACGTGCTGGAAGGGCTGATGACGCTGGTGTCGGAAATGGTTCTGACCCGCAACCAGTTGCTGCAGATTTCGCGCAACCGCGAAGATTCCGCCTTTGCCACCCCATTACAGCGTCTCTCAACCCTGACCGGTGAGTTGCAGGACAGCGTGATGAAAACGCGCATGCAGCCGATTGGCGCAGCGTGGAAAAAGCTGCCCCGTCTGGTGCGCGACTTAAGCCACGAACTGGGCAAGAAAATTGATCTGGTCATGGACGGTGAAGGCACCGAACTTGACCGGCAAGTGCTGGAACTGATCCGCGATCCGCTGACCCACATGGTCCGAAACTCGGCTGACCACGGTTTGGAACCCACGGCTGAGCGTATCGAACTGGGCAAGCCTGCCGCCGGTACGGTTAAACTATCGGCCTTCCACGAAGGCGGCTATATCGTCATCCGTATCGCTGATAACGGTCGCGGCCTCAACACCGCCCGCATCCGCGAAAAAATCATTGAAAAGGCGCTGGCCCCGCGCAACGAAGTCGAAGCCATGTCGGATCAGCAGATCCACCGCTTCATCTTCGCGCCCGGCTTCTCGACCGCCGCAAAGGTCACCAACCTGTCGGGCCGCGGCGTCGGCATGGACGTGGTGCGCACCAATATCGAGCAAATCGGCGGCCAGATCGATCTGGTCTCGGTCACAGGTCAGGGCACAACCTTTACCATCAAGATCCCGCTGACCCTGGCTATCGTGTCTGCCCTGATCGTCGGGGCCGGGCGTCAGAAATTTGCCGTGCCGCAAACCTCAGTTATGGAACTGGTCCGCACAGGCCCCAATGCTGAGCACAGAATAGAAAAGATCAATGACGCGCTGGTCCTGCGTCTGCGCGATAAACTGCTGCCGCTGGTGCAATTAGGCCCAACCATGCAACTAGAGGCCGCCCAATCTGAGGACCCGACCTTTGTCATGGTCATCCAGGTCGGTGAGCGCCGTTATGGTCTGGTCGTCAATGACGTTCTCGATACCGAAGAAATCGTGGTCAAGCCGCTGGCCGGAATCTTACGCTCAGTTCAGGCGTTTTCGGGTGCCACCATCCTCGGTGACGGCTCGGTCGTGCTGATTCTCGACCCGAACGCCCTGTCGGAATATGCCGGCAACATCATCGACGAGAAATCGGCCGAAGACGGAGACATCGTTGTCGCGTCGGTGGAGACTGAAAAAGTGGCCATGCTGCTGTTTAAAGCAGGTGCAGGCGCGCCCAAGGCGGTTGAGCTTGAGCACATCACGCGCCTTGAGCACATCGAAGTCGAAAAGATCGAGCGCATGGACGGCCGCGCCGCCCTGCAATATCGCGGCAAGCTGATGCCGATCTTGAACGTCAGCGAAGGCTCCGGCCTGATGGCCGAAGGTATTCAGCCGCTGCTGGTCTTTACCGGCGAAGGCTACGCCATGGCGCTGGCGGTCGATGAGATCGTCGATGTGGTCGAAGATTCGTTGTCGATCGAACTGTCACCGGATCGTCAAGGTGTCCGCGGCACTGCCGTCGTCGCCGGTCGCGCCTGTGAAATCCTCGATGTCGATTACTACCAATTCCGCGGTCTGGCTGAACATGCCCGCAAATCTACCAATACTGACTCCGAAACCGGAAAGGTCGCCGCATGAGCATCCGTGATTATGTAACCCTGCGTGTCGGTGGCCAGTTGTTCGGCGTCGATGCTGCGCGCGTCCATGACGTGTTCCATCCGCGCGGCTTAACGCCTGTGCCATTGTCGCGCTCTGAAATCGCTGGTGTGCTGAACCTGCGTGGCCGGATCGTGACCGCCGTGTGCGCCCGCAGACGCCTGGGTCTTGGCCCGCGCGAAGAGGGTGCGCCTGAGCCTCTGGCGATTGGTCTCGAAGTGCATGGTGACAGCTATGGCCTCGTGATCGATTCCGTTGATGAAGTCCTGAAACTGGATGACGAAAAGTTCCACGCCGCCCCCGGCAATTTACCGCCGCGCTGGGCAGAAATAATTGTCGGCGTTTATCAATTGGAAAAGGAACTTCTGATAGTGTTGGATCCACACACGCTTTTGGATGCCGGGCATCTCAAGGCCGCTTAGTTTAGCGTAATTTTAGGGGCTTTTTAGAATGAAAACCTGCCTTGTTGTTGATGACAGCCGCGTCATCCGTAAAGTCGCCAGACGTATTCTGGAGAACCTTCAGTTTGAAGTGCTTGAGGCCGCCGACGGTCAGGAAGCGCTGGATGCCTGTAAGGCCGCCATGCCGAACGCGGTTCTTCTGGACTGGAACATGCCGGTCATGGACGGGATCACCTTCCTGCGGGCCTTACGCAAGGAACAGGGCGGCAAAGACCCGGTCGTCGTGTTCTGCACGACCGAAAACGATCTGTCCCACATTACCGAAGCCCTGACCGAAGGGGCATCCGAATACATAATGAAGCCGTTTGACGGCGACATTCTCGAAGCCAAATTCCAGGAAGTCGGCTTGATCTAGGCGTTTTTACAACGCCTATTTTTTTGACGGTATCCGGTAACCATAATATGAAACAAGCCTCATATGTCAGCTAACCCCCATCCTGCGGCCTCGTTACGGCCCCTGAAAATCATGATCGTCGATGACTCGGCGGTGGTGCGGGGTCTTGTCACGCGCTGGATCGAGCAAGAATCAGACATGGTTCTGGCTGGTTCCGCCACCGACGGGGCCAAGGCGGTTGAGCGCGTCAAGGACATCCAGCCCGATGTGCTGATCCTCGACATCGAAATGCCGAACATGGGCGGCCTTGAAGCCCTGCCTAAGCTGATTGCCGCAAAGCCGGGCTTGAAGGTTCTGATGGCCTCGACCCTGACGACGCGCGGTGCTTCGGTCACCATCCGCGCGCTCGAACTGGGCGCTGCGGATTATGTCCCTAAGCCCGATTCGTCGCGCATTGGCGGTGCCGACGGTTTCCGCACCGAACTGCTGACCAAGATACGCGCCCTGTGTGGACGCACCCGTTTGTGGCCAGTTCCTCCGTCAGCGACGCCTGATACCAAGTCTGAGCCCGCACGGCCATCGTCGCTCGCGCCGTCAGTCACGCCATCATTGGCAGCAACGCCCGCACCGGCACCGCGTGCGGCCAATATGGCACCGCTGAAAACCGGACATGTGGCCGCGCCCTTGCTGCGCCCGCGTACCGGCCCCAAGCGCATCGACCTGCTGGTGGTTGGCTCCTCGACCGGCGGCCCGCCCGCCCTGCGTAACTTCCTGTTGGCCCTTGGGCCTGACTGGAAGATCCCGGTGCTGATCGTGCAGCACATGCCCGCGACCTTCACCACCATTCTGGCCGAGCACCTCGATAAGGCGCTGCCGATGACGGTGCGCGAAGCCAAGGACGGGATGCTGATTGAATCACGCAATGTTTATATCGCCCCCGGCGACTGGCACATGACCATCAAGAACGATCCGATCGTCAAGCAGATCAAGCTCGACCAGAGCCCCCAGGTCAACTGGTGCCGTCCGGCGGTCGATCCTTTGTTCCGGTCCGCCGCCGAAGTCTATAGCCACCATGCCCTCGGCGTTGTGCTGACCGGCATGGGCCATGACGGCCGCGATGGTGCGCAGGCGCTTGTCAATGTCGGGGCTACCGTAATGGCGCAGGACGAAGCCACCAGCGTCGTCTGGGGTATGCCGGGCGCGGTCGCAGAGGCTGGCCTTGCCGAACTTATTAAACCTATTGAAGGGCTGGCGCAGGCCTGTAAGACTTTTGCGCGCGGGGAAAGACCACAATGACACCTGAAGACATCGAACATCTGGCCGCCCTGCTCAAAGCCCGCTCCGGTCTCATCCTGGGGGCAGATAAGACCTATCTGATCGAAAGCCGTCTGGCGCCAATCGCGCGTAAGGAAGGCTTTGCCAATGTCGCGGGCCTGCTGACGGCGCTTCGCACCCGTCGCGACGAAAAGGTCATTCTCGCCGTGGTCGATGCGATGACGACCAATGAGACCTTCTTTTTCCGCGACAAAACTCCGTTCGACCAGTTCAAGTCCGACGTCCTGCCCGCCTTTGCTAAGTCGCGCGTTTCCGGCGACATCAAGGTATGGTGTGCGGCCTGTTCGACCGGTCAGGAACCCTATTCGCTGGCCATGATGATGGATGAAGCCCGCGCGCAGTTTCCGCGCATCAATCTCGATATTCTGGCGACCGACATTTCCGATCGCTGTCTGGAAAAAGCACAGGCCGGACTCTATACACAGTTCGAGGTTCAGCGCGGCCTGCCCATCACCATGATGGTCAAGAACTTTGAAAAAGTTGATGAAATGTGGCGTATCTCGCCCAAGATGCGTCAGGGTGTCCGCTTCCGTAAGTACAACCTGCTGGATGATCTGCGCGGCCTGGGCCGGATGGATGTCATCTATTGCCGCAACGTGCTGATCTATTTCGACATTGCCACCAAAAAGCGGGTGCTGGAGCAAATGGCCACCATGTTGGCCGACGATGGTTTCCTGTTCTTAGGGGCTGCCGAAACGGTGCTTGGGATTACCGATGCGTTCAAACCGTTGCAGGGTACGCGCGGTCTTTATGTCAAGAACATGAGCGCGTCGGCCTCCTTGCGCCCATCCGCAACTTCAAGCGCGCCACCGCTGCGCGCCGCCGGTGCGGCTTAAAGCCACAAATTATAAATCGTGAGATTACCGCTCTGATGAAAGCCGTCAGTTTGGATGAGATGCTAGGCGTCTAGCGCCGCAGGTACACTTAAGTACCTGCCAGCGACGACAACGCCGCAGATCGCCAAACTCACGGCTTTATCGGCGTTGCTTGAAGGCGTGGGAAATAGTCCCATCATCCAGCCAGTCCAGTTCACCGCCTACGGGCACGCCGCGCGCCAGATAGGTGATCTGCACGCCATTATTAAGCGGCCTTAAGCGATCGGCGACATAATGGGCGGTGGTCTGTCCCTCGACGGTCGCGGGCAGGGCCATGATGACTTCGGTGATGTGACCGGCGCGCACCCGCTCAACCAGTCCGTCGATGCGCAGGTCTTCCGGCCGAACGCCGTCCAGCGCCGACAACAGCCCGCCCAGCACATGATAACGTCCGCTGAACGCGCCCACCCGTTCCATCGCCCACAGGGCTGAGTCTTCTTCGACCACGCAGATCATGGTTTTGTCGCGGGCCGGATCAGCGCAGGTCGCACACGGATTTTGAGTCGATAAGGCCCCGCATATCCGACAAGATTCCACCTTATCGGCGGCGTCTTGCATGGCGTTGGTCAGCGGGATCAGTAGTTGCTCGCGCCGCTTGAGCAGCGCTAACGCGGCCCGTCTGGCTGAGCGCGGCCCAAGCCCCGGCAGCTTAGACAGCAGCGCCATCAATCGCTCAATTTCGGGACCTGCGCCAATCGCCATGAACGGTTTTTCCTGAACAAGAACTCCCCCTGTTGCAGGGGGAGCTTACGCCGGTAAATCCGGCGTAAGAGGGGGTAAATGGCAGCAACTAAACCCTAGTCACCCCACCCGCCCTTCGGACACCGGCACCGGCCGCCCGGCTCCCCTGCATCAGGGGAGGTTCTAAGATTTAAAATATCTTGGGCATGCCAGGGAAAGCCCCCATCCCGCCAAAGGGACCAGCGGCATCTTTCATCAGGTTGGCATTGACCTCATCCAGCTTTCGGCGCGCATCAGCATGGGCCGCCACGATCAGATCGCTCAGGATTTCAGGGTCTTCGGACAACAGGCTGGGGTCGATTTTAAGCGACAATAATTCGCCCGCCCCTTTGAGATCCAGATTAACCAGCCCGGCCCCCGACGTACCGGTCACGACCGTGGCGCTCATCTTGTTCTGGGCTTCGGAGAATTTCTGCTGCACGGCCTGAGCCTGCTTCATAAGATTATTAATATCCATCAGTCGTCATCCTTATCGGGAGTTTCATCGGCAGATGTAGGAATTACGGGCGTGGTGTCAACCGGCTTGGGCTTCTTGCGGAACCCGGTCATTTTAGCCCCAGGGAAGGTGGCCATAAGCTGAGTCATGAACGGATCAGCCAGAACCGCGGCGCGCGCTTCATCGGCTTCACGCTTATCGCGCTCATAGATGGACTCAGCCCCGCCCTGCCCGTCGGTGGCGATCAGCCATCGCTGCCCCGTCCATTCCTTAAGGCGCAGGGACAGTTTGCGCACCAGATCGGCCGGCATGTTGGGCGCAGGCTCAAAGGTGATCGCCCCCGGCATAAATGACACCAGCCGCACATAGCGTTCAACATCAACACGCAAACCGATTTCGCGCTTTTGTTCGATCAGGGCCATGACATCGGCAAAAGAGTTTAACTCGATCTGGAGTGCTGTCTGCACCTGCGGGCGCATCATCACGGCGGCATTACTGTTGGCACCGCGATACTGAGACGTCACCCCGCCCCCGCCGCCGGACGGGCCTTGAGGCGCACCACCGGCCAGCAGATCTTCGCCATTTTGCAGCCGTTTCAGCAGGGCTTCCGGCCCCGGCAGATCAGACACGTAGCAGAACCGCACCAACGCCATTTCGGTCGCGGCTGCCGGATCAGGTGCACGTCGCACTTCCTCAAACGCCTTAAGCATCAGCGTCCACAGGCGCGACAAAGTCCCCGCCGATAAGGCCGCCCCCAGCAGGGTCACGCGCTCAGCCGTTTCCTTAGGCAAGCGGGTCGCTTCGGCCCCTAAGACCTTGGCGACAGAGCAGGCATGGCAATATTCCAGCATATCGCCCATGATTTGCGACGGATCGGCACCGTAGCCATACAGCGTCCTGAACCCCAGCAAAGCGTCCTGAATCTGACCGGCAATGATATTTTCAAACAGACTAAGCGTGGCCGAACGGTCGGCCAGCCCAAGCATGTCGCGCACCAGTTCGCCGGATACCGGCTGGCCCTCATCGCCCTGCACCAGCGCCTGATCGAGCAAAGACAAACTGTCGCGCACCGAACCCTCAGCCGCACGGGCGATCAGGGCAATGGCGTCGGGTTCGATCTGCGCGCCTTCGAGGCGACAAATTTTCTCCAGATGCGGTATAAGCGTCTCCGGCTCAACCCGGCGCAGGTCAAAGCGCTGACAACGCGACAGGATGGTGACCGGAACCTTGCGGATTTCAGTGGTCGCAAAGATGAACTTAGCGTGGGGCGGCGGTTCTTCGAGCGTTTTCAGCAGGGCGTTGAATGCACCTGTTGAGAGCATGTGAACTTCGTCGATCACATATACCTTATAGCGCGCCTCAACCGGGGCATAGCGCACGCTCTCCAGCAGTTCGCGCATGGCATCGACGCCGGTGCGCGACGCGGCATCAAGCTCCAGCACGTCGATGTGACGGCCTTCGATGATCGCCTGACAGTGAATACCAAAGGTCGTCAGATCGACGGACGGGCCATGCACGGTTTCGGATTCATAATTGAGCGCGCGCGCCAGCAACCGTGCGGTTGTGGTTTTCCCGACCCCGCGCACGCCGGTCAGCATAAAGGCGTGGGCGATCCGGCCGGTGGCAAAAGCGTGGGACAGGGTGCGCACCATCGCTTCCTGACCGATCAGATCCTCAAAGGTGCGTGGGCGGTATTTTCGCGCCAGCACCGTATAGGCTTCGGAAGTAAGCGGGGCCGGGGCCGCCACGGCCTTGACGGGTGCCGTCTCACCGAAAATATCCGCCGTGAGGTCATCGCGCTCGAACTCAGGTTCAGCACCAAACGGATCATCGGTTTCAGGAAAATCGGACATAGCTAGGGTTATATATCCAAACTCAGGCTTTTCCAGCACAAAGCATACGCAGCGATAAGCCGTGTGAGGTGGTCTGTGGAAAATTTCTGGGAATAAGGTGAGACCGCGCGACCCGAAGGTGAATTCGTTGTGGCTGCTGCCTTCCGGCCCTGACCAGATTGGCGAGGCCTTCGCCCGCGCGATCTCAAGGGCTATATGCTTATTTTGGAGCGTGGATGCAAGAGGGAATCTGAAACCTCGGACTTACAGCCCGCTTACACCGATCACGAACATGCGTCTTAAAGCCTTACGCCGATGGGCGTATCATGGGCAAAATAAGGAGGACGACCATGACCGAACATGCCCATCCCAATAATCAGGACAATATCATCGTCGAAAACTACGATGTCGAGCCGGCCCATTTCAATGAGGATAAGCTGTCGCTGAAACGATCCTATCTGGAATGGATCGGTCTGGGCCTTGCGGTTACGGCGACCGCGTTTCAGGCGGTATTTACGGTCATTTTTCTTAGCCATTTCCTGACGGTCTAAATAACCTCACCACCGCGTAAAATCAGCATGCTATCTGGCACAACCAACGTCCATGCTTCGTCCTGCGTCAGGGGCTGAGTGGCGATAACGATGACCTTATCGTCGGGCGTGGTCTCAGCCGCAAAATCTACCTGCACATCCTCATCAATCAGGGTCGCCCGACCAAACGGCGCTTCGCGTTTGATATAGCACAGCTTTTTCGAGCATGAGGCATACATTGACCGCCCATCGGTCAGCAGAGCATTGAAGACGCCAAGGCCGCGTAATTGGGCGAACAGGTCTGAAATTTCCCGATCCAGAACCTTGGGCGGCGGGCAGTCAGGGAAGGTCTTGACCAGATAATCCATGACAAAACAAAAGGCATACTCGGAATCGGTTGTGCCAATGGGCCTGAAAAAACTTAAGGGGAGTTCCTTCACACCCTTAAGCTGGCCATTGTGCGCAAAGGTCCAGGCCCGCCCCCACAGTTCGCGGGTAAAGGGATGAGTATTTTCCAGCGCCACCCGCCCGCGGTTGGCTTTGCGGACATGGGCGATGACCATGCGGCTTTTGATTGGATAGTTCTTCACCAGCGCCGCCAGTTCTGACTGGGCCGATGGGTTCGGGTCATGAAAACTGCGGCAGCCTTTGTTTTCATAAAAGCTGATGCCCCAACCGTCCTTGTGCGGGCCGGTTTCACCGCCGCGCTTCGCCAGAGCGGCAAAGCTGAAGCGGATATCGGTCGGCACATTGGCGTTCATGCCCAGAAGTTCGCACATGGTTTAGGCCTGTTATTTCCTGCGAAATTCGTCCTGCGGATAGACGCCCAAAATCTCGACATCGGTGGCAAAGAATTTCAGTTCTTCCATAGCCAGTTGCAGGGCGCGATCAGAGGGGCGCGCCTCAACATCGGCATAGAAAAACGTCACCGAGAACGAACCGTTTTCCGAATAGCTTTCCAGCTTGGTCATATTGACGCCGTTGGTGGCAAACCCGCCCAGCGCCTTATAAAGCGCGGCTGGTATTGAGCGCACCCGGAACACAAAGGTGGTGACGCAGGGCACTTCCGGGGCCGGATCGACCACGCTCTGCTCGCCCGTCAGCACCAGAAAGCGCGTGGTGTTATGGCGCGCGTCCTCAAGGTTGGGGCGGATGATCTCAAGGCCGTAAAGCTCTGCCGCCACTTCCGGGGCAATCGCCGCCCGGTCCATAGCGCCGCTGTCTTTCAGCGCGCGGGCCGACCCTGCCGTATCGTGAAACACTTCCGGCAGAATGTTGAGTGCGCGCAACGAATTGCGGCACTGCATCAGGGCCATAGGGTGAGAAAACGCGACCTTAATATCGGCAAGTTTCGCGCCCTTATTGACCATCAGGTTCATCTCGATCGGCAAAAAGCGCTCACCGATGATCTTCAACCCCGAATGGGGCAGCAGGTGATGGACATCCGCCACCCGCCCGGCCAGCGAATTTTCGACCGGAATCATACCGAGGTCACACTCACCGCTACGCACCGCCGCGAAGGCTTCCTCAAACGTCGGGTGCGCCACCGCTTCGGCACCGGGAAACCAGCGCTTTATGGCCTGATGGCTGAAGGCGCCGGGTTCGCCCTGAAAAGCGATTCTTTTAGGATGTGACATGTTAGAATCCGTGGGAATTGGCATAGGCAATTGCGGCATCAAGGTCTGCCGGATTATCAACCGACAGGGGCGCGTCCTCTACCACCAGCGCATAGATATTCATATCTATTTCGAGGGCGCGCAGTTGCTCAAGCTTTTCAAGCACCTCCAGCGGTGACGGCGGGGCCGCGGTAAAGGCCTCCAGCGCCGCCCTCCGGTAGCCATAGATGCCGATATGGCGCCAGATCGGCGCGTTACCAAACAGGGTCGAGCGGGTGAAATATAGTGCCTTGCCTGATGTTGTTAGCACCGCCTTGACCACATCCTTGTTGGTGCGGTCGGCAGAGGAATGTTCGGGTGCGACCAAGGTGGCAATGTCGGCCTTGGGCTGATCTTTTAACAGGGCCACGGTGCGGCTGATGACCTCCGGATCGACAAACGGCATATCGCCCTGAAGATTGATCACAATGTCATGGCGGCCTTCCGGATCGACGGCCCTGAGTGCGGCCATGATTCGGTCAGATCCCGACGGCAGGGCCGGATCAGTCAGTACGGCTTCTCCCCCGTGGACCACAATCGCATCGACAATGGCCTGATCACCGGCGGCCACGACGACACGTACATCGCGGGCTTTTTGCGCCTGCTTCATCACCCGCACGATCATGGGCAGGCCCGCAATATCGGCCAGAGGCTTATCCGGCAGGCGCGTAGCGGCCATGCGGGCGGGGATAATAACCAGTGATGTCACCTTGCAAAAACCTCCGGAGTGCGACGATTTGACACAGCTTAGGCCCTTTTTCGGCAAAAAGCCGCAAACGCGCCTTGCGTCTTTTGCGGTAGCGTGTCAGACAGCCAGAGGCAAGCCAAATGCAATATTATGCGCCAATGGCGGAGGAACATAGTTTTAAGGAATCATCCGATAAAGCTATGGTTGCCACAATGATAAACATATGAGGACGTTTGGGCCCCCATGAGCGGTGATCTTAAACTGAATATGATAATGGGTGCGGGCCTTGCGGCCGCACTGGCCATTATGGGTGTACGTATCGGCGCCGATGCGCTTTACCACACCGAAGCCCCCGAAAAGCCCGGTTATCTGATCGAAGTGGCCGAGGTCGCCGAAGGTGGCGAAGCGGCGGGCCCTGAAATTCTGCCCGACTGGGGCACGGTTCTGGCGACCGCCGATCTGGCCGCCGGTGAAGCCCAGTTCAAGAAATGTATGTCCTGCCACCAGGTCACGGATGCCAATGGCACCGGCCCCGGCCTTAATGGGATTGTCGGTCGACCGACCGCGGCCCACGCTGGGTTTGCCTATTCCGACGCCATGAAGGCCCACGCCGGCCCCGCGCCCAACTGGACCTATGATGAGCTTTATCACTTCCTCGGCGCACCGGGTAAGTGGGTCAAGGGCACCAAGATGGCCTTTGCCGGCATCAAAAAGCCTGAAGACCGCGTCAACCTGATTGCCTGGCTTAAGACTCATGGCTCGGCCGGTTATGCGGTGCCTGCGCCCGATCCAACCCGCCAACCGGGAGCCGCGACCACCGCTGCGGCTCCGGTCGAAGGCGCACCGGCTACGGCTCCGGCTGAAACGCCCGCGGCTACGGCAGCGACACCCGCCGCAACCCCTGCGGCGTAAGGCAAAAGATATCGAGATAAAAAAGCCCTGTGGAGCGATCCACAGGGCTTTTTAATGACATAACCAGCAAAAGACCTTTCACTATGCCTCCCTGCCTGTGGTGGGGAGGGGGACCATGAACTGAGTGAATGGTGGTGGGGGGCTTTTTTACTTTACAGGCGGCGAAACCCAGTAGGCTGTCCTGAACCCGAAGCCTCAATGCGAGCCACAGCGTCTTTCAGGGGTTCAATGGCCGTCTTCATGTGAAAGGCATTGGCGTGAATGATGGTTTGCGCATCGCGCATGATCGCGACATGGCCTTTCCAGAACACCAAATCGCCGCGCCTGAGCCCGCTCAGGTCAGCGTCAACCTCAATCTCATCGCCAAGCTCGGCCGATTGCATGTAGGTATCGCGCGGGCATGACCGGCCCGTGGCGTAAAGCGCCTGCTGCACCAGCCCAGAGCAATCAACCCCGATGCTTTCGCGGCCACCCCACTGATAGGGCGCATGCAGGAAGGTTTCGGCCACCGCCACATAATCGTCTGCAAAACGATCAAAACCGCTTAAGTGCGCCGAATAGACCCAGCCCAGATCGTTAATGAACGAAAACTTGCCTTCTTCGCGCGTCACGCTGACCAGCGAATTGAGGCTCAAAATCTTCTTGATCTGTGACTTGATCGACGTATCGGCAAACACAAAGGTGCGTAAGGTCGCAACAAAATGCGTCGGCAAATGCCAGTCCGGCGTGAAGGCACCGGCATGGACGTAGCCGACATAGCCGTCACGCATCGACTGACCCCAGACATAATCATGCTTGCGCTCAATGACCTTAAAACGCTCACCAAACAGGATCTGGTTGGATTGTTCGGCGTGCGCTCCCGGCTCATCCGACATGGCGGCTGAGGTGACATTGCAGGTCAGAAGCTCACCCACCACATAGCGCGCCGCCGTAATGACGCCTTGCAGGGCAATCTCGGCTACACCGTCCTTATAGGGGGTGAGACGCGGGTCAAATCGGGGGTCACGTTCATGCGCCATAAAGCGTCCAAACCTTCTGCTTAAGCTGTACTCTTCAGCCTCCACCATAGCCGAAGGATACGAAAACCCCGTTAACAGCCAGCCTTAATTTTGTGTGATCACGAGCGAGGTAGGATCACAGCCCTTTGATAAGCCGGTAAACGGCCCTTAGCGTATGGGCCGCCGCCCCCGGCGGATAGCCCGGCACACCGCGCGGGTTCCAGCCATAGATATCAAAATGCGCCCATACGCCGGTTGTGGGGGCGAAGCGTTGCAGGAACAGGGCTGCGGTTACTGATCCGGCCTGCGCCCAGCCTTGCGGATCGTTGCGGATATCGGCAATGTCGGATTCGAGCGCGTCCTTATATCCCGCCCACAGTGGCATCCGCCATAACGGGTCATGCTCGGACAGGCTGGCGATTTCCAGACGGCGAACGATCTCTTCGTCATCACAATAGAACGGCACCACTTCCGGCCCCAGCGCGATCCGCGCCGCTCCGGTAAGCGTTGCAAAATCGAGCGTCAGGTCGGGGTTGATCTCCGATGCTCGCGTCAGACCATCGGCCAGCACCAGCCGCCCTTCGGCATCGGTATTGCCAACTTCGATGGTCAGCCCCGCCCGCGATGACAGTACATCGCCCGGTCGGAAAGCCTCCCCGCCGATCGAATTTTCCGCCACACATAACAATATCGACAGCTTCACCGGCAGATGGGTCGCCATGATCCAGCGCCCCAGCGCCAGCACATGCGCCGCCCCGCCCATGTCCTTTTTCATCAGGGCCATACCGGCCCCGCCCTTCATGTTCAGCCCGCCGGTATCAAAGGTAATGCCCTTGCCCACCAGCGCCACGGTCGGAAGGGGCAAGCCCTCACTGCCGATGGGCGACCAGGTGATCTCTATAAAGCGTGGCGCACGTTGTGGCGGGGCGGCCCGCCCGACCGCATGAATGGCCGGATAGTTTTGCGCCAGCAAATCATCGCCGCTGATAACCGTAATGGCCGCGCCACACTCATCAGCCACCGCACGAGCGGCGGCCTCAAGCTCAGCCGGGCCCATATCCTGTGCCGGGGTGTTGATCAGATCGCGAGCCAGATTATGGGCGGCGACCTCATGACCCACCGCCTCAATCTGCGCGGGCGTCAGATCCGTGGTATCGAGTTTGACCTCATGCCTCTGGTGTTTACCGCTCTCGCCCTTATAGCGGTCAAAGCCGTAGACGCCTAAGCCCCACGCCGCATGGATAGCGCAGCGATCAAGGCCAGCATCGGCCTTCAGCACCCAGTTGCCCTTGGGCAATTGCGCAGGCAAGGCGCGAAACAGCATCGGATTATAGGCCTTGCGCGCGCCTAAGCCGTACCAGGCCGTCACCCCCTTGCCTTCCGGCAGCAGAATGAGCGTGCCTGCACGGGCCGCAAATGCACGAGCCGCCGCATAGGCACGGGTCGCCGGTGACGCCTCAGACAGCCGGGCCGCCAGTTCATCCTCGAACACCGCGATGATCTGGTGTTCAGGGGCAGATTTGCCAGAGGCATTTGACGTGGATTTCAGCGGCTTGGCCATGAGGGGCTCTCGGTATGAAGGCGTTTTTAACGGTTTTAACCCTATCTTCATCGCTGTCACTGAAATCTTAACGCCGCTACTCTTTTTGAGTCGGATCGGAACCTTGCGCATGGCCTTATTCAAATCCGTTGTCATCGGGGCCGCTGCCGGATGGATGGTGATGGTGCCCACCGTCATGGCCTTTCCGTTTGGTCAGAAAAAAGCCGAAGCACCCGCCGCAGCCCCTTCTAACAAGGCCATGCTGCCGGTTGATCGCAATGAAGCCCTGCGCGCCGACCCGCTTAGCCGTTCAGCCTATTTCGCCCGCGCCTTTGAGCGTAACCCCACCGATGCTCAGGCGGGGATCGACCTCAGCCATGCCCTGCGCGCCCTTGGTCGGTTTGATGAGGCCGCCGATGTCGCCCACCGCGTCCTGTTGTTTGCGCCTAATAATGTCGAAGCCCTGACCGCCGCCGCCCGCGCCCATATCGCCAGCGGCAACGGCTTTTACGCCATTGAACCACTTGATCAGGCGCTGAAACTAAAACCCAATGACTGGCAAAACTGGTCGCTGATTGGGGTAGCCTACGATCAGTCCAAACGCGGCGCGGAAGCGCACACCGCATGGGATAAGGCACTTACCCTGTCACCAGAAAACCCCACCGTCCTGACCAATAAGGCCATATCGGCCGCATCGGGCGGCAAACTGGCTGAGGCCGAAGCCTTGCTGCGTCGCGCGGTGGCGCGTCCCGAAGCGACCTTGGCCATGCGGCAAAATCTGGCACTGATCTTAGGGCTTGAGGGCAAGATGGCCGAGGCTGAGGCCCTGCTGCGCCGTGATCTGCCGCCGGAGATTGCCGATGCCAATCTGGCCTGGCTGCAACACAGCCTGAGCGGCCCCGCCAATACCCGCACATGGGAAGCCCTTAAGGCCGGCAGCTAACCGTCAATAATTATGGTCGCCGCCCCAAAAATCCGGATGCACACCGTGATCAGCCGTGTTAACGAATAGCCGAATTGATCCGTGGGCTAAATTAAGTCCGTATGATCACGGCGGATAAAATTATCCCCAAACCAGACCGACAAACACACACAATATGTAGATATTAACCTAGCCTTAACTACAAAATGTGGTGATATAGACGACAGTTTAATCGCGTCGCTTACGATTCGGGATATAGTTCATGAGCCTCATCACATCTGCTTCTTCTTTGCCTGGCCTGCTTACCCCTTCGGCGGCCTATAAGCCGTTCCGTTATCCGTGGGCGTTTGATTACTGGCAAAAGCAGCAGCAAGTCCACTGGCTGCCCGAAGAAGTGCCGCTGGGCGAAGATTGTAAAGACTGGGCGTCCAAGCTCAATGACAATGAACGCAACCTGCTGACCCAGATTTTCCGCTTCTTCACCCAATCCGACATTGAGGTGCAGGACAACTACATGGAAAAATACGGTCGCGTGTTCAAACCGACCGAAATCAAGATGATGCTGGCCGCGTTCGGTAATATGGAAACCGTCCATATCGCCGCCTATGCGTTGCTGCTGGAAACGATCGGCATGCCGGAATCGGAATTTGGCGCCTTCATGCAGTATCAGGCCATGCGCGATAAGCACGATTTCATGCAGAAATTCGGCGTTGAAACCAATGCCGATATTGCCCGCACCCTGGCCATGTTTGGCGGCTTTACCGAAGGGCTGCAACTGTTTGCATCGTTCGCCATGCTGATGAACTTCCCGCGCTTCAACAAGATGAAGGGCATGGGTCAGATCGTGTCATGGTCGGTGCGGGATGAAAGCCTGCACTGCGAAGGCATCATCAAGCTTTATCACGCCTTCAACAAGGAAACGGGTGCAGTCACCAAGGCCGTAGCCGATGACATCGTCGATTGCTGCAAGAATGTGGTGATGATGGAGGATAACTTCATCGATCTGGCGTTTGAGATGGGTCCGGTTGAGGGCATGACGCCGCACGATATCAAGCAATATATCCGCTATATCGCCGACTGGCGCCTGCGTCAGTTGGAGCTGCCGGAAGTCTACGGCGTCAAGGAAAACCCACTGCCGTGGCTGCAGGTGCTTTTGTCGGGCGTTGAACACGCCAACTTCTTTGAAGCCCGCGCAACGGAGTATTCCAAGGCCGCCACCAAGGGTCAATGGACCGGCGGTGAAGGGGTCTGGGGCGCGTTTGATCAGTTGATGAAAAAACGCTCCGACGCCACGCTGGGTACGAACTAAACAAAAAAGCCTCCGGAAACGGAGGCTTTTTACGTTGTCTATGGAACCTGAATATGAATGACGAACGGCGTGAAAAATTAACTGAGGATATGGAGCAATTAGGGGAAAGCGGAGTCCGAAAAAAACTGACTGCGGGTTATTACGGAGAGGACAAACGCCCATACGTTAAAGCTTGGTTAGAGGAAATTGAAAATGATCGCCTCAATGAAAGAGAACACGAAAACACTCTACATCTAAAGGATCAGGCATCAGCGAGCCAAAAATCTAATCGCATAGCTATGCAGGCACTTCAAAAGGCCGAAAATGCAAATAAAATCGCGATTGTATGTGTATGCGTTACTTTATTGGGTCTTTTAATTAGCGCCCTCAAATAAATCCCTCCCCCGCTTCACAGGGGCGGAGAATTGTTCTGCGAAAACAGCATCAGCCCAAACAGCACTGCGGCACCGATTACATAGCCGACCTTGACGGAGGCAAAGCGCGGCGTCAGCAGGGCACGCGCCACATGCAGGGCGATCACCAGTCCCAAAAGCTGAAACGACAGGCCGGCATTGAATCCGAACGACGTAAAGGCCACAAACACATAGATCAGGCTCAACAGCCAGAACAGCGTCACCGACACCACCGTCAGCGAATGCCAGAGCGCTTGACCTAATTCTTTCATGACCATCCTCCGTGACTGTGCGTCATATAGACCATCCCGCTAACAGGCACAGCCCCTGTCGCGCGCAGGTTCTCATCGCTTTCTTACGAACGCCGACTTAGCGTGGACGTATATCACGGCCATAATCCAAATCCGTCCCCGACACGTAAGCTTTTATATGAATAAACGCAGCTTCTTATCGCTTATCGGCCTGACGGGATTAGCCAGCGCTTTAGCCGGTTGCAACACCTTAAGCGCGTTCAATACCTTAACGCCCAAGGACGCAGACAGCGATCGTCTGGCCCAAAACATCGCCTATGGCGACGGCCCGCGCCAAACCTACGATGTTTACGGCCCGCGCAAAGGGGCCCGTAACCTTCCCGTCATTGTGTTCTTTTATGGTGGCGGCTGGAATTCCGGCTCAAAAGACGACTACGCCTGGATGGGCCGCGCGCTGGCGGCTTTGGGTTATATCGTCGCCGTGCCCGATTACCGGCTGGTGCCGCAGGTGCGCTATCCTGATTTTCTGACCGATAGTGCCGCCGCCGTCCGCCACGTCACAAGGCACATCCACGAACAGGGGGGCGATGCCGGGCAACTGATTCTGATGGGCCATTCGGCGGGGGCCTATAATGCCATGATGCTGACGCTGGATAAGGCGTACCTGCCCGATATCGCCGTCAAGGCCACGATCGGCCTTTCCGGGCCTTATGATTTTTATCCCTATGATGTCGACTCGACCATCAACGCCTTTGGTCAATGGCCACGCCCGCAAGAAACCCAACCCATCCATCATGTGCGCACGCTGGATACGCGCTTTTTGCTGATCCACAGCCGCGCCGACACTATTGCCCGTGTGCGCAATTCCGAGGTCATGGCGCAAAAACTGAGCGCGTCAGGCAATAAAGTGACGCTAAAACTCTATGATGAGATCAGCCATCAGGACACGGCCGCCGCCTTTTCGGTACCGTTTCGCAATAAGGCGCCGGTACGCAAAGACGTGGCCGATTTCCTGATGGCTATGGGTTAGTTACTGAACGGCCGCAACCGCCGGAACCTCATCAGCTTTTTCAAGCTTGACGGTCAGCGGATTGGGCACCAGATCCTTCATGGCCCCGGATGATCCATCAACCGCCGCGCCTATAATCCCGCCGACCAGCACATTGCCGGCCATCGCCGCCCCGCCGCCGCCTGAGATTTTATTGGTCACATGGCCTGTCCAGGTCTTGTAACCGGCCTTGGTGATGGTGACATCGAACTCAGATTTACGCGGCATTTTGAACGAACACGGCGTCGCGTCGCAGGCAAAGCCGTGCGTGGTCTTAACCGCAGCCCCAATCGGATCGGTTTCAACGACGAACACATCATTGGTGCCGCGCGTGATGGTGGCGCAGCCCGACAAAGCGGCCAGCGCAGCACCTGCTGCGGCCACGAGAACTAATTTTTTCATGTTTATAACCCCTTACGAGCCCTGCCCCAAACCCTATGTATCGAATCGGGCCCACGGGAGAGTGCTATCAGAGCCTATAATACCGCGCCAACGAATTTCCCTCAGAAGCTGCATATTAATAATAATCGCGCCATATGACGGAGACATATTCAGCGTAGCTTAGGCTACTGGTCAAAACTTAAGGCCTGTGATAGGTATCGCCATGACACTGCAAAATATAACACCACACGCAACGGCCCATGACGCCGTAACTCACCTTAAAACCCTGTATCAGACGTCGGTGACGCAGCTTCAGGGCGATCTTCAGGCCTACCTGGCTGATAAGACCAAGCCGAATAAGGCTCTGCGCGCCGAGGGCCGCTATTGCTACCCCAAGCTTATCGTGACCTGGAACGGCGTCGATCAAGACGACGACGAGGACACCCCGGTGCTGGGCCACCGCCATCCGTTCGTCAACCGCGCCTTTGCTCGCTTTTCGCGCCCCGGCGTCTATGCCGGCTCGATCACCCGCCCGGACCTTTATGGCGACTTCATCGAAGAACAGATCGAACTGATGCAAAAGGATTACGACATCACGATCGAAGTCGGGCTGTCGGATCAGGAAATCCCCTACCCCTATGTGCTGGATGGCGCCGACCTTGACCTCAACAGCGTTTCCGCCGTTGATCTGGCGCGCTTTTTTCCGGCGACCGAACTGGCTCTGATCGGCAACGAAGTCGCTGACGGACACGAAGTTCGCAATGCCGATGGTTCACACCCGCTGTCTTTGTTTGACGGCCTGCGGTCCGATTTTTCGCTGGCGCGCCTTAAGCACTACACCGGCACCCCGGCGGAACACACACAGGGCTATATTCTGATGACCAACTATCATCGCTATGTCGATGTGTTCGTCAAATATGCACTGGAGCAGCTTCGGGATCCCGACAGCCCCTACACAGCCTTATCGTGTTGCGGCAATCTGCTGATCACGCGCGATACTGAAAACCCACTGGAACTCATTGCCAACTCCCCGTGGCGTAAACATCAAATGCCGGCCTATCACCTGCTGGCGCCGAACCGTCAGGGCATTACCTTGGTCAATATCGGCGTCGGGCCGTCGAACGCCAAGACCATTACCGACCATCTCGCCGTCACCCGTCCGCAGGCCTGGCTGATGATCGGCCACTGCGGGGGCTTGCGTCCGTCGCAGAGCATTGGCGATTATGTGCTGGCCCATGCCTATCTTCGTGACGATCATGTGCTGGATGATGTGCTGCCGGTCGAAATCCCGATCGCCGCCATTGCCGAAGTTCAGGTCGCTCTGCAACAGGCCTGCGTCGAAGTGACCGGCGAAAACCCCGATCAGCTTAAGCGACGCCTGCGCACCGGCACGGTCGTCACCACCGATGACCGCAACTGGGAACTGAGATATTCGCTAAGCGCCATTCGCTTTTCGCAGTCGCGCGCGGTCGCCATCGACATGGAAAGCGCCACCCTGGCCGCGCAGGGGTATAGGTTCCGTGTGCCCTACGGGACGCTGTTGTGCGTGTCGGATAAGCCGCTGCACGGCGAGCTGAAATTACCCGGTCAGGCTAACCATTTCTATGAACGGGCGATTTCGGAACACATCGACATCGGCATCAAGACGATGGATATCCTGCGTGATGCCGGATCGCGGCTGCACTCGCGTAAGCTTCGCGCGTTTGACGAACCGCCGTTTAGGTGATGCTCGCAAAAAAGTTTTGCCGCTTTGCGTCAAATACTGTTTTTGCGTAATTTTAGAAAAGACAAATTTGATCGAAGAACCGCTGCTAAGCTCAGCTTTCGAGATCAAATTTGACCTTATAGTTCCATGAAAAATGTATTCGGCGCAAAGCGGCGAAACTTTTTCATGAGTTTCAAAAAATATGCGCCCAAAATCGGCTATGATTTGGGCGCACACAAGGATCAATGGACCTCCATCCATAGGCTTAAGGACCGATACGACAATACCAAGAGAGGGCAGTTGCGGACAGGGGCTTTAACCTAGTATTAGTGTGATCCTTCAAATGCTTATAATCGAATCAAGTTGTTGTGAATGTCGGCTTTTGCCACGCCCCTGACCCACCTGCATGTGATCCGGCTGCCGTTCGTGGCGCCGGAGACTTTGTTTGAGGCGTGGTTTGAAACCGACCATAGTGTGGGCCTGATTTCCGATGGCGGCCCGCAGGGGCGGTGGTCATATCTTGGCTGCTATCCTGACGGCGTGACTACGCTGGAGTTTGAGGACGATACCGACCCGAAAACGCTTCTGAAACAAGCCATTGCGCCGTTTAAAGCGGCTCCCCAACCCGCCCATATCAGCGGTGATGCCGTCACCGACCTGCCACCCTTTACCGGCGGGGTGATCGCGCTGGCGTCATTCGAGATGGGGATGCGCTTCGAAGCCCTTAAAAAACGCCCGTTCCGTGTCGAAGGGCGTAAGGCCTGGCCCGAACTGCATATCCTGCGCTATCCGGCGGTGCTGGCGTTTGATCACAGGACGCGCACGCTTTTGTCATTGGGCCGTGGGCGGGACGACTATGCCGCCCGCAATGCCGCCGATACGATGCGTAAGGCCTTTAACGCCGCGCTTAAGCATCCGGCGACCGGCCTGATCCGCAACGGCCCGCTGGTTTGTGCCCCGCTGACGCTTGAAACGGCCGACGAAGTGCACGAAGGCAAGGTCGCCTCGCTCATTCAGCAAATCCACGCCGGCGACCTGTTTCAGGCCAATCTGGCCCGCGGCTGGCAAGGGACGCTGAAAGATGATGTCACTCTGGGCCGGGTGTTGCGTGATCTTAATCGGGCAGGGCCTGCGCCCTTCGGGGCGGCACTGCGTCTCAAAGGCCGCGCCATCATTTCCAACAGCCCGGAACGGTTCATAAGTTTAAGCCCCGACGGCCATCTGGAGACCCGGCCCATCAAGGGTACACGTCCGCGCGGGGCCACCCCCGCCGCCGATAAGACCTTAAGTGACGCCTTGCTGAAAAGCCCCAAGGACCGGGCCGAAAATCTGATGATCGTTGACCTGATGCGCCATGACTTGTCCAAGGTCAGCGAGGTCGGATCGGTCAAGGTGACCGCACTTAATGCCTTAGAGACCTACCCCAGCGTTCATCATCTGGTCTCGACCGTGACGGGGCAGCTTTCACCCGGTCTTGATGCCGCCGATGTCATCTGCGCCACCTTCCCGCCGGGCTCGATTTCCGGCGCGCCCAAGGTGCAGGCGCTTAAGGTCATTCAGGAATTAGAGGCCCCGCGCGGGCCTTATTGCGGGTCGCTGATGGTCATCGATGCCGAGGGCGGCATGGACTCCAGCGTGCTGATCCGCACCATAGCGCTTGAAAAAGACGACCACAGTGTCTGGCATTTGCGGGTGTGTGCGGGCGGCGGCATCGTCGCCGACAGCGACCCGCATGATGAGCGGATCGAGACGGAGACCAAGCTTAAACTGATCCGGTCGGTGCTTGAGGGCACGACCTGACAGAGAGCCCTAAGACGTTTTTCTCACCACCACGCTGCCGTTGCGGGGGTGGTGGTAAAAGGTATCCGTAAACTGGGTTTGCGCCGGCAAAAAGCTGTGCAGCGGCGAGTCGTAGTCATACTCGACCTCAGTCACGATCAGGCTCTGCCCCACCGGAAGCTGAGCCGTGGTAATCGCCGCCACGACGGGCGAGTCATTGGTGTTTTTTTCGGTCCAGACATGCGGATCACTCCAGATGACCTTGGCCTTATTGTCGGTCTTATCCATGGTTACGCAGGTCACGCGCACCCTTAAGGCACTGCCGCCGTCAAACGGGGCGATGATGCGGTCGCCAATTTCAAACAGATCAGTCATATTGGCATTGGTCAGGCTTTCTGACTGCGCCGCCAGATCACCGATTGAAGCCGCCAGGTGCGACGCCTTACGGGCCGCCATCATCCCCATCGTCAGTTCCGCCATACCCAGATAAAGCGTAATCAGGATCGGCGCGATCAGCGCAAATTCCACCGCCGATACACCCCGCCGGTCTTTGGCGAACCGGCGCAGTGTATTTAGCGGATTAAGTGCGCGTAAAATACCCATCAGAACGGCTCATTTCTAAAGACGACCTGGGTGGTCAAAACCGCGTCCCCGTTCGACAAGGTCGACATGCCGGCACTCAGGATCGGCGTGATCAGGCTGTAGGAATAATAGGCGCTGACCAGTTGGATCTGGCTGGACCCACCCAGATCGTAGCTGAAATTGGCTTCCTCAAACTCCCCCTCCTCGATCGGCGGGGTCAGGTCAACCATCGCGAAATTGTCGAAGGTTTCGACATCGATCTGAAGGTCTTCCATGCAGGTGGCCGCCGCGACCCAGCCCATATTGTCGCAGATTTGCTGACGAAAGCTGGTGGCATCGGAATTCTCGCCGGTTAGTATACCCATACGGATTTCACGCGCTGCCGACTGAGTGGCATTATCCAGCATCACGCTAACGATAATAAATAGCGCCAGTTCCAGACAGCCGAAAATCAGCAGGATCAGCGGCCCGGCGATCAGGGCAAATTCGACCGCCGCACTGCCTTTGCGGTCGCGCAGTCCCGCACGCGCCCGTACCCGCGCCGCTGTCAGCCATGATCTGTAACGCCGCACTACTGCAAACATGGGTTTATGGGACCGAGGCCACTTCGGTGGAGCTCACCACGCCTGACATATCGTCCTGGGTCTGGCAGGTGGCGGCGCAAACGACCGATGACGATTTCAAGCCCTTATAGACGGTAACGACGCCCTTGGCGTTTGAGGCCTGAGCCACGACGACATCGCCGTCAAAGATCACCCGGCCATACTTATCGGTGATGGTGACGCCTGAGCGTCCAAAGCTGCGCCCGACGATGAATATAGTGCGCGTATCGACCACGGTGACATCGGCGATATCGGGATTGCCGACAATGACATTGCCCGCGGGCGCCGATAAGGCGATGCGGGTGGCATGGTTCTTTTCGATCTGAAGCTTTTGCGCCGCCTGCACCGGAGCCGCCGCCATAAGGGCGCAGACACCAAACACAGATAGGGCCGCTTTAAGTTTACGGGTCATATAAGACTCCATTCTGGTCTCAAAAAGGCCCCCCTTCGGGTGGGCGCGTGATGTGATAATAGCCCGAACCCCTAAGCGTCCGGTTTAGAAAAAGGGTAAACAAAAAATATTTAAAAATACTAAATGTAATATTAACACGAAAAATACGATTTAATTCATGCGTAAACATGTTTAATGGAAATTAAGATTAATAGATCTTCATAGTAAACACCTGTTAACTATAGAAAATTTTGCAAAAATCTTATTTATTTACTCGCAATTAATCACGCTGCGCTAAATTCAATCTCGTGTTCGGGAGACATTGACCCATTTACAGGGCCCCGAAACAAGTAAATGGATCAACAACTCCAAATCTAACCTTTAAGGAACTTCCTCATGATCAAGTTTGTAAAGTCTTTCGCCAAGAACGAATCCGGCGCTACAGCCATTGAATATGGTCTGATCGCTGCCCTTATCGCCGTAGCCCTGATCACGGTTCTGGGCACAATGAGCACTAAGCTTCAAGATACGTTCCAAAGCGTAGAAGACGCTCTGCCAGGCAACGAAGCCGCTGCACCTGAAACTCCGGCCACCTAATAGCGACTACATCTATAGTTGGTGGGGCCGCAGATACGCAGGTGTCTGCGGCCTTTGCTTTATAGGCGTGTGCGGCGCACTCCTGCTTTCAATTGACAGAGAAGGCCTCATGATCACTAAATTCACTCGTGATGATCGCGGTGCAACAGCCATAGAATATGGACTAATAGCGGCAATAATTGCTTTAGGGATATTCACGGCAATTGGTGCCGTAATTAATAAATCGAATGGTATTTTTTCTTTCATTTCAGACTCGCTTCCAGTCGAAACAAGTGAAACGCCCGAAAACCCGCCATCTTAAGTAAATCTTCAACGGATAGATATATCAACTGATCCGTAATTTCTGAGAAGCCCCTTATGAACTCGATGATGATCGCTGGTATTGTCTTTCTCCTTATCTTTCCGGCCTGCCTGATCTGGGCGGCGATCAGCGATCTGCGCACCATGACCATTTCCAACCGCCTGTGCCTTATTCTGGCCGGCGGTTTTTATCCGGCCGCCTTGTTGCTGGGTCTGAGCCCGGTTATGATCGGCCTTCATACCTTACTGGCGTTTATCGTGCTTTTGGCGGGTATGGGCATGTTCGCGGCCGGATGGATGGGCGGCGGCGACGCCAAGCTGATGACGGCGGCCAGTTTATGGCTGGGCCTGAGTGCCGCCCTGCCGTTCGTGTTCTATGTCGCCCTGATGGGCGGGGCACTGACCTTGGTTTTCCTGATCCTGCGCAAGCTGTTTAAACGCCACACCGACACCATGTCCGGATGGCAGCAGCGCCTGATGACCGATAAGGGCGGCATACCTTATGGGGTCGCGATCTTTGCGGGGGCCCTTATGGCCGCCCCCAGCGGCGCGTTATTCAAACTGGCGGGGCTGTAATCCTCCTCCCCATATTATGGGAAGGTGGCAGCCTGTTAAGGCTGACGGAGGGGTATATGGCCGTCCGTACCCCTCCGTGTCGTAAACTCGACACCTCCCCACGCGTGGGGAGGAGAGGCTCCCCCGCAACAGGGGAGGTTCTTAAGATACAGCCGAAAAACACCATCAAATTAAGAAATTAACGTATCGCCGTCTTTCTTTAGGCAGACGTTAACCAACCTTAAGACATGGTCAATCTGAATTGATTCACCTGTGCGCCATAGCTCGGTCCACAGCCCAAGGGGAACTAAGGGCAAACTAGGGATAGACTTCATGAAGGCATCACGCATCGTCGTGTTCGGGGTGGCTGCGATTGCAGCCCTACTGCTGGCCTTTGTCGTGCGCGGACTGGTCGCCGGTAAGGGCTCGAAAGCTGCCTCGGCTCAGGTCGCGGTCGCCGCTGTGCAGGTGCCGACCGTCAAGGTTCTGGTCGCCGCCCGCGATCTCAAGCCCGGTGAACGTCTGGCCGAAGCCGACCTGACCTGGATGGAATGGCCCGAGGCCTCATTGACGCCCGCCTATGTCACTGATGGCCACGTCACCACGCCCTTGCCGCCCGAAGAAGAAACCAAGGTCGAGGCCAAGGTTAAAACCGCCGCTAAAAAAGCCGGTGACGCCGCCGAAAAGGCCCTCGCCCCCACGGCAGGCATGGAAGCTTACCTCAACGGCGTCGTGCGCGAAGAGATCACCAAGAACGAGCCGATCACCGACCGCAAAATCGTGCGCGCCGACGAAGGCGGCTTCATGGCGGTTATGCTGGAATCCGGTAAGCGCGCCATGGCGGTGCCGATTTCGGCTGAAAATGCCGCGGCGGGCTTTGTGCTGCCGGGCGACCGCGTTGACATCATGGTCAGCCGCGAAATCCAGCGCCCTAACGGCGGCGGCAACCTGCAGGTGGTTGAGCCGGTCCTGCGCAATATCAAGGTTCTGGCCATCGATCAGAACCTTCAGGCGGCTGCCGATCAGCAAACCGTCATCGGTGCTACCGCCACACTGGAGCTTAGCCCCGAAGATGGTCAGGCTCTGGCTCTGGCCCGCTCTCAGGGGTCTTTGTCGTTGATGCTGCGCTCATATGCTGATGCCGGGGGTGCCAGCGGGCGGGTAAATTCTCAGGAAACGCAGATGGCCACCAACACCGTGCGCGTCTTCCGCAACGGTCAGGCATCGGAGGTCTCAGTCGCCCGATGAATAAGTTGAAACCCTTCACGATTACCGCTTTCATGGCCGCCGCAGCTCTCGTCTGCGCCGGTCATTCGGCGTCTGCCCAATCGGGCCTTGGGGTCACGACCCAGAGCGGCAACGTCAAATCTCAGGTACTCAACCTACCCAAGGGCCGCTCGGCCATTGTCGATCTGCCGGTCGAAGCGCGCGATGTGTTCGTGTCCAACCCCGCCGTGGCTGATGCCGTGCTGAAAACGCCTAAGCGCATTTTCGTGCTGGGCGTGGCACCCGGTCAGTCTGACGCCATCTTCTTTGACGGTCTGGGCCGTCAGATCCTCAACCTCAATATCCGCGTCGATGCGCCGACCGATCAGTTGAGCGACACGATTTCGCGCTTGTTCCCCGGCGCTAAGGTCGAGGCCCAGAGCCTTAATGGCAAGATTCTGTTGTCCGGTCTGGTGTCCAGCAATGGTGAGGCCGAACAGATACAGCGTCTGGCCGCCTCCTTCGTGACCAAGCCCGAAGACGTGATTAATATGCTGTCCATCCGCGGGCAGGATCAGGTGATGCTTAAGGTGCGCGTGGCCGAAGTCCAGCGCTCAACCATCAAACAATTGGGCTTTGATACCAATGCCATTATCGGACGGCTGGGTGGCGATAATTTCACCTTCTCTAACAGCCCCGGTTACAGCATCAACGGCACCTTATCGGGCGGCGCGGCGGGCAACTATGTCAAGACCGATCCCAATACCACGGGCTTGAGCGGCGTCGATGCTACTATCGAAGCGTTCGAACGCGTCGGCCTGTTGCGCACCCTGGCCGAACCGAACCTGACCGCCGTATCGGGCGAAGCCGCCAAGTTTTTGGCCGGTGGTGAATTCCCTGTGCCAACCGGTCAGGACAATCAGGGCCGCGTGTCAGTTGAGTTCAAGCCTTTCGGTGTGGGCTTAGGCTTCACGCCGGTCGTGCTGTCCAGCGGCCGCATTTCGCTTAAACTGTCGACCGAAGTGTCTGAACTGTCCGCCAACGGATCGATCTCAATCACCGATACCTTAAGTGTGCCCGCTATCTCCGTGCGCCGGGTTGAGACCAGTGTTGAAATGGCCTCCGGGTCTTCGCTGATGATCGCGGGCCTCCTACAATCGGAATATCGCCAGGCGATTGATGCCCTGCCCGGCATGACCACCCTGCCGGTCATCGGGACCCTGTTCCGGTCGCGCGACTTTCTGAACCGTGAAACCGAACTGGTTGTGATTGTAACGCCTTATCTGGTGTCCCCGACCCAGCCTGATTCCCTGCAAACCCCGGCCGATAATCTTCAGGCTGCCCACGACCTGTCCACCGCCTTTATCGGCAATATGAACAAGGTCATCAAGGATCGCGGTGGCCATCCGCAATCGTCTGCCCCTTCCGGTGCCGCCTATCAGGCGCCGGTTGGCTATGTGATCGAGTAGGAGATCAGGATGAAAACCCTATCACTCCCGGCGATTATTCTTGGTGCCATCACCCTCACCGCCTGCGCCAGTGATGGGCAGCCGACTGCAGTGGCCCCGCTTTTGCCAACCTCACAATACAGCTTAGACGCCGAAGCCCGCGAAGAGGCGCCGGTGCATTTGCGCTTTTCGGTGGATCGCCTGTCGATCAATCAGATGACCGCACTCGATAAGCTGAGCACGCGCGCGGCGGCGACCGACATCATCATCACCACCGGCCCGCGCCCCACGTCGGAAGGCTATGGCCGACTGGTCACTGATTATCTGGTGGCACAGGGCGTCGATCCGCGCTCAGTCAGCTACCGCACCGTGACGGAACATCCCGCCGATATCGTCTCGCTGACGCTGGTCAGCTACCGCGCCCGTAACCTTGACTGCAACCGGTCGTGGGAGAACCTGTCGCGCACGGCCAGCAACACCCCACACAGCAATTTCGGCTGCGCCGTCACGGCTAATATGGCAGCTCAGATTGCTGACCCGCGCGATATCGCTACACCGGTCGCCACGACACCTGCCGATGCGGGCCGTAAGACCACCGTCATCGATAAATACCGTAAGGGCGAAGTCACTTCCTCTGCCGATAATGCCGCCGCCGCTTCGGCCATTTCCGACGCGGTCAAGTAAGGTAAGTCAATCATGTCTGTGAAACCCCAGTCTGTCAGCTATATAAAACCCGACAGCCGCATAAAAGACCCCTTCGACGATGATGCCTTTGGCGGCGTCAGCGGCACGCCCGATCCGTTCGGCAGCTTTGACGAAAGCCTGACCCTGCAAGCGGGGGCGACATCGCATTATGCTTTCGACGAATCCTATGACGGCGATCTTGATCTGATTACGCCTGACCGCCCGGTTGAACTGGCCCCCCAAGCCTTATCCCGCGTTGAGAGCACTACCCGCAATGGCATTGTTGATCCGTTTGCAGACGAATCCCTGATGCCACTGAAATCTCAGGCACAACCGGCAGCCTACACCGCGGCGGCGATCAATCCGTTCATGGATGATGACGATTACGACACCGTATCGATCCCGCGCATCGGCATCCATTTCTTTCTGGAATCTGACGACAGCGCTCAGGTGTGCGAGACCGTATCCGCTGACCGCCGCATGACCCGCGCCCAGTGTATGGTGCGCCAGGGTGGGGTTGCCGAAGCCATCCATACCTATGGCGATCAACCGACCCCGTCGCTAATCATCGTCGAAAGCCATTCGCGTGGCCGCGACCTGATGAACGAACTGACCGATCTGGCTCAGGTTTGTGATGCCGGCACCAAAGTCGTGGTTATCGGCGCCCACAACGACATCCAGCTTTACCGCGAACTCATGCGTCAGGGCGTCAGCGAATATATGGTGGCACCGGTACAGCCGCTGCAAGTCATCAAGGCCATCGCGTCACTGTTTACCGATCCTGATACCCCGTTTATCGGACGCGCGATTGCCTTTGTCGGTGCACGCGGCGGGGCCGGATCATCGTCACTGGCCCACAATTTTGCCTACAACCTGTCGGAAAGCCTTCAGGCCAACACGGTCATTGTCGATTACGACCTACCCTTTGGCACCGCCGGTCTCGATTTCAATCAGGACCCGTTGCAGGGCATGGCCGATGCGCTCAATGAGCCCGACCGCCTCGATTCGGTGCTGCTCGACCGGATGCTGACCAAGTGCGGAGAGCGCCTGTCACTGTTTTCCGCCCCTGCGTCGCTCGATCAGGACTATACTGCCGGCGAAGACGCCTATGAGGACGTGACCCGTAAAATCCGCTCATCCGCCCCCTATATTGTCATGGATCTGCCCCATGTCTGGACGCCGTGGCTTAAGAAAAACCTGATTACGGCTGACGATGTGGTCATTGTGGCGACACCCGATCTGGCGTCACTGCGCAATGCCAAGAACATTGTCGACCTCCTGAAAACCTACCGCCCCAATGACGCCGCCCCTAAGCTGGTGCTCAATCAGACCGACATGCCGGGCCGTCCGGAAATTCCGGTTAAGGATTTCACCGCCGCCATTGGCCTGACGCCTTCCGCCGTGATTCCCTTTGATGCCAAGCTGTTCGGTCAGGCCTCCAACAACGGTCAGATGATTGCCGAATGTGCCCCGACCTCAAAAGTGCATGAGGCCATGACCCAGTTGACGGCGATGCTTACCGGCCGCCAGGTCGAGGTCAAAGCCCCGAAGTCCCTTTTCGCCAAGCTGTTCAGGAAGTGAGCCTTTAAGTGTTCGGAAAGCGTCCCGGCGACCAGGTAAAGACCGGCTTCGGCAGCAAGCCCACACCCTCGGCGGCAGGCGCCCCCGTGGCTGTGGCCGAGCCCAAGCCTGCGCCGGAACCTGCGGCCACACGCACCCAAGCTTTGGGCGGAAAACCCTCTGTGGAAAAAGCCACAGCGCCCGAAAAGCCTGTTCGCAAGCCGGACGCGGCACCTGAAAAACGTGAAACCGTCCCCGCGACCGCTAAACTCGCGCAAGGCCTTGATCAACTGCATAAGGCGCAGGCGGTCACCGAGATCGTGCGTGAACAATCCGATTACTATCACGCCACCAAGACGGCCATTTTCAACGCCCTACTTAATACAATTGACCTGAGCCAACTGGCACAGTTGGATCATAAGGCCGCCGCCGAAGAAATCCGCGATATCGTTGCCGAACTGGTCGCCATCAAAAATGTGTCCATGTCGGTGTCCGAGCAGGACAACCTGATTCAGGACATCATCAACGATGTTCTGGGTTACGGGCCGCTGGAGCCACTTCTGGCGCGTGATGATATCGCCGATATTATGGTCAACGGCGCCCAGCGTGTGTTCATTGAAGTCGGCGGTAAGGTGCAACTGACCAATGTCCGTTTCCGCGACAACCAGCAACTGATGAACATCTGCCAGCGGATCGTCTCTCAGGTCGGTCGCCGCGTTGATGAATCCTCGCCCATCTGTGACGCCCGCCTGCCGGACGGGTCGCGGGTTAACGTCATCGCGCCACCGCTGGCGCTCGATGGCCCGACGCTGACCATTCGTAAGTTCAAAAAAGACAAGCTGACCATGCGCAATCTGGTGGAGTTCAAATCCATCAGTCCCGAAGGCGCGCGCGTTTTGGGCGTCATTGGCGCCTCGCGCTGTAATATCCTCATTTCCGGTGGTACGGGTTCGGGCAAGACCACCCTGCTTAACACGCTGACGGCGTTCATCGATCCGACCGAGCGGGTCGTGACCTGCGAAGACGCCGCCGAACTGCAACTCCAGCAACCGCACGTCGTGCGCCTTGAAACCCGCCCGCCCAATCTTGAGGGTCAGGGCATGATTTCGATGCGCGACCTCGTTAAAAACTGTCTGCGGATGCGGCCTGAGCGCATTATCGTCGGCGAAGTCCGTGGCCCCGAAGCGTTCGATTTGCTGCAGGCCATGAACACCGGTCACGACGGATCGATGGGCACGCTGCACGCCAACTCACCTCGGGAAGCGATTTCGCGGCTGGAATCGATGATCACCATGGGCGGCTACGGCCTGCCGTCGCGTACCATCCGCGAAATGATCGTCGGCTCGATTGATATTATTGTGCAGGCCGCCCGTCTGCGTGACGGCTCACGCCGGATCACCCATGTCACCGAAGTCTTAGGCCTCGAAGGCGATGTCATCATCACCCAGGATTTGTTTGTCTATGAGATCGAAGGCGAGGACAAGGACGGCAAGATCATAGGCCGCCACCGCTCCACTGGCATCGGTCGCCCGCGCTTCTGGGACCGCGCCCGCTATTACGGCCTTGAGCGCGAACTCGCTGAAGCTTTGGACGCGGCGGAGTAATCCCATGTTGATGACCCTGCTCATCGCCTTTCTAAGCTTCATCATTCTGGCCAGCCTGGGTTATGTGTTGACGGCGGACGGCGATGGTTCTCAGGTTGCCGCCAAACGCGCACAGGCGATTGCCGCCGCTGACCCGACCCGTGCCAAGCGCCAGAAAAGCCAGAACCGCACGCCCGAAGAACGCCGCAAGCAGATTATGCTGCAACTTAAAGAGTCAGAGCGCAAAGAACGTAAGGCCCGCCTGACCCTGACCGCCCGTATGACCCATGCCGGTATTACGCCGAACCTGACGCGGTTCTGGATCATTAGTGGCGTATTAGGAGTGGTATGCGCGGTCGGTGTATTTCTGCTGAAACCCAATGCCTTGGTGGCCTTGGGTGCGGGCTTTGCCGCCGGCTACGGTCTGCCACGCTGGGTACTCGGATTTATGGCCGGCGGTCGTCAGAAAAAGTTCACCCGTGATTTCCCGGACGCCCTCGACATTCTGACGCGCGGCATCAAATCGGGCCTGCCCATTCACGATTCGATCAAGGTGATCGCCCGCGAAGGGGCCGCCCCTCTGGGTCCTGAGTTTCAGCGACTGGTCGATAATATCGGTGGCGGCCGCACCATTATCGAAGCGCTCGATATCATGTATGAGCGTATTCCGACGGCGGAGCTTAAGTTCTTCACCATTGTTCTGGCCATCCAGCAAAAGACCGGCGGCAATCTGGCCGAAGCGCTCAACAATCTGTCGTCCGTCCTGCGCGCCCGTAAGATGATGCGCGAAAAGGTTAAGGCCCTGTCATCCGAAGCCATTGCCTCGGCCGCGATCATCGGCTCTTTGCCGCCGGGGGTGGCGGTCATGATCTTCCTGTCGAAGCCTGACTATATTCGTATCATGTTCACTGATCCGCGCGGCCAGATGATGCTGGCGGCGGGTGTGGTGTGGATGCTGCTCGGCATTTTGTCGATGCGCAAGATGATTAACTTCAAGATGTAAATCATGACCGAATTTGCCGCCCTCATAATGGAACCAGGCAACCTGATCGCGATCGGGGTGGCGGTGCTTGTGTTCTTTACGTGCCTGACCATCGGCAAGAGCCTGATTACCGGTCAGGAACTAGATAAGCGGATGAAGGCCGTCGCCCATCGCCGCGACGAACTGCGTCGCCAGTCGCGCCTGAATATAAACAAGGACTCTGGTCTGCGCCAACGGGATGAGGGGCTCTACAAACAAATTGTGGAACGGCTGAACCTCAAAACCCTGCTGGAAGACCCAAAGGTGGTCGATAGTTTGGCTATGGCCGGGTTTCGTGGCCCACGCCCGATTTCGACCTTTTACTTCTTCCGCTTTGTCATGCCGTTTGTACTGGCGGCAACCGCGGCGCTTTATGTGCTGGTGATCAATCCGGGCACGCTTCAACCAAACATTAAGCTTTTGATTATCGTCGGCGCACTGGTCGCCGGCTATTATGCGCCAAATATTTATATCCAGAATCTGGCCTCAAAGCGCCGGGATTCGATTGTGGCGGCCTTTCCCGATGCGCTCGATTTGCTGCTGATCAGCGTCGAGGCCGGTATGTCCGTCGAAAGCGCTATTCAGAAAGTGTCTCAGGAAATCGGCGCAAGTTCAATCGAGTTGGCCGAAGAATTATCCCTGCTGGTGGCAGAACTATCCTACCTGCCAGAACGGCGTATGGCCTATGAAGGCCTATCACGCCGCACCAATCATCCCGGTGTCAAATCGGTATGTACGGCTATGATTCAGGCTGAGAAATTCGGCACCCCTCTGGGGTCGGCTTTGCGGGTCATGGCCAAGGAAAACCGCGAGATGCGCATGTCGGCCGCGGAAAAAAAGGCCGCTGCCCTGCCTGCGCAGTTGACCGTACCTATGATCGTGTTCTTCCTGCCGGTGCTGTTTCTGGTGATCCTCGGCCCGATCGCACTCAAAATCATAGATATGAAGAAATGATCCCATCTCAAAGTTTATGGCCCTTCGGGCCAAAATACTTTGAGATGGGTCAATAACGAAAAAATCCCCTCGGGACGGCCCTTCGGGGATTCTTGCTTTTTGTTATGTGGTGTGGGGTCTGCGACCCCACGACTTTATTGACACGCTAAACACTCTTCATAGTCAGTCTTGGCGGCATCAATCATCGAAACGCTAGCCGCCTTAGCCTCACCGCCGGCGAACGCCGCCCGTTGCACCGACTTGGAGCGCAGATAATAGAGCGATTTGACACCCTGCTCCCACGCGGTCCAGTGCAGCATGTGCAGATCCCACTTATCGACATCGCCGGGCAGGAAGATGTTGAGCGATTGCGACTGGCAGATTTCAGGCGCGCGGTCAGCCGCCAGCTCAACCACCCAGCGCTGATCGATTTCAAACGCGGTTTTGAAGATGTCTTTCTCATCGGCGCTTAAGGCATCCAGATGTTGAATCGAGCCTTCGTGCTCAACGATCGAATCCCAGATTTCGAGCGTATCAAGACCTTTTTCTGCCAGCAGCGCCTTAAGGTACGGGTTCTTGACCGCAAATGAGCCCGACAGGGTCTTATGGGTATAGATATTGGCCGGGATCGGCTCAATGCCCGCCGAAGTGCCACCGCAGATTATCGAGATCGACGCGGTCGGCGCGATGGCCAGCTTGTGCGAGAAGCGCTCCATGACGCCGCGCTCGGCGGCATCAAGGCAGGGACCGCGCTCTTCGGCCAGTTTGACCGACGCCTTATCGGCTTCGCGGCGCAGGTGCTTGAATAGGCGCAGGTTCCACGACTTGGCCATGGCCGATTCAAACGCAACCCCTTGCGATTGCAGGAAGGAGTGAAAGCCCATCAAGCCCAGACCCACTGAGCGTTCGCGTTGGGCGGAATAGATCGCCGCTTCCATAGAATTGGGTGCCGACTGGATAAAGTCCTCAAGGACGTTGTCGAGGAAGCGCATGATATCCTCAACAAAGCGCGGATGATCGCGCCACTCAAGGAAGGTCTCGGCATTGACCGACGACAGGCAGCACACCGCAGTACGGTCGCGACCAAGATGGTCGGCACCGGTATGCAGCATGATTTCGGCACACAGATTGGATTGACGCACCTTCAGGCCCAGCTCACGCTGGTGCTGCGGCATGGCGCGGTTAACGGTGTCGGCAAAGATCAGATAGGGCTCGCCCGTCTGCATGCGGATTTCGAGAATTTTTTGCCACAGGGCGCGGGCATCGACGAACTTGATGACCTCATTGTTCTTAGGCGAGCGCAGACCAAACGGATTGCCGTCGCGCACCGCTTCCATAAACTCGTCGGTGATCGAAATGCCGTGGTGCAGGTTAAGCGCCTTACGGTTAAAATCGCCTGAGGGCTTACGGATTTCGAGGAATTCTTCGATTTCAGGGTGGTGAATGTCGATATAGACCGCCGCCGAGCCGCGGCGCAGAGAGCCTTGGCTGATCGCAAGTGTCAGCGAATCCATCACGCGGATGAAGGGGATGATACCTGATGTCTGACCGGCGCCCTTGACCTTTTCACCGATGGAGCGCACGCCGCCCCAATAGGTGCCGATGCCGCCGCCGTTCGACGCCAGAGCGACGTTTTCGTTCCAGGTGCCAACAATGCCTTCAAGGCTGTCTGGTACCGAGTTCAGAAAGCACGAGATCGGCAAGCCGCGCGACGCACCGCCGTTCGACAGCACCGGCGTGGCCGGCATGAACCACAATTGCGAAATATAGTCATAGATGCGCTGGGCGTGTTCGGCATCGTCGGCATAGGTGGTGGCCACACGCGCGAACATATCCTGATAGCCTTCGCCCGGCATCAGGTAGCGGTCATCGAGGGTCTTCTTGCCGAAGTCAGTCAATACCGCATCGCGCGACGGATCGGTAACCACCTGTTTTACAAGCTTGAATTCGGCGCGCGCCTTGGGGCGCACATCCATAAAGGATTTCATCATCGGCACGGATTCACGTTTGACGGCATCATTTACGGACATATAACTCACCCAGATAAGCAAAAATCGCTCCAGCCCGGAGCCCACGAAGACCATAGCGTTAACACTATATCTAGTGCCGACCCCAACTGCCCGAACCAAATATGGGGCCTGATGGGCCGTTTCGTCAAACGGTTTTTGGTTAAAAAAGTCCTAACGCGGTGCATAACCCTGTGGGCGCTTGAGCCAGGCCTGACAGGGCTTGGGATCGCCTAAATTCCCCTGTGGCGGGTGTGGCTTTACAGAATCGTCGAGGGCGTTTCCGACAGGTACCGGTCAAGCTTGTTTTCACGGTCAACCAGTACGACTCTGGGGACAATCGGCTCCGAGGTCAATTCGAAACCCATGATGATGATCTGCTCGGATTCGGCGATCAGGTGCGCCGCCGCGCCATTCATGGCGATCCTGCCCGATCCGCGCTCACCCGTAATGACGTAGGTTTCAAGCCGGGCGCCAGAGGTGTTGGACACCACCAATACCTTTTCACCTTCCCACAGGCCCACCGCGTCCATCAGGTCTTCGTCAATGGTGATCGAACCGATATAGGCCAGATTGGCTTCGGTCACATAGGCATTGTGGATTTTGGAACGGAGCAGGAAACGCATGAGAGCCACAGGGTCTGATTAGGAAAGGGGCCGGAAATACCAGCTATGCCCCGTTGAGGCCAGCCGTTTCTCAGCCCGCAAAACCGCCGTCAGCCAGAAACGCCGCTTCTTCCGGCGTCGTTTCGCGCCCCAGCACCGCGTTGCGATGGGGAAAGCGCCCAAACCGGACAATGATATCGCGGTGCTCAATGGCGTAGGCCAGACTGTCCCCGCCCAGAGGCTCATTCAGCCCCACACTGCGTTCCTGATCAGCAAGGTCTTCTGAATGCATAAACGGCAGATAGACAAAACCGCGCAGCAGGGGCTCAATCTCCATATCCTGACCGGCGGCAATGGCTGTGTCCGCGACCGTGCGCGCCAGCGGGTCCGTGGCAAACATATGGGCCGTCCCGCGAAAGGCATTGCGCGGATATTGATCAAGCAGGATCAGCAGCGCCAGTGTACCGTCCGCTGTCTGCGTCCAGCCATCCAACGTGCGCGCCGCCGCTTTCATATGCAGATCGTGGCAAAAGGCCGTAAAGCGGGCATCGAAGTCATCGTTTTTGGCAAACCATGCCTGCGGCCCGGCTTCGCGCCAAAACTCGATGACCTGTGAGGGCTTAATCAACCCAAAGATCATGCACATCGCCCTTACGGTTGAGCATATGCAGGGCGCGCTTAATGACGTTGATCAGGTTCTCAACCCGTTCGGGCTGATCATAGGTCAGGGCCGCACGGTGGAGGCCGTCCAAGGCAAAGCGCGCCAGATCGCGGCTGGCCTGAAAGCGGGCATCGATCCCCGCCGTGATAAAGCCCGGTGTGGCATTGCCCATGGCGCCCTGATCGAAGGCTTCCTGAGCCGGACGAATGGCCTTGGCGACGTCGGCATCCTGACGGGCCGCGCGCTCCAGCGCCAGAAAGGCCGAAAACGGCACGGACGACAGCAGGCGCCAATAGGCATCTACGGCCCCGTCAAGCGCGTCTTGCCCCGGTTTAAGCTTGGCGGCCTCAGCCTCGAACATAGCTTCGCGAGCGGCGTGAATATGCCAGGCCGCCGCCTCAACCAGAGCTTCACGCGTCGGAAAATGATACAGCATCGCCCCGCGCGTCAGGCCGCAGGCTTCGGCGATGGCGGCATTACCAGCGCGGTCATAGCCAAGTTCGGCAAACAGCCGCATTGAGGTGTCGAGAATCTGCAACCGCGTACGACGCGACTTCGGCGTGTCCCGCGGGGTCACATCCTTCGAAGCCGGATCCTTAACGGGCATGTCTTTACGGCGATCGCTCATGGCAGTTCTTTGAAACAACTTTCTTTAGGGCTTGTACCACATTATACCGATGTCGCGGCTAAATTTACATATTGTGCAGTGCAAACCTTGGCTTATCCTTTCTAAATAAGGCATTTGCGCGGTGTGGCAAGCTTGCATTTCAACAAATTCACACGCAACTGCCGCTTTATGCGCATTTTCAGTCTACCCTATGTCGTAAATATGAGAAATAACTCTGACATAGCGGATCATCTTAAGCTATACGACGGGGGACATCGTGATGTTACAAACTGTATCTATCTTCGTCGTCGTGTTCATTTCGGGTGAGAGGGAAGCTTAAAGCCTTGCGTATCTTGCTGGCCACCGATGCATGGGAACCCCAGGTCAACGGGGTCGTGACCACATTGAAGCGCACGCTCGACGAATGTCGCGCTCTGGGTCATGACTTTGAAATCATTCAGTACAATGAGTTCAAAACCGTTTCCTGGCCTGATTACAAAGAAGTCAAGCTGGCGCTCGGCTGCTACGAAGAGGTGCGCGAGCGCATCCTGATGTACGCCCCCGATGCCGTTCATATCGCCACCGAAGGCCCGGTAGGGCTGGCCGCGCGCCGGGTGTGCGTGGAGTGGGGCCTGCCGTTTACCACCAGCTATCACACCAAATTCCCGGAATATGTCTCCGCCCGCCTGCCGCTGCCGCTAAGCGTTGGCTATGCCTATATGCGCTGGTTCCATAAGCCGTCAGGCCGGGTCATGGTGGCGACACCGACCCTGCAAAAGGATCTTGAAGCCCACGGCATCAAAAACGTCTCCCCGTGGACGCGCGGTGTCGATACCGTCATGTTCCGTCCTGACCTTGAGCCCATCTATGGTGATCTGCCCCGGCCGATCATGGCCTATGTCGGGCGTGTGGCGGTCGAAAAGAATATCGAAGCCTTTTTGTCGCTGGATGTCCCCGGCACCAAGGTGATTGTCGGCGGCGGCCCGCAGCTTGAAGAACTTAAGGTCAAATATCCCAAGACCGTCTTTACCGGCCCGCGTTTCGGTGACGAACTGGCGCGATCCTATGCCGATGCCGATGTCTTTGTGTTCCCTTCTCTGACCGACACCTTTGGGCTGGTGATCCTTGAGGCTATGGCGACCGGCACGCCGGTGGCGGCCTTCCCGGCCCATGGACCGATCGACATCATTCCGGGCTCAAATGCCGGTGTCATTAATGATGACCTGAAAATCGCCATCGAAGAGGCGTTAACGCTCGACCCGAAAAACGTGCGCGCCTATGCCGAGAAGTTTTCGTGGAGGGCCTGCGCCGAAGAGTTTGTGCGCAATCTCCAGCCCCTGCCCCAGCCGGAAAAAGCCCGCATCTGGACACGGCTTAAGGCGCTCAATCCGATCCGCAAACGACGGAAGACGGCTTAATTTTGTGCGATTTAACAACGTTATGAAATTTTTTGCTTGAATTTCGATGAGGCGATGAGCCTTTCAAAATTCACGTCGACGTTTGATTAAATTTTTCTACCAAGGACTGAATTTGATCAGCTGTATACATTTCTCCAAAGCCAAATATCATTCCATCATCAATTGGCTTTAAGTATGTAGTAATGCCGCATTTTTCAGTTAGATAGTCATCAAATTGGTCTGCGGTTTCAGTATTTTTCACTGAAAGCTCCGCTCCATGTTTGGTCATTACTATTGTAAATTCTACTTCCATGAATAACACCTGCTAATGGCTCTCAGGCGCGCTCATCACCACCTGCATGCGGGCAGCCTGCTTGACCTTATCATGCAGGCTGTCATCGAGCGCGATCAGCCCGCGCCCCTTGAGGTAGCCGGCCTTACTGGCGGCGGCATCTGACACGAACTCGTTCATGTAGCCTTCAAGGCCCGGCACGAACTTTAAGTGCGCCTTCTTGACGTAGATGAACAAAGACCTGGCCAGCGGGTAACGCCCTGAGGCAATGTCCTGCGGGGTGGGCATCACACCGTCAACCTTGGCGACCTTCACCTTGTCTTTGTTTTCCTCATAGAAGGAATAGCCGAATACACCGAGCGAATCCGGCGTTTTGGTCAGCACGCTTAAGGTCGCATTGTCGTTTTCACCGGCATTGACGTAGCGGCCATCTTCGCGGATCGAGCCGGTCAGTTGCTTAAAACGCTTTTCATTGCGGCCCTTAATGTCCTTGAGCAGCGGATAGGCTGCCCCGCCGCTTTCCATGCCCAGTTCCACAAAGGCATCGCGCGTACCCGATGTTGACGGCGGGCCGTACACCAGTATCTTGCGATCCGGCAGACCCGCCGAAATCTGGCTCCAGCGCACATAGGGGTTGGGATCGAACGCGCCGTAGCGCAGCACATCCTTCGACAGGGCCAGATAAAGCATATCCAGCCGGAAATCGTAGTCAGGGTTTTGCTTATTCATGGCAATGACCACGCCGTCATAACCAATCTGAAGCTCTATAATTTCCCCCACGCCGTTCTTTTGGCACATCTCGTACTCGGACGGCTTCATGGGCCGAGACGCATTGGCAACGTCCGGGGTATGGCCGCCCAAGCCTGAGCAGAACAGCTTGATGCCGCCGCCGGTGCCGAGCGATTCGATCTTGGGGGCCTTGGTGCCGTATTTGCGCATGTAATATTCAGCCACGCGCGTGGCGAACGGAAACACGGTCGATGACCCCGCCGCCCACACATAGTCACGCTGCATCTGCGCTGAGGCTGAAACCGGCGACATAGCGACCAGAGCGGCAGCGCAGAGAGACAAAAGCGGCTTATACATAGGGCAGCGATTCCGTGAGTGAGGCCGCTTCATATGACAGTTTCGTGACAAAAACCAGCCACAGAAAAAAGCCGCCCCCACCACACGGCAGGGACGGCTTTAATTATAAGCTCAAGTCGCGCTCACGACTTAGGACGCGCCATTGGCTTCAAAGTCTTGATGCCACCCTTGATGGCCGCATGTTCGGCGGCCGGCAGCGGGATCAGACCACGCTGTTGCAGGTAACCGCCCTTACCCGTCGCCGCATCCGAAACATATTCGTTGATGAAGGCATCAAGGCCCGGCGTCACGCCGATATGGGCCTTTTTGACGTAGATATAGAGCGAACGCGACACCGGATATTTGCCGGTGGCGATGGTTTCCGGGGTCGGGGCCACACCGTTGATGGTGGCCACCTTCACCTTATCCATATTTTCTTCGTAGAAGGAGTAACCGAACACGCCCAGAGCGCCCGGCGTCTTGGTCAGGGTGCCAATGATGGCGTTATCGTTTTCACCGGAATCGACCCACACGCCATCTTCGCGAATGGCCGAACCCATTTCCTTGAACTTCTTCTCGTCCGAAGCCTTGAGCGCCTTCAGCGCCGGGAACTTGGCGGCACCGGCTTCGAGCGCCAGTTCGTTCCAGGAATCGCGCGTACCGGAGGTGGTGGGCGGCCCGTACATCAGTATCTTGCTTTTGGGCAGGTTCGGATTGATCTGATGCCAGCCCTTATAAGGGTTCTTCACATACTGACCGTAGCGCAGCACATCCTTGGACAGGGCCAGATAGAAATCGACATCGCGGAAAGCATAGTCCTTGCCCGTCTTGGCGGTGGCGATAACGATGCCGTCGTAACCGATCTTGATTTCCAGAATATCGTTGACGCCCTTGGCCTTACAGGCGTCGAATTCCGACTTTTTCATCGGGCGTGAGGCGTTGGCGATGTCCGGCGTGCCTGCGCCAATACCGGCGCAAAAGGCCTTGAAACCGCCACCGGTACCCAAAGATTCAACCTTCGGGGCCTTGGCGCCGCTCTTGCGGCCATAGTTTTCAGCGACGCGGGTGGTGAACGGGAACACAGTCGATGAGCCAGCGGCCCAGACGTAATCGCGCGAGGCCTGCGCAGAGGCGGAACCGGCGACGGCAAAGGCGGCCAAAGCGGCAGCGGCCAAAATGATCTTTTTCATGGAAGTCTCCTGATGAAACGGGTTCTACCCTTGTAATATGACGTTAGAATGAAAGCTTACCGTACCCCTGGCTGACAATTGAGTCACAAAAGACGCTTTCGGATCGCCTGCGAGAGGAAATCGATGGCGGTAACGGCCACAACGATCACAATCGCAATGGCTGAGGTGCGCGCATAATCAAAGCTGTTCAGATTATCGAACAGCACCTGCCCGATGCCGCCCGCCCCGATCAGGCCGAGCACCGTGGCTGAACGGGCGCTCGATTCAAAGCGGTACAGCGCAAACGAGGTCCATAGGGGTGCGACCTGCGGGAACACCCCCCAGACGATTTCATGCAGGCGATTGCCGCCGGTGGCGCGCACGCCCTCGACCGGAGCCTTATCAATCGCTTCGACCGCTTCGGAAAACAGCTTGG
Source organism: Asticcacaulis sp. SL142 (assembly GCF_026625745.1). Lineage (NCBI taxonomy): Bacteria > Pseudomonadati > Pseudomonadota > Alphaproteobacteria > Caulobacterales > Caulobacteraceae > Asticcacaulis > Asticcacaulis sp. SL142. Next base: position 2,936,985 of record NZ_CP113061.1, on the reverse strand, counting down.
CCAAAACCCCGGCATTGTGCAACGATAACGCCAAAACACCCGCCAAAGCGCCAGGCCCAACTGCTACGAGAAATAATGTAGCCAAAACCAGTTCATTGACCGAGCGCAAGATATCCATCAGGCGACGGGCGATCTGCACGATCCACTGCGGGGCTATGTTTGAGGCACATAACAAACTAAACGGTACAGCCATAATGACGGAAGCCACCGTTCCCCAGATGGCAATCTGGATCGTCAACCACATCTTATCGACATAGTTGCGCCAGTCCGAGAAGTCGGGATGCATGTACTCTTTTAAAAGAGTCTGGGTGTTGGCAGAATTGGTAAATAGCTTAGGGAGATTATCCATCTCCACAGCCTTGAAACTAATTGCAAGCACAAATATCAGCACGGCCCAGCCGCCATATGTAATCAGGCGCGACGAAAACGAGGTTTGCGGCGGGGCCAAGGTGGCCATATTCAGGGAGGCTTGGTCAGACGCAGGCGTTTTGGACATTAGGCTCTCTTATTGAACCGACGCGGACGCATCCGCCTTAGCCTGAACCGGCGGCGCTTTTTTGATATAGGCAGCCTCTTCGACCTTGATAGCATCGTATGCGGCCTGAGCCTTGTCTATCGCCGCCGCATCCCCGGCATTTTTGGCCTGCTGCAAGGCCTGGGTAGCCTCCATCAAACGTACCGGAATAAAATGGTTATTGTCGTCCGGCTTAAAATTACCGAAATACAGTTTCCGCAATACCGCCCGTTGACGATCGGCCTCGGCACCTTCGCCCGTACCATAGGTGAGGAAAAACGAGCGCAGCTTTTCCTTGGCGGCGGGATCAAGATCCTTACGGTAGATCAGCACATCATTGGGCAGAACCGGCGAATTCCAGATCACCTTGATCTTATTGAACTTTTCCGGATTGGTTTCTTCCAGTTCCCACAAGGCGGTCGAATTATTGGTCGCCGCATCGATAACACCAGCGGCCACCGCTTCGATATTGGCCTGGTGGGAAGCGGAGCGGACATTCTTAAAGCAGGTATTGGGCTCCTTGCCCGCGGGCAGGAAGAAATAGGTCAGCGGTGCCAGCGTACCCGACGTTGACTTCACATCGCCCATGCCAAAATCGAGCGTCTTATCGCATGTCAGCAACTGATCCGCCGTCAGCGTCGATTTGGCGGGGACAATGATAACCGAAGTATAGCCTTCGACCCCGTCCGGATAGGTCGAGTGAGCAAAGACCTCGCCTTCGGCCCGGCGGATGGCCTCAAGCCCGGCGGCATTGGAGAACCAGCCCGCCTGCACCTGATTAAAGCGCATCCCCTCGATCAGGGTGGTGTAGTTCGACGAATAGAACGGACGGATATTCAGGCCGGTTTCCTTACGCATATCCTCAAACAGCGGCGTCCACAGCTTCTCAAGGTCCTGCGCCTTTTCGACCGACAGCACCGAGAACGCAATTTCAGGATTAGTGGTCGTCTCCTCGGGTTTGGAGCAGGCCGACAGCCCCACAGCACCCGCCCCCATCAGGGCGATCAGGGCCCCCACAATCTGTTTGCGACGGATCATCACGACACAGTTCCTTCCCAATAGGCGTCCTCAATCTCGGCGCCGTAGATTTCCTTAAGTTTATCTCCGCTCAGGCCCCCGGCAGGGCCATCATAGACGATAACCCCATCCTTCAGCGCCAGTATCCGGTCACAATAGCGTTTGGCATAGTCAACCTGGTGCAGGGTGACGATCACGCCGACTTTGTCCTCAGTATTGACCTTGACCAGCAGTTCCATGACCTTGCGCGCGGTCACGGGATCAAGCGAGGCCACCGGCTCATCAGCCAGAATGACCTTGGCGTCCTGAACGATGGCACGCGCAATAGCGCCGCGCTGCTGCTGACCGCCGGATAAGGTATTGGCGCGTTGATTGGCTTTTGAGGCCACCCCGACATGATCCAGAGCGCGCATTACCGCCATTTTCTCATCCCTGGACCACAGGCCGAAAAAGCCGCGCAGGCCACCCATCTTACCCAGATGGCCGAGGGCAGCATTGGTAAATAGCGACAGCCGCCCGACCAGATTGAACTGTTGCGCGATCATCCCCAGATTCATGCGCGCCTGACGGACATTCGCAGCCAGACGGCCTTTTGACTGAATGGCCTGCCCCATGACCCTGATCTCACCGCTGGATGCATCATCAATCAGCAGACCACCGATCGAGCGCAAAAGCGTTGATTTGCCTGAGCCCGACGGCCCGATCAGGGCAATGCGCTCAGGCTTATCCATGGTGAAGGAGACATTGTTGAGGGCCTTAAGCGTTCCGCGCGGTTTGGCACCGTCGGCCTTGATCGTATAGGTTTTGGAGACAGCGCTCACCTCGACCAGCGGCTGCGGCATATTTATACCCCCAAATTCCACGCAAAACCACGCTGTCGTTCACTGTACAGCGTCACCAAATGATTAACGTCCCTACCCTTGCCCAAGTTTTGTACTTTTGGCAACCACTTCGGTATATCAGCCCGCCAAAAGCGTCACCGCGCTACATCGAAAACTTGGGCCAAAACCTGCGAACTTTCAAAAGCGGATCATAGGGTTAATTGAATAACATCGTTATATGAAACTTCACATTTCAGCCCTTTACACCGGGGCCTATATCTATATATTCCGCGCTTCCGGCGGACCCCGAAACATGCGGTCTCATGTGGGTCCAGATACGTTGATAAGGTATCTGGCATGAGACTAGAGAAACACTCTGCTAACGTCGGTCTGGGTTTAAACTTTATCTTGGGTGTCTGTGGATGGAAATCTTCCCTACGGCCCTGGACCTGGTCCGCAAGCAGTCTCCGGAACGTCCCGTCGCTATGGTGCGACGTGCTGCTGTTTCCGTCGCGGCCCAATGGTTTCAGGCAAATTTTAAAGGCGATGTCTTTTATGCCGTTAAGGCAAATCCGTCAGCGTGGGTGATTGAAACCCTGCACGATGCGGGGATTTCGTCGTTCGATGTGGCCTCACTCGGCGAAGTCGAACTGGTGCGCTCCATTGCCCCCGAAGCGCGCCTCGCCTTCATGCACCCGGTCAAGAGCCGAACAGCCATCACCCGTGCCTATTTTGACTATGGCGTGCGCACCTTCAGCCTCGATACCCATGATGAGCTGCGCAAGATTCTGGACGCCACCGGCAATGCCAAGGATCTGAACCTGATCGTGCGTCTGGCGACCTCCGGCGAAGGCTCGAACCTGCCGCTGACCAATAAGTTTGGCGCTCAGGCGCACGAAGCCCCAGCCCTGCTGCTGGCCACCCGTCAGGCGACACAAGACCTGATGGGCATTTCGTTCCATGTCGGTTCGCAATGTATGCGCCCGACCGCCTATGCGGCGGCGATGTCTGCCGCCTCGCGCTCACTGGTGCGGGCAGGTGTGTTTGCCGATATCGTCGATGTCGGTGGCGGCTTCCCGTCGGTTTACCCCGGCATGGTGCCCCCGGCTCTGGCTGAATATATGGATGTCATCGACCGCGCCTTTGAGGACATGAAGGTGCACGAAACTACTGAGCTGTGGGCCGAACCCGGTCGTTCGCTGGTGGCAGAATCAACTTCGGTGCTGACCCGCGTTGAACTGCGCAAGGGCGATGCCCTGTACCTCAATGACGGTTCCTACGGCACCTTGTTTGACGCCACCCACGCCAAATGGCCGTTCCCGGTCAAACTGGTGCGTGCCGATGGCACTGACGCTGAGGGTGAACTGCGCCCGTTCCGTTTCTATGGCCCGACCTGTGACTCCATCGACCACATGCCGGGGCCGTTCTGGCTGCCGGCCGATGTGCGCGAAGGCGACTATATCGAAATAGGTATGCTGGGCGCTTACGGCGTGGCTATGGCGACCGGCTTTAATGGCTATGGCCAGACCGATACCGTGTTCATGGACGATGCGCCGATGGCGTCGCTGTTTGGCCTTGGCCCGCGCCATATCTCGACTCCCCGCAGCGCCTATGACACCTATGAAGACAATAAGGTCGTGCGCCTGAACCGCCCCAAGGGCGGCAAACGCGGCAAGAAGCGGAGTAAGTAGGCTAAGCGATGAAACCGCTGCATACGTACATTGTATTTGGCGTAAAATCCTTATTTAAGGTTTTTTTCTACCTATGGCTTTCTATAGGCGGAGTTATAACACTTTTCGCTTTGCTTCGTTACGTTCAGCATGGATTCCAGCCTGATGACTTTTTAGGCATCCTTAGCTGCCTTGCCGTTCTTGGTATAGGTGCAATAAACTTCTTTGCCCTGTCTTGGTTTTTTAAAAACTTTTTCAACCCCTCACGTAGAACAGTCGCTACAGAAGAAGACATAGAACACGCCACACAGGTCATGTACGGCCCAATGAAGGACGATCCTAAAACGTAATGAAACCTTGATTTGCCAATGCGGCCCCTTTGCTCTATAGGGGCCGCAGTTTTTGAATTTGCCTCCCCATCGCGCCGTCTGGGGGATTACGGGCACTCCCTCTCCGCAAGGGGAAGGGGGCGCATGGGGGAAACTGATTTCACCCATGATGTAATGACGGGCGTCCACCTTAATCTCCTCTCAAAGGACCAAGAGATGAACGCTGATACCCCCCAAGAAAACAAAAGAATGGCAAACACCAAAGCCGCCCTGCTCGCTGAAACGGTTGAGCACGTCGATATGACCGCGTTCGACGCGCGCCCGATTATTGATGCCATGCGCAAGATGTCGTTTTCGTCGCGCGATACTGCCCGCGCCGCCGATATCTTCAACATGGCCCTCGAAGACAAGGCCTGCTCGCCCTGGCTGATCCTGGCCGGTTCGACCTCGGCTGGCGGCTGCATGCACGTCTACCGCGACATGGTGAAGTTCGGCATGATCGACGCGGTTGTGGCCACGGGCGCCTCGATCGTCGACATGGACTTCTTTGAGGCCCTCGGCTTCAAGCACTATCAGGCCGCCGGTCAGGTGGACGACAATGTCCTGCGCGACAACTATATCGACCGCATCTACGACACCTATATCGACGAAGAAGAGCTTCAGGCCTGCGATCACACGATTCTGGAAATCTGCAATCGCCTTGAGCCGCGCGGCTATTCCTCGCGTGAGTTCATCTGGGAAATGGGCAAGTGGCTGTCGGAAGGCAATGCCAAAAAGCCCGGCTCACTGATCCAGACCGCCTACGAGAACAATGTGCCGATCTTCTGCCCGGCCTTTGTCGACTCATCCGCCGGTTTCGGTCTGGTAAAGCACCAGAAAGAGCGCATCGCCGCCAAGCGGCCTTACCTGATGATCGACGCGGTCGCCGACTTCCGCGAACTGACCGACATCAAGATCGCCGCGGGCACCACCGGCCTGTTCATGGTTGGCGGCGGCGTGCCGAAGAACTTTGCTCAGGACACCGTCGTCTGCGCCGAAATCCTCGGCGTCGAAGCTGATATGCACAAATATGCGGTGCAGATCACGGTCGCTGACGTGCGTGACGGCGCTTGCTCGTCCTCGACGCTCAAGGAAGCCGCTTCATGGGGTAAGGTCGACACCACCTTTGAACAAATGGTCTTCGCAGAAGCGACAACGGTCGTGCCGCTGATCGCCTCGGACGCCTATCACCGCGGCGCCTGGAAGACCCGCGAAGCCCGCAACTGGGCCAAGCTGTTCTTATAAAAATGTCATAAAAAATGAGGATTAACTCATTTTACCTCTTTCCTTTTTGGGATTAGGACTTATGTAACATCCATCGGCTATGATGTTTCGCAACGGCGAAATCTTCATCGCCCCTAAGTCAGTCGCCGGAATCATCCCCCCCCCCTCGAAACCGGCGACATGCGCGGCCGTCCTTGCCCCCCAAGGACGGCCGTTTCTATTTGCGGCGAGGCGCCGCTGCCATAACTTGGAGTGGGCGGATAAGTTAGCGCCTCACTCCACTTTTAAAATCACTAAACCATTAGGATGCCGTTCGACCACCAACGCCACCCGCTCACGGTTGGTCAGGTTCAGGCGTTCCAGTAACAAAGGCTCATCGGTCGTTTCGCTAATAAAGCCGTTATGCTCAACCCAGGCCACGATCCGGCAATTGATATCAGAGACATCGGCCACCTGATCTGAGCCCACCACCTTAAGGTCGGTGCCACGCAGCAGGTATTCGTAGGTAAACGGAAAAATCGGCTGCACCTTGGCGTCAGGGTAGGTCACGCCGCGCAACGTTTTTGAGGGACAGGCCTGCGCATTGGCCCGCACGACCTCAGCCCCGCGCCAGACGGGCTTGGCCGTCAGTTCCGACCACGACACCGGCAGGCTCATCACCACAGGGATCAGCACAAGTATGGCCCCCGCCCCTTTACGCAACTGCGACGGCTCCGAGCGCCAGACCTCACACACCGCCATTGCCAGCAGCATCATCAGCGCCGGAAACCCGGCCGCAAAATAACGATAATGCAGGATCGGCACCTTGGCCGAAATCAAGAACGGCCCGATCAGAAAGATCAGCGCCACCACCGTCACCATCAACCCGGACCGGCGAAACACGGGCGAACTTAAGGCCACGATTAGCGCCATCGTCCAGATGATCACCACCCAGACCGGCCCGATAAATACCCGCACAATCCCGTCGATCGTGCTTTTGATATGCTCCGGCGCAAAGCTGATCCAGCCGATATTGCGCAGGTTTCCGCCTTCCTGATGACTGACACCCGCAAACCAGATCAGGAACGGCACACTGCACGCCGCCCCAAGGATCAGGCCCGCCCGCCAGACCTCCGTCCGCCGAGACACCACACCTTCAATCACCAGTGCCGCCGCCAAGGCCCCCGCAAACAGTGCGCCGTAAACATGGCTTAAGCCCGCCGCCGCGCCGAGCGTTGCCAGCACCATAACTGGCCCGCGTCGCTGCGTCCTAAACCGCATGACCAGTACGGCAAGCACCGCACAAAGTCCTATCGCCAGCATATAGGCACGCACCTCCTGCACATAGATGAGCGCAGCACTATTCAGCAAAAACAGGCTCGCCAGCCCATAGCCCAAAAGCGCCCGACCATCACGGCGCATAGTCATGACAATCGCGGCTACCGCGGCCACAACCACCGCAACATTCAGGATCAAACCCGCCAGACGCGCATCCGGAATGATCTGTCTCAGGCCATACAGCAGCCAAAAATGCAGAGGCGGATTGGTCTCATAGCGCAGGCGGTCAAACTGAAGCTGCCACGGGCTGATCGCCGGATCAGTTGCCCAGACCGTGAACAGCTCATCGGTCCACAGTCCGCCACGGCGGGCATTGACCACGAACAAAACACAAAAAACGGTTCCGGCCAGAACACACAGCCCCAGCCAAAACCGCTCATCATTTATGCTTTTGCCATCCATGCCCTGAGCATTTCTCAGGGCTGGCGGGAAAGCAATATAAATTAAGCCAAATACCTAAGCCGGACGACCCGACGCCAGCGCCCCATAAAGGTCGGTGCGGCGGTCACGGAAGAAGCCCCAGGCCGCACGATGGGTATGCAGGTAATCCAGATCAAGGCTATGCACCAGCACGCCTTCGTCCTTAGGCCCGAATTGTTCAACCAGATCACCGCGATGGTTGGCGATAAAGCTGTGGCCATAAAAGGTCTGCCCCGCCTCAGTCACCTGCTCATGGCCGATGCGGTTTGAGGCCACCACCGGCACCACATTAGACACGGCATGGCCCTGCATGGCGCGCTGCCACGGGGCGGCGGTATTGAGCGAGGTATCGTGCGGTTCCGACCCAATGGCGGTCGGATACATCAAAATCTCCGCTCCCATCAGCATCATCGAACGCGCCGTTTCCGGGTACCACTGATCCCAGCAGATACCGACACCGATCTTGGCGAATTTGGTGTCCCAGACCTTGAAACCGGTATCGCCCGGCCGGAAATAATACTTTTCCTGATAGCCCGGCCCGTCAGGAATATGGCTTTTGCGATAGACGCCAAGGGCTTCACCGCCCGCGTCGATCATGACCAGACTGTTGAAATAGTGCGGGCCTTCGCGCTCATAGATCGAGACCGGAATGGCGACGTTCAGTTCGCGCGCCAGGTCTGCCATAGCGATCACCGCCGGGTGAGTGCGCCATTCATAGGCGGTCGCGAACCATTTTTCTTCCTGAGAGACGCAGAAATATGGCCCCTGAAACAGCTCCGACGGCAGGATGACCTGCGCCCCTTTGTTAGCGGCATCGCGTACAAAGGCTTCGGTCTTTTTGATATTGGCAGCCATGTCATCGCCGTAAGACGTCTGGATGGCGGCAACGGTAAGGGTGCGGGTCATGCAGTAGTTCCTTAAACTCTCTCCGCCCCACATTGTGGGGAGGGGGACCGCGAAGCGGTGGAGGGGTATAAAACCGTAGTTCCCCCTCCGTCATCTTCGCCTTTGGCTCGATGCCACCTCCCCATCTGCGCCCAGAGGCTTGATAGGGAGGAGATTTCTACGCGCGGATTAACGGCACTTGCTGGCTGATGCAGTGGAACGATCCGCCGCCGGTCAGAATGGCTTCGGACGACAGCCCAAGCACCGTCCGCTCCGGGAACAGGCTCTGGATCGCCTCTACCGCCATTTCGCCGGGACGGTCATTATAGATCGGCACAACCACGCAGTCATTGGCGATCAGGAAGTTCATATGGGAAGCCGGAATGATTTCGCCATCTTCATCCAGCGTTTTTCCAGGCGACGGGATGCGCACGACCTGAAGCGGCATGCCGCGGGCATCGGTTTGCTGGCTGAGGAACTTGGCCGTAGCGTCGTAGATTTCGGCATTGGGGTCATCCACGCCAAACGCGACCGGGCAGGCCACTACGCCGGGCGCCACAAAGCGCGCCAGATTGTCGATATGGCCATCGGTGTGGTCATTGAGCAGACCATCGCCCAGCCAGATAACCTTCTTGGCCCCAAGCGCCTCGGCCAAGGCCAGCTCCGCGGTCGATTGCGTCCAGTCCGGGTTGCGATTGGGGTTGAGCAGGCACTGACGCGTTGTCAACACCGTGCCAAAGCCATCGTGATCCAGCGATCCGCCTTCCAGAATAAACTCATGCAATTCAGAGGCATGGCCATCGGCCGTGGTGATCTGAGCGGCGACCTGATCGTCATATTTCAGGTGGTACTTTCCCCCCCAGCCATTGTTCAGAAAGCTGATCGGACGGGCGGCGTGATGATCCTTACCGTCCTTGTCGATTGAGACATAGATCGGGCCGGTATCGCGGAACCAGATATCACCGAACTTGCCGTCGATAATCTCAACTTTTTTGAGGTCACCCAGCATGTCTTCGGCAGCTTTACGGGCCGCATCGCCCATGACCATCAGCTTGACATGTTCATCACCGGCTTCGGCCAGCACCCGCGCCAAGGCGGCCACTTCGGCTTGGGCCGGGATCAGGTCTTCCTGCCACAGGTTTTCATGGCTGGGGAAGCCCAGCCACATGGCCTGATGCGGTTCCCACTCCGCCGGCACAACGCGATCGTCGGAAAAGCCGTTGGCGGCGGGCACATTCTTGGTCATTCAAAATCCGGTTTAATGCAGGTCGATATGGCATCTTCGTTTAAGCGCCTCATACACTTAAGAATTGGCCTTGCCTATGGCCAGAGCGGCGGACGCACAAAAAAACACAAGTGCGTGTCCCCGCTGCACAAAAAAGCGGCCCCTGCGAAAACAGGAGCCGCTGATTTTAGGTCAGAGATCAGGTGATCTTAGAAGGCTGCGCGAAGCGTCAGCATAACCGTACGCGGAGCGCCTTGGTTGTACTGAACCGTGCTAGCTGACTTAATGACCGTGCCGCTTGGCGTGCTGATCGCATTGGCATTCGCTTGTGTGCTTATGTTGCCATAGTAACGGGCATCAAACAGATTTATCGCGTTCAACTGAAGGTAAGTACCTTCCTTAAGCCATGGCAGATCATAACGCAGGCTGGCATTCCAAGTGGTGTAGCGCTTGGCCTTCAGATCGTTTACGTCGGTTGCCCAACGCTCACCGACGTACTTACCATCAAGGCGGAGGTGCCAGTTTTCGGTAATGTCGAAGCTACCGCCATAGTTAAACATCCACTCCGGTACTTCTACCAGTTTCTTACCGGCAGTCGGCAGGAACAGCGGCGTTCCGACAGTGTCTGTCCCGCGTGCCACAGTCACTTCACCGTTCGGCGTATCACTCTTAACTTCGGAATCCGAGTAGGTCACGCCTGAGTAAAATGAAATCTTTTCGACGGGGCTGAAAGCCAGCGAGGCGTCCCAACCATTCATATCTACTTCACCCACGTTGCGGTCGAAATAGGTGTCCGTAACGGTGTCATAAGACGAAACGATGCGGTCTTTATATTGACGAGCCCAGATGGCGCTGGAGAAGGTGACCATAGAGGTGTTGTAGCGGAAGCCACCTTCCAAGAACTTAGTGGTTTCCGGCTTAGGGTTTGCAACCTGAATGGCGTTGGTGGTTGGGTTAACAGTGACTGCGTAATATTGATCAGTACGCGGCGACGACAAGGATTCTGAGTAGCTGGCGTAGAACTGGCCATTACCGAAAACCTTATAGCTGACGTTCACGTTCGGCAGAACCTTATCAAAGCTCACGTTTGCCTTGTACGGCTTAATGAAACTGCCGGTGTTATTAGCGAACGTAACGGTTCCGTTCGTCGCGTTCGTTGTTGCCGGTGCCTGAGTTGTACAGAACGGAGCCGTACCACCCGTGCCCGTCGTCAACGAGTAGCAGCGCTGATCAAGATCGCGTTCCAACTTCTGGCTACGGACGCCAACCGATAAGAACAGGTTGTCTTCCATGAACTTGCCACGATATTCAAGCGAGATCACATCGACATTTGCTTTAGAGAAGCGGTGGCGGCGTTGATACATTGAACCGTCACGACCATAAAGGCCGATACCGTCATCATCCTTAGCGCCAAACACGTCGAGAACAGAGCCGTCAGCATTTACGAAGGTGCCTTCGCCCGTTTGCTTTGTGCGAGCGCGATCCAGAGACACACCAAGACGAACAGTGTGCTGGTCATTAAAGCGATAAATGGCGCTGGAGTTCAAGCCCAGACGGTTGGTTTGCGTGGTGTTCGGGTTATGGATGGTGATATTTGACGTGCTGATGACGCGGTCACCATTCAGGTCATAATTACGGAAGTTAGCATTGGTCCAAGATCCGATACGACCTGTAGACTCGTTAACCGTAGAAGTACCACCACCGTTAGCCATTACGTACTGGAATGAGGCGTCAGCAGTAATGGTAAGTTTCTCGGTCAGATTCCACTTCGAAAGCCACTTCACATTGCCGGTATCGGAGGGATTGATGTTGGCGCGCGAAATGCTGTTGTAATCCCAGCCTTCGGTCGCAAACGTCGCTGGCGATTGGCCGAAGATAAAGTGGTTGCGGTTTTCGTTGTAGTGCGCAAGCAGGCTTACGAAGCTGCCGTTGTCAAAGTCCTGACGGATTTGAGCGTTGATCTGCTTCTTTTCAAGCTCACCTTCGTCATTGATCAATTTGTCATTGGTGAAGGTGTCGTACTTTTGCTGAGAGTAAGCGATATAGGCCGTGGTTCCGAATGGGCCGAATTCGCCCGTGTTTACACGAACGAAACCGCGCGAATAGTTGAAATCACCGACCGAGGCGGTCAGGTCAACGCCAAACTCTTTGGTCGGCTTACAGGTGGCGAAGTTAATCGTGCCGCCCGTAGCAGACGCCGACATGGAGTCGATATCCGTAGCGCCGGTGAGAACAGAAGCCTGACACAAAACCTCACCGTCAAGCTGCTGGTTGGTGTAGATGGCGTAGTTGCCAGCATCATTTAGTTGAACACCGTCAACCGTCAGCGATACGCGCGAACCGTCAAGACCACGCAGGAACAGATCACCGCCCGACGAACCATAAGGGTCGTTATTTGTGAAGTTGTAGCCCGGAACCACGTTCAGGGTTTCGGCGATCGTCTGGCCTGCCGAAGCGGCGGAAATGGTCAATTGATCGATAACGATCTTCGTTTTCGCACCGGTTTCCTTGTTGATAGGGCCTACACCCTTTTTGCTGGCCGAGATGACCACTTCCTTGACGTCTTCGACGTCCTGAGTAGCGGTCGACTGGGCCATTGCCGCGTTGGAAACAAACAGACCCGCCAGAGCCGAGCTGGCCAAGATCAGTGATTTATTGAATTTCATGGTAGGAGTATCCCCTCTCCAAGGTTATAAAAATTAACTAAAAACTACACCGCACCCGCGTGGAGATGGCGACCGGGAAGGATCACGCCACCTCGCAGGTGCAAAACGTGTTAATCCTTTAGTAGCTTTTCAGCCGCTTTTTGAGCGAAAACTGCAAAGGTTTTGTGACGATTGTGACGTTAGAAACCGGATGCGCCTTTATTGTCACATATTCCCGCCACAAGATTGCCCCAAGGTTACCCGTTGAAAGCGGCCTGCGTTTAGGTTACGCCTCACGCACACTTTCTATATAGCGATGTGCCCATGACGCCCCCTCCTTTCACTACGCGCCTGTCCCTCACGCACATCTGCTTGCTGATGATTGCCGCCCTCACCGTCGTGCGCGTGGCCTTGTTGTTTACGACCTATCTTGATCTCTATCCGGATGAAGCCCAATACTGGCTGTGGTCGCGGGAGCTGGATTTCGGCTACTATTCAAAGCCGCCGATGATTGCGTGGGTCATTCACCTCGCGACCGCCATCGGCGGCAATGGCGAGACGTTCGTCAGGTTATTTGCGCCGTTGTTGCATGCAGGTTCCGCCACAGCCTTATTGTTTGCAGGTAAGCGGCTCTATAACGAAAAGACGGGGGCGCTGGCGGCGCTGATCTACAGCCTGATGCCGGGCGTTGTACTATCTTCGGGTGTCATTTCCACCGATGCCTGCCTGCTGTTTTTCCTGTCGCTCAGCCTGCTCGTCTATGTCGAGTTTTTGCATGGGCGCGGCAAGCGCCCGCTGTTTCTGGCCTTATTGCTGGGGCTGGCGTTCGGCGGGGCGTTTTTGAGCAAATATGCCTGTCTCTATTTCCTGCTGGGCGCGGTCATTCACGCCGCTTTTGATCCGCGTGCCCGCACGCGCTGGTCATGGCAAGCCCTGCTGATCTGGGCATTGACCTTCGCCTGCGTGATTGCGCCCAATATCATCTGGAACGCCACCCACGGCTTTCAGACGGTGGCCCACACCGCAGACAATGCCAACTGGCAGGCAGATTCGCTGTTCCATCCGCTGTCGATGCTAAGATTCCTTAGCCATCAGTTCGGCGTATTCGGCCCCGTGCCATTTGGTATGCTGGTCATCGGGCTGATCGCCTTTGCCCTCAACCGCGCGCCAGTGTCGCCGGATACCGAACTGGGGGGCGGGTCACGCAACCGCGATCTGATGCTGATCTGTTTTGCCCTGCCGCCGCTGGTGTTCGTTACTATTCAAGCCCTGCTGTCGCGCGCTCATGCTAACTGGGCAGCCTCAAGCTATGTGCCGGGCAGTCTGCTGGCGGCGACCTGGCTTTACGGGGTGATCACCTCCCTGCCCTACCGCCGCAAGGGCCTGATGAAAACGGCAATCGCCGTGGCCTTATGGAGCGGGCTGGCGTTTCAGGTCTGCGTCATGGGCGTGTTCATGTACGGGATCACTTCGCCCGAAGCCACCCAGGCTATGGGTATGGCATCAGGCATGAAGCGCGCCCGCGGCTGGGAGGCGGCCACCCAAACCGTCCTGACCGAGGCCGAAGCGGCCTTGGCGCGCGGCGAACGCTTAAGCGCCATAGCTGTTGATGACCGGTTCCTATATAACTCCATGGCCTATTACGGCCGCGACTGGTTTAAGGCCCATCCGGATATCCTGCTCAAAAACTGGGTGCGCGAAATCAACCCGCATTCCCACAGCGAAACCCATATGCCTCTGACGGCAGAGACGGGACAGCATGTGCTGCTGGCCAATCTGACCGAGCGCTTTGTCGTTGATATGCGTCAGGATTTTGCGCGCACCTCAGAGCCGCGTCTGGTGCAGGTGCCGATTGACCATAAGCGCCTGCGCGATGTCCGGCTGTTCTATGGTTATGATTTTACCCGCGCGCCGCGTGATCCGGCGACCGGCCACCCGATTGTCGATGGCAAGGTTCACGAATAGTCAGAGCACGTTCAATTTCGTTTTATCGAGCACGGCCAGAACCGGCGCCAGTTCGCGCCCGCGTTTCAGGATCAGACCGGCCTGATTAAACACCGCAAACGCCCCCTGTTTACGGCTTAAGGCCGGACGTTTTTCGATGCGGTACAGCGGCGCCTCGCTGGTGCGGCGAAAGACATTAAACGACACCGCGTCGGCAAAGGTGTCGATGCCGTAATCGCGCCAGTCGCCCGCCGCCACCTTTTGCCCGTACAGGCGCAGGATCAACTCAAGCTCCTTGCGTTCAAAAAACACCGGGCCGCGCGGGGTGGGATGGGCGACGCCCAAATCCTGAATACTCATGCCGGATCAGACCTGTCGTGGGAATACAGACCCATACAGTACGCCCTAAGTCGCTCAAATTGGCAAGACATTCACAGGCAATTTGAAGCGCCAAAACCACGTTTCAAAACAAAATGAAGCTAACAATAAATGACCTTAATTTGGCCGTTCATTTGCCCGGATGGGGCGTAAATATATGTGTGTCGGTTGGGACGCCAAGAGCGGGTTCCCCCCTGAACAGCCCCCCACAGCCCGAACCTGTTAGGGGCGGCTCAACCGATATATTTAGAGACCCTCTTTAACGCATCATGCCCTCAAGCAGCAGAGCGGTAGGGCAACTAAAACAACGCCTGTGCTTCATCCCCTTGGCACAGGCGTTTTTGCGTTTTCAGCTCATAGAAAAAGCCCCACCGTTTCCGATGGGGCTCGATTTTAAGTCCCTGCTAAACGTAGGCCTTGGCCGCTTCGGCATATTCTTCGATCTGATCAAAGTTCATGTAACGATAGACGCTGGTACCCGCCGCATTCACCACGCCCATATCGGCATGATATTCCTCTAAGGTCGGCAAACGGCCAAGCTTTGAGGCAATCGCCGACAGTTCCGCCGAGGCCAGGAACACATTGGCGTTCTTGCCCAGACGGTTCGGGAAGTTGCGGGTTGAGGTCGACACCACGGTTGCCCCTTCACGCACCTGCGCCTGATTGCCCATACACAAGGAACAACCCGGCATTTCCATACGCGCGCCAGCCGTACCAAGGACGTTGTAATGGCCTTCCTTGGTCAGTTCAGCGGCATCCATCTTGGTCGGCGGTGCGACCCACAGGCGGGTCGGGATGTCCTTCTTATCCTTAAGCAGCAAAGACGCCGCCCGGAAGTGGCCGATATTGGTCATGCACGATCCGATGAACACTTCATCGATGTGCGTGCCCGCCACTTCGGACAGCAGGCGCGCATCGTCCGGATCATTCGGCGCGCATAGGATCGGCTCAACGATTTCATTCAGGTCGATGTCGATGATGTGGGCATATTCAGCATCAGCATCAGGCTCCATCAGCACCGGATCAGCGATCCAGTCTTCCATCGCCTTGATGCGGCGCGACAGGGTGCGGGCATCGGCATAACCATCGGCGATCATGTTCTTCATCAACACGATGTTGGAGGTCATATATTCAATGATCGGCTCTTTGTTGAGCTTGACGGTGCAGCCCGCGGCCGAACGCTCCGCCGAGGCATCGGACAGTTCAAACGCCTGTTCCACTTTCAGGTTCGGCAAGCCTTCGATTTCCAGAATCCGGCCTGAAAATTCATTGACCTTACCGGCCTTGGCGACCGTCAACAGACCCTGCTTGATGGCGTAGTACGGGATGGCGTGGACCAGATCACGTAAAGTAATACCCGGTTGCAACGCGCCTTTGAAACGCACCAGAACGGATTCCGGCATATCGAGCGGCATAACACCGGTCGCCGCCCCAAAGGCGACCAGACCAGACCCCGCCGGGAACGAAATCCCGATCGGGAAGCGGGTGTGCGAGTCGCCACCGGTGCCGACCGTATCGGGCAGCAGCAGACGGTTGAGCCAGGAGTGGATCACCCCATCGCCGGGACGCAAGGCAACCCCGCCACGGTTGGAAATGAACGCGGGCAATTCGCGGTGGGTCTTCACATCGACCGGCTTCGGATAGGCGGCGGTATGACAGAACGACTGCATCACCAGATCCGCCGAGAAACCAAGGCAGGCGAGGTCTTTCAACTCATCGCGGGTCATCGGGCCGGTCGTGTCCTGAGAGCCGACCGTCGTCATCTTGGGCTCGCAATAGGTTCCGGGACGGATGCCTTGGCCTTCGCCCAGACCGCAGGCCTTACCGACCATTTTCTGCGCCAGCGTAAAGCCTTTGTCCGAACCCGCAGGCGGCACCGGCAGACGGAACTCCGTCGAGGCGGGCAGGCCCAGAAACTCACGCGCCTTGGCGGTCAGTGAGCGGCCAATAATCAGATTGATACGGCCACCGGCCTGAACTTCATCAAGGATAACGTGCGATTTCAGCGAAAAATCGGCGACCTTGACGTCATTCTTTTCAATCTTGCCGGCATAGGGATAGATGTCGATGACATCGCCCATGTGGAAGTCGGTGACATCGACTTCGATCGGCAAGGCGCCGGAATCTTCCTGCGTGTTGAAGAAGATCGGGGCGATCTTGCCGCCCAGGGTCACGCCGCCGAAACGCTTATTCGGCACATAAGGAATGTCTTCGCCGGTCGCCCAGATCACCGAGTTGGTCGCCGATTTGCGCGACGAGCCGGTACCGACCACATCGCCGACATAGGCGACCAGATGGCCCTTCATCTTGAGGTCTTCGATGAACTTGATCGGCCCGCGCTTACCGTCCTCTTCGGGAGTGATGCCGTCGCGGGTGTTCTTCAGCATGGCCAGATAGTGCAGGGGGATATCCGGACGCGACCACGCATCCGGCGCAGGCGACAGGTCATCGGTATTGGTCTCACCGGTGACCTTGAACACGGTCACGGTTATGCGCTCGGCCACCTTGGGGCGCGAGGTGAACCATTCAGCGTCAGCCCACGACTGCACGACCTCTTTGGCATTGGCGTTGCCGCCCTTGGCCAGTTCGGCGACATCGTGGAAGAAGTCGAACATCAGCAGGGTTTTCTTGAGCGCCTCACCGGCGATCTTGCCGACCACCGCATCGGTCAACAAATCAATCAGCGGCTTGACATTATAGCCACCAACCATGGTGCCGAGCAGTTCTGTCGCACGCTCACGGCTGATCAGGTCTACCGGAAAATCACCGTGCGCCACCGCAGACAAAAACGACGCCTTGACCTGAGCGGCATCATCCACGCCGGGGGGGACGCGGTAAGTGATCAGGTCCAGCAGGAAATCGGCCTCACCCGCAGGCGGATTTTTGATCAGTTCGATCACTTCGGCGGTTTGAATGGCGGTCAGCGGTAAGGGCGGAATACCCAGAGCGGCGCGTTCGGCTACATGGGCGCGGTAAGCTTCAAGCATGGGAGAAAACCTTGAATGAATGTCGGGCACGGATCATCCATGCCATATCGCAAATGCGAAAAGTTGAACAGGAAAAACCCCGCACGGCGCAAACCGGCGGGGCTAAAAGACTTAGTCGGCGGAAACGCGCGCGAGGTTTCTCAGGACATAGGGCATGACGCCGCCATTGCGGTAGTATTCCAGTTCCGTCGGCGTATCGATGCGGCAACGGACCGGGAAGCGGGCCATCTTGCCATCAGATGGGCGGAACAGTTCAACGATCAGTTCCTGACGCGGCTGGACGTTTTCAAGCCCGCGAATGGTGACGATTTCCTCACCGGTCAGGCCAAGCTTGGCCCAACCATCGACCTTGAACTGCAAGGGCAGTACCCCCATGCCGACAAGGTTCGAGCGGTGGATACGCTCAAACGATTCCGAGATCACCGCGCGCACACCCTGAAGACGCGTACCCTTGGCGGCCCAGTCACGCGACGAGCCGGTGCCGTATTCCTTACCAGCAAAGATCACCAGCGGACGGCCTTCGCCCTTATAACGCATAGCTGCGTCATAGATCGGCATGACATCGCCCGACGGGAAATGCTTGGTGACCCCGCCTTCGATTTCCAGCGTGATCTTGTTGCGGATGCGGATATTGGCAAAGGTGCCGCGCATCATGACTTCGTGGTGACCGCGACGGGCGCCGTAAGAGTTGAACTCCGACGCCTCAACGCCGTGCTCGGTCAGCCAGACGCCAGCAGGTGAGGTCTTCTTGATCGAACCGGCGGGGGAGATGTGGTCGGTGGTGATCGAGTCGCCAAAGATGCCGAGCACGCGGGCTTCGACAATGTCCGTGACCTTTTCCGGGGTCATGGTCATGCCTTCAAAATAGGGCGGGTTAGCGACGTAGGTTGAGGAACCTTCCCAGTCGTAGGTCTGACCGCCGGAGACCTTAATGGCCTGCCAGTGCTCATCGCCCAAGAACACGTCCGAATAACGCGACTTGAACTTATCGAGCGTGACATGGGCGCGCTGGATGTCTGCGATTTCCGCGTTCGATGGCCAGATGTCCTTAAGGTAGACCGGCGCACCATCTGAGCCGGTGCCAATCGGGTCAACGGTCAGATCGACATTGAGCGAGCCAGCGATGGCATAGGCGACCACCAGCGGCGGCGAGGCCAGATAGTTGGCGCGCACATCCGGATTGACGCGGCCCTCGAAGTTACGGTTGCCGGACAGAACCGACGCAGCCACCAGATCGCCTTCGGTAATGGCGGCCGATACGGCTTCCGGCAGCGGGCCGGAATTGCCGATACAGGTCGTGCAGCCATAGCCGGTCAGGTTAAAGCCGAGCGCATCCAGATCCGCCGACAGGCCGGACGCATCGAGATAATCGGTCACGACCTTAGAGCCGGGTGCCAGCGAGGTCTTGACCCACGGCTTAGACGTCAGCCCCAGAGCGCGGGCCTTGCGCGCCACAAGACCAGCGGCGATCAGCACCGATGGGTTCGAGGTATTGGTACACGACGTGATGGCGGCAATCACGACGTCGCCGTGGTTGATGCTATAGTCGGTGCCCGCGACGGCGACTTCTTTGGAGGCTTCGCCGCCCTTACCAAATTCACCGGCCAGGGACTTGGCAAATTCTGACGCGGCCTCAGTCAGCAGCACGCGGTCCTGCGGACGCTTCGGGCCCGCCAGCGACGGCACGACGGTCGACAGATCAAGCTCTAACGTGTCGGTGAATACCGGATCGTTTTCCGGATCGAGCCACAGGCCTTGGGCCTTGGCATAGGCCTCAACCAGTGCCACGCGCTCAGGCTCACGGTTAGAGGCGGTCAGATAATCAATCGTCGCCTGTGAGATCGGGAAGAAGCCACAGGTCGCGCCATATTCCGGCGCCATATTGGCAATGGTCGCCTGATCTTCGAGGGTCAGCGACAGCAGGCCATTACCGAAATATTCAACGAACTTGCCGACCACGCCTTTTTTGCGCAGCATCTGGGTGATGGTCAAAACGAGGTCGGTGGCGGTGGCCCCTTCCGGCAGCTTACCCGTGACCTTAAAGCCGATCACTTCGGGGATCAGCATCGGGATCGGCTGGCCCAGCATGGCGGCTTCGGCTTCGATCCCGCCGACGCCCCAGCCCAGCACGCTCAGGCCGTTGATCATGGTGGTGTGCGAGTCGGTGCCGACGACGGTATCCGGATAGGCAATCGTCTTGCCCTCGGCCACATTGGTCCACACGGTTTGCGCCAGATATTCCAGATTGACCTGATGGCAGATGCCGGTGCCGGGAGGTACCACGCGGAAATTGTTAAAGGCCGATGAGCCCCAGCGCAGGAAGTTATAACGCTCGATATTACGCTCATATTCGCGCTCGACATTCTTTGTGGCCGCATCGGCCGTGCCGAAATAGTCGATCATGACCGAGTGATCGATCACCAGGTCAACGGGGTTGAGCGGGTTGATCTTGGCCGGATCGGCCCCAAGCTTGACCATCGCGTCGCGCATGGCCGCAAGGTCAACCACGGCGGGGACGCCGGTAAAGTCCTGCATCAACACACGCGCCGGACGGAAGGAGATTTCGTGCTCAACCGAGCCCTTGTTATCGACCCAGTTGGCGATGGCCTGAATGTCGGCTTTGGTGACCGATACGCCGTCTTCGTTGCGCAGCAGGTTCTCAAGCAGCACCTTAAGCGACGCGGGCAAACGCGACACATTGCCAAGGCCTTCGGCTTCGGCGGCAGGCAAACTATAATAATCGTAGGATTTATCGCCAACCTCTAGGGTGGCATGCGACTTAAAGCTGTCGAGTGAAGACATTTTAGCTTCCTTTTCAATGTGACCGCCCCTACAAACAGCCCCGATGGCCATTTCTTGTCTCTTGATCGCGCGCATGAAAGGGGAACTCACAGGGTTCCACGCTTACGCGACGCGATGCCAAAGTCAGGCGGTCAATTGCCCTTCTAAACTTGTTATGGCTTTTCGTCTATTAAGGCCCCAACATATTTTCGGGTTATTTTGGGTGAACGGGACGTCGTTTTCATGTCTCTGAGGGTGATACTTGACAAGATTAGCCTGAAAAAAGGCTATAACCTTCTGATTTCAAATCTGAATCTGGAAGTCAGAAGTGGCGACGCCATAAGTCTGACCGGTCAAAACGGCGTCGGCAAAACCACGCTCCTGCGGGCCATTGCCGGTTTTTTTTCACCTCACACGGGTAAAATCTCGGCCTCTGACGCGGGCGGCCCGATTGAGCCTGTAAGATTTCGCACAGAATTCACCCACTATCTTGGTCATCAGGATGCGTTAAGCCCAACCCGTACCACAGAGCAGGAGCTACGGTTTCAGGCGCAATACTTAAACGCAAATGAGAATAATTATCAATTTGCAGTCCAATACTTGAACCTGTCGCCTCTGCTGGATCTGGAAACCCGCCTGTTGTCTGCCGGTCAGAAACGCCGTGTATCCTTGGCACGACTGCTGATGGCACCGCGCAAACTCTGGCTTCTGGATGAGCCGATGTCGCCGCTCGATATCGGTCAGCGTGATTTAGCCGCCCGGCTGATGCAGGACCATGTGAGCGATGGTGGCATCATCATTGCGGCCATCCATGACCGGCTGCCGTTTGAGACCCGCACCGTCCACCTGACCCGCCCTGACATATCCGCGCAGGAGGCAGCCCTTGTCGACCAAGATTAATGCCGCCCCCCATGCGGCCCTGTCCCTGCTCAAGCGCGATCTCGGCCTGTCCCTGACCCGTGGCGGCGGGCCGCTTCTGGCGGTCGGGTTTTACCTGACCCTGATGGCCATGATCCCGCTAAGCCTAGGTTCCGACAGCGGCACGTTGTCGCGGGTCGCCCCCGGCCTGACCTGGCTCAGTCTGGCGCTGGCCTCGCTGCTGTCGCTGGAGCGGCTGTTTGAGCGCGACTATGAGGACGGCCTGTTTGATATATTGCGCCTTGGCCCGCTGCCTATGGAAGTCATCGCTCTGCTGAAATGTCTGGCCCAGTGGCTGGGCACGGGGCTTATGCTGGCGGTACTCACACCTTTTGTCATGATTATTCTGGGCGCGCCGGTGGACGCGGCTTTTATCAGCCTGATCGCGGCTATTCTGGGCAGTTTAAGCTTTGCCATTATCGGCGGCATCGGGGCGAGTTTAAGCCTCGGCACCCGCAAGGGCGGGGTTCTGATCGCACTTTTGGTTTTGCCATTCTATGTGCCGCCGGTCATTTTTGGTGCGGGTTTGATGCAGGCCTACCTAGCCGGCGCGCCGGTGGTTCAGGCCTTGAGTTTGCTTACCGCCTACGCCTTGTTTGCGCTGGCGCTGGGGCCGATCGCCATGGGGGCGGCGCTCAAAAGCGCGCTCTCTTGATATCTTGTCTTAACCCTGCAAAAGCCCTATGTCGAAACCATGATCACCTGGCTGGCTAACCCTGAGCGATTTACGCGCGTCTTTGCCCCGATCCGCCCCTATATTGGCGGACTCGCGGCAGTGTTGTTCGTGTGGGGGCTATACCTCTGCTTTGCTTCACCCGAAGACTATCAGCAGGGCGATACCGTGCGCATCATGTACCTGCATGTGCCCGCGGCCTGGATGGCGATGGCGGTTTACCTGATCATGGGTATCGCCTCATTCTTTGGACTGATTTTCCGTCATGCGCTGGCCGATGCCGCCGCCAAGGCCGCCGCCCCCATCGGCGCTGTCTTTACCGCTCTGGCTCTGATCACCGGTTCTTTTTGGGGCAAGCCGATGTGGGGGACGTGGTGGGAATGGGACGGGCGCATGACGTCGGTGCTGGTACTGTTTTTGTTTTATATCGGCTATATCGCCCTGCATGCCTCGATCGACGATGAAGTGCGGGCCGCGAAATCGACAGCCATTCTGGCGCTGGTCGGGTTGGTCAATTTGCCGATTATCAAGTTTTCCGTCGATTGGTGGAACACCCTGCACCAAGGGGCGTCGGTTGTCCGTATGGACGGCCCGACCATTGCCCCTGACATGCTGTGGCCGCTGCTGGTCATGGCGCTGGCGTTCAAAGTTCTGTTCGTCTGGCTGTGGCTGGTGCGCATAGATGCTGAGATCATCACCCGCCGCTACCGCACCCTGCGGGCGCGTTTAAGTTTCCAGTAAAGGTACTCGCATGGATCTCGATATGGGCAAATACGGGTTCTACGTCTGGGGTTGCTATGGTGCGACCGCTGTGGCCCTAACCGCGCTGGTGATCGCATCTCTGCGCGCCCGCAGCGTGCAAAAGACAAAACTCGACGCCCTTCAGGACGCGCTGAAAGACGTTAAATCCGAAACATGAAACGGCTGTTGGCTTTCATTCCGCTGATCGTGCTGGCCGCTCTGGTGGGTGTGTTCGGATATTTCAATTTCCACAAAAAAACCGAATACCAGCCGCGCGAACTGGTTGGCCAACCTGTGCCAATCCGCGCCCTGCCCGATCTGAAAACCGCCGAACTGCGCGACCTTAAAACCATTGCCGCGACTTACGATAAACCCATCGTGGTCAATATTTTTGCGTCCTGGTGTACGCCCTGTCTGGCCGAACATCCGTTTCTGCTCGATATGAAATCCAAAGGTGCGGTCATCATCGGCATTGCCTACAAAGACACGCCGGTGAACAGCCTGAATTATCTGGTCAAACACCGTGATCCCTATGCTGTGGTCATCAGCGATGAACCGGGCGATATGGGACTTGACCTCGGCATTTCCGGTGTGCCCGAAACCTATATCGTGCACCCGGATGGGGTGATCATCGATAAGGTCACCGGCCCATTGGATCAACAACGGGCCGATGAATTGATGACGAAGATCAACTAAGCCTTTGGTTTATTTTACGATGCCGACAAGGACCGCGGCCTCCTCAAGGCTGTCGCCGATCAGGGCCATGTTCTGGATCGCCGCCAGCCCCCACTGGGCGGTACCATTAGTTGACAGGCTGTTGTCCTCATCGAGTGGCCGCAGCGTCGCCACCCCGTCAATGCGGGTGGTACGGCGGCCTAAACCACCGTCAGATTCGCGCCCTTCAGCGCCAAAGAACTCGCTCCACGCCCGCAGGGCCAGCGCTTTGTCGTTTTCATGATAGGCCGCATAGGCCGTCAGGCGCGAATGGGAATCGCGCAGGTTACGCCCGCGTGGCACGGTGCCAAGCAGGGCCTGCAAGTCATCGTTCGGCGCATTATAATAGCGGCAATATTCCAGCCAGGCCTTACGGTAAAGCGGCTCATCAATCAGCGACAGCAGCTCAGAACTCATCTCCACCACGCCGAACACGCCGTTAAGGTGAGACACGGCGATATAGTCGCCTTCGCCCAGGAACTTGCCCGTCTTGAGATCATAAGGCGCCGATGACGCAAACCAGCGGCGTTTCAAACCGCCAATTGTGACCATGCCGTTGATGATACGATCGCGCCATTTGGTATCGCCGGTGCGCTCCCACTCGGTCAGCCAGGCCGAAATAAACGAGCCCCACGACGTACCAAACGATGAGTTGACGATGCCATCCGGCGTTTCACGCTCTGGTGACGGTGGCAGTTTACGCGAAATATCGACATTCTTGAGCGAGAAATCGGATTCATTAAGGTCACGCATCAGATCACCGACCCGCTCATCGGCAGTCAGGAAGTAAAAAATCCGGCGGTAGGCAGCGTTGGACACCCGCGGCTGCTTGGACGAATCCGACCACGGCTGAACCCCGTGACGGGTGCCAAAGCCTTTGAAGCGCCCCAGATGATAGACATCGACCTCGCCGGTCTGGCGCGTCATGGCTTCACCGAACTTAAAGACATCGGCCCGCCCGGTTCTGAGGAATGTGTACCAAATCCACAGATCGGTCGACAGCTCGGAATTGTCCCACGCATAGCCGCCGATATCATAGCGCCACATGTGCCGGTCGGCATCATAGGTGTGCATGACATCGCCGTAGGTCCAGAACCCGTACCAGCGATGGGCTTCGACCTGCTGCATATAATAGTCGATCTGATAGGTCAGACGGTCTTCGAGGATTTTGCGTGCCGGCGTCGTGGCATTGACCACATCCCAGTCACCAAACACACCGGCGGCATGGATGCGCTCCGGTGACACCATCAGGCGCGGCGGATTGGCGACACTTTCGGCCATGCCGGAAAAGACCTCATGGCTCGGCGTCGTGTTCAGCACCCACAGATTAAGCTCGGACGTGCGCGCCACGCCGTGCGCGGTATCCCAGCCTTTTTCATAGTCCTCATAGGTGATGTTCAGCCCTTCGATCTCTTCGGGATGGGTGTCCATTTCACCGGCCGAGCGATAGGGGCGCACATCCATGGCCGGGGCGTCCGGCGACCACAGCCAGGCGGTAATTTCCGCCAGATCGGTATGGGCATTACGGATATCAATCGCGGTCGGAGCGCGTTGCCAGAAATCCTTAAAACCCAGCGCCACGCCGCCTGCGGCCCCACCGACATAGCCCAATCCCTTGGTGCGCGTCCCGGCATTGGAATCGATCCAGGCGTGACCTTTTTCGGTGCGTTTTTTAAGCGTAAAGCCATCCGGCGTCAGTTGCGACAGCGAGAAATCGCCCCATTCCGGAATCCATTTCAGGCCATCCTGAACGGGCTTGCCGATGTCCTCAATCTTCACCGCTTCACCGGCGATCTGGGCGGCCTGAGCCTTTTTACCGGCCGGACGACGCAGGCCGGTCAGCGGCTTGACCGCCTCACCCCACACACCGACACCTTCACCCGACAGGCGGATATGGCGGTTATAGGTCTCGTCCGACATGGCGACCTTGGCCGTCACCCCAAGGCCACGGATAAAGTCTTTGAAAGGGGCGCCGTCAAAGATGAAGCTATGGACGATACGCACACTTTCAGAGCCCGCATAGAAATAGAGGCGCACTGAGAACGGCAGCCAGTCGCGCCCGCCACCACTGTGCGTTCCTTCGACCTTAAGCACCGCGCGTACCGGTCCGGTCTGTTCGACCGTGACCTTGGTGACTTTCGAGGTAAATTGCGATTGGGTGACAGAACCCGTCGCCTCCAGATCCGCCTGATCCTGCGACCGCGCCACCAGCTTCATATCGCGCAGGGTCGTGCGCCCGCCCTTGGTGGCAGAGGCGATCAGGGCCTCGCCTGATGTTGGCACCTGCCAGGTCAGATCACCGGATTTGACCGTAATCAAGGCCGGTGTCTGGGTGACGCGCACGGCATTGGCCGGTACTTTAGGCTTACCCATCACGACTGATGCGCCCGCAAGACCTTCGGAACCTGCGACCGCATGGGCCGACCATTTCAACGACCCGTCCGGCCAGTAGGCCAGCGGCCACGACTGCGATGCCACTTCCTGCCCATTGGCGTCGGTAAGTTTCAGCGCCTGGGTGGCCTTCACCGTCCCGCGCGGCCACGGCACACCTAAGGTCGTGCCGTCAAAGCGCGTCGGCGTCACCTTATCCATCCATGACAAAGACGTGGCCGATACCGGCTTGCCCTTGCCAGAGACCTGTCCGGTGGCCGCTCTGGCCGACATGGCATTACCAGCGGCATAAGCCACCGCGCCTAAGGCGGCCGCCGACTGCAACATGTGACGACGTGAGATGATGTTTGATGCCATGTGTCCTACCCTAGGTTCCGCGGTTATGGTTTATACGCAGCATAGGCGCATTTCCGGCGTAAGAATGGGTTATACCATTGGCCGATCTTGATTAAAACAGACGCTACTGCGCAACTTATGTCAACATCAATCAACAAAAAACCGCCGCCTGATCTCTCAGGCGGCGGCAGTCGGGTTACGATGTACGCTTACTAACTCGAACTATTGCATGCGGTAGGTGACACCGAAGGAGAAGGTACGACCACCATAGTTCAAGTTATGAACCGTAGGCGTCCCGTCTGCAAACGTACGATCGGCACCGTTCGAAGTGGTCGTGCCTTGCTTCGTCAGGTTACGGCCTTCAACATAGAATTCCACATTCGGGCGGAACTTATGGGTGATCTTTGCATCAACATATTTAGTTTCATCCTGCCAGACGGCATTACCAGGCTGATAAGGCGCAGGACGGGCATCAAAACCAATCTCGCTCGGATAATTGTTCCGACCATTACTACCGCAAGATTCAATACAGATGAAATACTCACCACGCGCCTGATAGGTGATGCGGGCATTGGTTTTACCGTCATCATACCACAGCGACAGGTTTGCAAAATAATCTGACTCTCGCTGCGGCGGCATGACCTCACCCGTGTTTGGGTTGATGATATTGGTCGCTCCTTTAGACTCTAACTTAGAATAGTTGAAGTCCGCACCAGTGTAACGGAAATACCAAGGCAGGAAGGTAAATGCCGTTTTAGAGGTAAACTCCCAACCTGTACGTTCAATACCTGGAGCATTTTCATACGTTGGATACGTAAATTCCAGATCAGCCAAAGCCTGTCCCGTTACAGGGTCGACATAGTCAGAACCGGCAAACAACTTACCTGTGGCGCTGGTCCCAACAACATTCCCAATAAGGACGTCCAATTTATGGGTGGCCAGAGAGAGCATGGTGTCACGGTTAGGATACCATTCCACACTCAAGTTCTGGTCCCAGGCCGTATACGGCTTCAACTCAGGGTTACCTACGCGGACACTACATGAGTTGTCGCCGTCAAAACCGATGACATCCAATTCACGACGCTCATCGACGGTGCAGGTACCGGCCGGTAACATGAAGTTAACGCCAGGACGCGAAATCGTCTTGCCCTTGTAATAGCGGACGACGACTTGATCCGGCACAACCCATACACCGACGTTGTATGTCGGCAAATAATCGCGGGTGGTACGCGTAAATTCAACCTGCTGCGTATAGCTTGTAGTCACGATACCCGCAGCCGCAGTCGGGTTAAGCGGATCAAATGCCGCTGTCGTACGGACGGATTGCAGGGTGAAGGCTCCCTGACCCGTGGCTTCGGTTTCAACCGCCCGCAGACCAAAGTTACCAACCAATTCCATACCCAGCGGCAGAGGCTGTTCAAACTCTGCCATATAGTAGGCAGCAGTAATCTTTTCGTCATAGCCCTGGAAGAACTGATCATACACCTTGCCATCGCTGGCAACACAGCTCTTCATACAATTGAAGTTGTAGTTCTGGGCGGAAGGCACAAGGCTAACCAACTTTTTAACGTCAATGCCCTGCCAGTTTTCCATATTCTCCGCACCTTCATAGTCATTGAAGAAATTGGAATCTGGCTGTGAAATGGTTGCTGCAATCAGAGCCTGCATTTCGGCAGGGGTGTATGTCGTCACGCCCGTCAGAGCGTTAAACATATTGCTCGCCGGCACATAACCATAGTTACAGGCCTCAATCGACGTTGCCGTTGGCTGACAAGCACGGAACGACCCGCGCATCAAAGTCGACGGCAAGACCACCGCGGGTACGTAGTTCGGGTTTACAACACCCCCCACCAAATAACTGCCAACAGCGTTCGAGATTGTACGACCGCCCGGACGCGACCAAGCCTTACCTTGTGGATTACGCTGGCTCACACCGATCTTGAAAGCGCTGAAGAATGGCAATTTATCTTCAAGATTATAGGTAACATCTATCTTTGCGGTGGTTTCAGTAGACTCCCCAATCCAAGCGTCAAAGTTCAAAGCAAAGCTGTTTGACACTAGCGGACGTTGCGCAACGGTTCTTACCGGAACGCCTGCTGGCACTTCATACGTAGGAGCCACAGCCGTCGTGATTGCCGCCTGAGAATTTAACTGCACGTAGTTCGCAGGATTGGTCTCATCGTAGCTGCCTAAAATCTCATGCGACCACAAACCACTGGGCTGCACAAAGAAGCGCGCCGCACCATAATTGAAGGAGCGGTTTGTTGAGATATTGAAGCGTTTATAATCGGCTTCAGACTTACCGACCATAAACTCGACCTTCAACGGTCCGCTATTATAATTGCCTCCAAACTGAGCAAATGTATTGGTTGTTTCGAACGGCTCCCACGATTGAGTAATGTTCGAACTGGCATCTGTCAGCACATACTCAGTCACAAAGTGATTCTCATCGACTTTGACCGTGGACGGATCAATGCCAACAACATTACCTATAGCCGGGTTATTGTTGTAGATACCAACGCCATCATAGAGGAAATACTTCCCAGCAGCCGTCGGTGAAACGACCCGTTGTTGGTATGGTGAACCGGCTGCAATATTCCATACGCCGTTAGGATTGCCCGCTGTCGTATAAATATTGCCGGGGTTAATCGGTGTTTCTTGCCCGCCCTGAAGGCTACGCCAGCGATACTGGCGGTCAACCTCGCGCGTTGATTTGTTATATTTGGCAAATACGGTAAAATTATCGCTGATTTTGTAATCAAAGCGAATGTCAGCAGAGAAACGCTCATCCAACTGCGTATTATCGTAGCTGCGAACCAAATTTGGCTCAAGATCGTTCCATTGATTTAGACAAGTCTGAAGTTCGTAAACGCGTTGGTTCTTGACGTTGTTTGATCCCGTCGTCAAGAGCGGAAATGCCGTGCTACAGTCGGCTTTGGTTTGCGCCGAAGCTGATCTTTCGACAATTTGACGCGGTGTAAAACTTGAATTGGCTAGCAGCGTATCCGGGTTCAAAGTTGCACCAACGCCTGTGCCACCCACGGTCGAGGGGTTGAACTCAAACGTCTTTTCCGCAGAACCATCGAAATCAAGGCGCCCCAGATATCCGGTATTGTTAGCCGATGTCCCCTGTGAACTGGAATTGTTCTGATAGTTGCTGCCAGTTAGGCTCAAAACAACACCCAGGCGATCATTCAGGAACTTGCGCGAGGCCACCAGATTATAATCTGGCTTCCACTGCTCCCCAAGCGAGTTGCGGCGTGCACCGACGCGAAGCGACAGATAAGGCTTTTTGAAATCAAGCCCTGTACGGGTCTGAATTTTAACACCACCGCCAAGTGACCCTTCGGTCATGTCAGCCGTAGATCCTTTGATGACATCCACACTTTTAATAAGATCAGATGGCAGCGCCACCATCTCAGCGCCGCGAGCATTTTGTGTGCCGCTCAAGGCAAAGCTGGCGTTACTGACCCCCATGCCGTCCAGTTCAACGCGCGTCTGCTCTGCAGTATTGCCACGGATATCGATTCCACTACCTTCACCGAATTCGTCACGCTGCAGCGCTACGCCAGCGATACGCGAAATCGCTTCGTTCAGGTTTTTGTCAGGGAAAGCGCCAACATCATCTGCGACGATGGAATCCATCGCCGTCTTGGCGCGTTTTTTGCGATCATTGGCCGATTGCTGGGCGGCGCGGGCGCCGACGACGACGACTTCCTGAATGTCTTCGTCAGCAGCGGCGGCGACCGGCGCGCCGGCCTGGCTAGACGAGACAATCGCGTCCTGAGCCACAGCCACGCCCGACAGCGCCATCATGGAAACAAGAGTCATGGCCGTGCCGTGCTGCAGGGCTTTGGCAAATGACCGGTTACGGTTGGTAAACATCAAAATAGTCCTCCTGGTGCTGGCTTTTTTAAAGCCCGGCGCCTTGTGTCGGCACCTGCCCCAGAGGTTGAAAAGAGAACGCAATCCGCACAGGTCAGCTATGCTGCCGCCCGTACTTGATGTTACTGATGACCGTGAAAAAATACCGCTGACGGCTGGCTTGAAATGCAAAACCGGCCCGGCATTTGCCGTGCGGGCGCACTCTTTATCAAAGCCCTTCCGCAAGCGGACGGTTCCCTGTGTCATCTCCCTTTTGCTGGGCCGTTAATCGGCCTCATTTATCAACCCCTTGTGGGATGCCTTAACCTTTGTTGATTGATTGTGGCAAGTCAAGATACATTTTGATCATTTGCGCCATATTGTCCGTCAATATGGTCAAATAGGTGCGCTTGCGTTACAAAAAGAACACAATTTTTCTACCAAACCGCCACAATCTTACGCTCTCGGCACCCACGCGATGCGCGCCCATTAAGCCTTTCATGGGCCACACCAAGCCATGACATAATCGAATAACCGGTAACATATTGAATAATATGAAACTAATGTTTACGCTTCACATATGCAGTTTTTATAGACCGGCAAAAAAATGATAGCGCTAACAGCGCGCTTGTTAAAAATCGATTTTGATTGTTATTGCGCAATTGAGATTAATATCGTACTATTATGTTCAGCATGACACTTGTGTTCATTTCAAGCGTTTTGCCGGCCACGCTGTCTTGTGATTTATGGCGCATATTGCCCTTAAATTGCGCGAGGCAACTTCCCGAGATAGCTTCCGGGCGCGTCCCCGAAGTTATTGACTTACAGCGGTGACAGCCATTCCCTTGGCTCTCACCGTTTTTTTTGCCTCACCCTAATACCGCGATTAATATCGCGCACGATCGATCAAATTGCGCTTGTCTCGCTCACGGCAAAGGCGTAGCCTTGCACACATAATAATAAGGCACCGCGGTTGTACCGATCCGACAGGGCCAGCCTTTAACCGGGGAAACTGAACTCAAGGATATAATCAGATGCATGATCTGAAACGTCACCTTCGCCGCACAGGCGCCCTTATACCTGCGCTGGCTGTACTCACCATGTCAGTGCCCGCCCTGGCACAGGCTGGTCCGCGCCTGATGGAAGCCCTCGACCGCGGCGTAGTCGCCGTTCCGGCCACAAAGGGCGTGCTGGTAAGCTGGCGACTGCTCGGCAATGATGCGGATAAAACCACTTTTAATCTGTATCGTGACGGTAAGAAAATCACGCCAAAGCCCATCAGTGCGACAAATTTCGTCGACGCCAAGGGTAGCGCCACC